>MHZX01000042.1 GCA_001828935.1 Rhodocyclales bacterium RIFCSPLOWO2_02_FULL_63_24
TGGGGACGACGACGATCTTGCCCTTGACCTGGCGGTTGGCGATCTTGGCGATCGCGTCCTTGGCTGCGGCGAGCGGAAAGCGCTCGCTGACGACGGGGCGAATCTTGCCGGCGGCGAACCACTCGTTGAGCTGATGCAGGTTGACGAGGTGGCCGGTTGGATCGTGCTTGGTCGAATCGCCCCAATACACGCCGACAATTGAGCGTTCCTTGAGCAGCGCCAGGTTGAGCGGAATCTTCGGAATCTCGCCGGCGGCGAAGCCGATCACCAGCAGGCGTCCGCGCCAGGCCAGGGCGCGCAGCGCCGGCTCGGTGTAGGGGCCGCCGACCGGGTCGTACACGATGTCGGCGCCCTTGCCCGCGGTCAGCTCGTTGATGCGGTCCTTGAGGTTTTCGCTGCTGTAATTCACCGTCTCGTCAGCGCCGACGTGTCTGCACAGTTCCAGCTTGTCGTCGGAAGACGCCGCCGCGATCACCCGCGCGCCCATGGCCTTGCCAATCTCGATCGCCGAGATGCCGACGCCGCCGGCGGCGCCGAGCACCACCAGGGTTTCGCCGGCCTTCAGGTGGCCGCAGTCCTTCAGCGCGTGCAGCGAGGTGCAGTAGGTCAGCACCAGCGCGGCGCCGGTCTCGAAATCCATGCCGGCGGGCAGCGGCATGGTGCGCGTCGCCTCGGCCAGGCATTCCTCGGCGAAGCCGCCGGTGCTGGTCAGCGCGATCACGCGGTCGCCGACCTTGTGCTGCTTCACTTCGTCACCGACCGCCTTGACGATGCCGGCGATCTCGGCGCCCGGCGTGAAGGGCAGCGGCGGCTTGACCTGGTAGAGGCCCTGCACCATCAGCGCGTCGGGAAAGTTGACGGCCGCGGCCTTGACTTCGATCAGTACTTGCCTGGGGCCGGGCACGGGGGAAGGGATGTCCTTGACGACGAGGGTGTCGATCGGACCGTAGGCTTCGCAAATCAGGGCATGCATTGGGGTTTCCTTCGTTGTTATGCCAGCGGCGTAGGATTGCGCTGGTTGAGAATGTCGTCCATGCGCAACTGGATGGCGTTGTTGATCTTGCGATGGGGGATCACGTAGAAGCGCTCTTCCATCACCGCCTCGAACACGGCATTGGCCATGTCGGTGGCGGTCAGCCGGCCGGACTTGACGGCCTGGCCCATGCGCTCTTCGTAAGCCGCGGAGAGGCCGGCGGCAGGCTTGGCGGCGCCGAAACGGTCGGGCCGGTTGCGCGCCGATTGATGGATCGCCGTCGGCACCCAGGCCGGGCACAGCAGCGAAACGCCGACATTCGCCTTGGCTGCCTGCAACTCGCCGTAGAGGGTTTCGGACAGCGTCACCACGCCGTGCTTGGCGACGTTGTAGGCGGCCATGCCGGGCGTCGACAACAGGCCGGCGACCGACGAGGTGTTGACCACGTGGCCTGGCTCCGCCTGGTCCAGCATGCGCGGCAGGAAATGCTGGATGCCGTGAATCACGCTCCACAGATCGACGCCGAGCACCCAGTTCCAGTCGGCCGTGGTGAGCTCCCAGGTGACCCGGGTGAGGCCGACGCCGGCGTTGTTGCACAGCAGATGCACGCCGCCGAAGCGGGCGAAGGCGGCATCGGCCAGCGCGGCGATTTCATCCTCGCGGCTGACGTCGGTTTTTTGCAGCAGCAGGCGCTCGGCGGGCAGGCCGAGGGTTGCCGCTGCGGCGTCGAGGCGCGCGGCTTCGATATCGGCGAGCACCAGGTTCATGCCTTCGTTGGCGGCGCGGCGCGCCAGTTCGAGGCCGATGCCGCTGGCGGCGCCGGTGATGACCGCTGTGCGGTCGCGGAATTGTTTCATTCGAGGGTCCTCTGTGGGTTGGTCTTAGCTACGGCCGTTTCGCTTGACGCCGATGATTCCGGCGTCAGCCTTCGCTGAAGCTTTGTTTTCTTGCGGAGTGGGGCGGGGAGCGCGGATGGACGCAGGCCGATCATGCGGAACAGGGTCACGGTCAGCCGGTCGACGAACTCATCGGGCGGCAGGCGGCCTTCGGGGCGATACCAGGTGTAGATGAAACCCACGGCGCCGCCCATGGCCTTGGCGGTAACCGTGGCGTCGTCGAAGGACAGCTTGCCCTGGCGCCGGCCCTCCTCCATCAGCGCGCCGAGATCGGCATAGAAGCCGTTGGCCAGGTCGTGCAGTTCGTCGCGGAATTCCGGACGCAGCGTGGCGGTGACGCGAAAGGCCAGCGCGCTGGCGCGAAAATGCGTGACGCAGGCGGCGACCCAGCGGTGCAATCCTTCCGCCAGCTTGACGTGGGCCGGCCGCCGGTCGTCGGCGGCAAACTTCAGGGTGCTCAGGCAGGCGACGGACGCGCGCCAGGCCAGCGTTTCGGCGATCTGGTGCTTGTCGCGAAAATAGTAGTAGACGAAGGGCTTGGTGACGCCGAGTTCGGCGCAGATCATGTCCATCGTGGTGCCGGAAAATTCGTAGCGGTAGAACAAGTCTTCGGCCACCGCCAGGATGCGCTCGCGCTTGTCGATGCAGGCCTGCGTCTCGGCGGGTTTGCCGGCGGCGGGCGGAGTGGCTGGCGATGCGGTGCGGGTGGCGGACATGAGGGCCTTGCGCTGGCTCGGGAGCAATGCGGGTAGGGGAGTCGAATCGGATTATACTGGCCAGTAGAAAAATATTATACCGTTCAGTATAAATTCCTCGTCTGTACATCCGCTGGAGCGCCTTGCATGCATCGTCGTCGTGCCGTTGTCCGCCATGCCCACGTCGGTTCGCCGCACGCCCTGAAATCGCTGCTGGAACCGCGCGCGCTGCTCGAAATCGCGCTGCTGCCGGCTTCCCTGCCGCTGCTGGCGGAGGCGCCACGCGGCGACGGCCATCCGGTGCTGTTGCTGCCCGGCTTCTTGGCCGATGAAAAGTCGCTGATCGCGCTCAAGCTGTTTCTGCGGCGCAAGGGCTACGACGTACACACCTGGGGCCTCGGGCGCAACCTGGGTTTTCGCAGCAAGCACGCCAGCGCCCTGCCGCAGAAGATCCGCTACCTGCACCACCTCAGCGGACGCAAGGTGAGCCTGGTCGGCTGGAGCCTGGGCGGCGTGTTCTCGCTCTACGGTGCCGAAAGCACGCTCGATTGCGTGCGCTCGATCATCACGCTGGGCAGCCCGGTCAGCGTCGATGCCGTCGGCAGCCAGTCGCCGCGCGCCGTGAAAGCCCTCTATCGACTGGTTTCCCACCGCCTCGGCGCCGCGGCGCACGTGATGCAACCCAAGGCAAAGACCTTGCGCGAGCGGCGCCGGCTGGCGGTTCCAACCAGTTGCCTGTATTCGCTGGGCGACGGCGTGGTGCCGCCGCAGGAGGCCACCATCGACGGCGACCCGGCCTTGCACGAGAACATCCGGGTGCCGGGCAGTCATCTCGGGCTGGGCTTCAACGGCATCGTGCTGGCCATCGTCGCCGACCGCCTGGCGCAGCCGGAAGGCCACTGGCAGCCGTTTCATCCGCAGGGCCTGCTCGGGCGGGTGTGGCAACTTACCGCCGGGTCGGCGCATGATGAGGCACACTCTCAGGCAGTTTGAATTTCCTCCCGAAAGGTTTGCATGCGACAACTGAGCGAACACGATGCGGCGTATATCTACTCGGACAGCGCCCACGCCAATTCGAACGTCACGCTGCTGCACATCTACGACCAGTCCACCGCGCCCGGGGGCATGGTCCGCTTCAAGCAGATCCTGGCGCATGTGGAAAGCCGGCTGGGCCAGTTGCCGGTGTTCCGCGAGAAGATCCTGCGCGTGCCGCTCGATCTCGATTATCCCTACTGGATCGAGGACGAGAATTTCGACATCGAATACCACGTCCGCCACATCGCCCTGCCCAAGCCCGGCGACTGGCGCCAGTTCTGCATCCAGGCCTCGCGCATCCATGCCCGTCCGCTCGACCTGCAGCGTCCGCTGTGGGAAATGTATGTGATCGAGGGGCTCGACAGTTTCCTCGATCTGCCGGTGGGCAGCTTCGCCGTGCTGCTGAAGATTCATCATGCCGCGATCGACGTCGCCCACCACAACCAAATCACTGCGCTGCTGCACGACCTCTCGCCCGACTCGTCGCCGCCCGCGCCGCCGGTGCCGTGGTTTCCCGAGTCGGCGCCGGGCAACCTGGGCCTGCTGCTGCGTGCCGGCTTCAATGTCGCCACCTTTCCTCTGCGCATGGCGCAACCCCTGCGACGCAACTGGAGCACGCTGCAGTCGGCGGCGAAGACCTTTGTCGGCGAGTTTCTTGGCCGCGCCGAGGAGTTTCCCCTGACGCGCTTCAACAGCGAGGTGTCGCCGCACCGCGTGTTCGACACGCGGCGTTTTGCGCTGAAGGATTTCAAGGCGATTCGCGGCCTGGTGCCGGGCGCCACGGTCAATGACGCGGTGCTGGCGGTGTGCGCCGGCGGCCTGCGCCGCTACCTCGATTTGCAGGGCGAGCTGCCCGACGACAGCCTGGTTGCGGCGGCGCCGATCGCCGTGCGCAGCGCGGACGAGCCGGGCGGCGAGGCAAGCTTTTCCTGGGTGCGCGTGGCGCTCGGCACCGACCTCGGCGATCCGGTCGAGCGGCTGGCCGCAATCCGGGCCACCACCTCGTCGTCGGCGGTCATGGCGCAGGCCGTCAGCGCCCGCGAACTGACCCGCCTAGCGCAGCACGCCCCTTCCGCCGCGATTGCCGCCACCAGCAAGCTGCTGCGTTCGGCCTCGGCCCTGCTCGGCGACTGGACGCCGCTGGCCAACTGCGCCATCGCCAACGTGCCGGGGCCGCAGGCGCCGCTCTATCTGCAAGGCGCGCGGCTGAGCTACCTGTCGGCGATCATGCCGGTTGCCGACGGCATGGGACTGGTGTTCTCGGTGACCAGCTACGGCGACATGATCGTCGTCTCGTTCACCGCCTGCTACGAGCAACTGCCCGACCCCGAAGTGCTGGCGCAGTGCCTGCGCGAGAGCTTTCGCGAATACCTGGCGCGGGTGCGTCCCGCGGCGCGGCGCAGGCCGCGACCGGCGGCGTCGAAGGCGCTGCGCCGCGTCGCCGTGGCGCCGGCGCCGACTCCTGGCCGCAAAGCGCCGGCGCGCCGGGTGGTGGCCTGAACATGTCCGCCACGCCTGTGCACATCGAATACGAATCGCTCGGCGACCCGGCGCATCCGGCCATCGTCCTGATCATGGGGCTGGGCATGCAATTGACCGATTGGCCCGACGAGTTCTGTCGCCAACTGGTGGCGCGCGGCTATCGCGTGCTGCGCTTCGACAACCGCGATTGCGGCCTCTCCGGACGCGCACCGGCCGGCAGGCGCGCCCGGCTGATGCTGGCCATGGCTGCCGCGGCGCTCGGCTTGCCGGTACGCACGCCCTACACCCTGGAGGACATGGCCGGCGATGCCCTGGGCCTGATGGACCGGCTGGGCATTGCGCGCGCGCACATCGTCGGCGCCTCGATGGGCGGCATGATCGCGCAGGTGCTGGCGGCAAAATTCCCGCAGCGCGTGCTGAGCCTGACCTCGATCATGTCCACCTCCGGCAACCGGCGCGTTTCGCGGCCCAGCAAGCCCGCGCGCAAGGTGCTGCTGAGCCGCCCCGCCGATCCGAAAAATCCCGAATCGGTGATCGAATACATGGTCGAGATGTTCGGCGTGATCGGCAGTCCCGCCTATCCCTCGACGACAGAGGAACTGCGCCAGCGCCTGGGGCGCAGCGTGCGTCGCGCCTATGAGCCGGCCGGCACCGCGCGCCAGTTGCTGGCCGTGATCGCCTCCGGCGACCGGCGCAAGCTGCTGCGCACCATCATCGCGCCGACGCTGGTGATCCATGGCGCCGCCGATCCGTTGGTGCCCCTGGCCGCCGGCATCGACACGGCGAAACAGATTCCCGGCGCTGCGCTGCAGGTAATCGAGGGCATGGGCCACGATTTTCCCGACGCCTTGCTGCCGCGCCTGGCGCAGATGATCGCCGATCATTGCGACCGCAGCGTTGCCGCGCCGAAGGCGGCCGCCGCCTGAAGGCGCGCCGTTGCGCCGGGCCGCGAGTGCGATGCGTCGCCGGATGATTCGCCTGGCCTGGCTGGCAGCGGTCCTGTCGGGTGGGTCCTGGGCGGCGAGCCAGCCGCTGACCGGCGCCGACAGCGACTATGACGCCCTGCTGGCGATGACGGCCGGCGCGCGGGTGGTCATGCTCGGCGAGGCCACCCACGGCAGCAGGGAGTTCTACCGCGAGCGGGTGCGCATCACGCGCCGGCTGATCGAAGAACAGGGCTTCGACGCGGTGGTGCTGGAGGCGCCCTGGGAGCCGGTGCGGCGGGTTGACGCCTACGTCCGCGGGGTCGGTCGCGATGCCGACGCCGCCGCGGCCCTGGCCGGTTTCATCCGCTTCCCCCGCTGGACCTGGCGCAACAGCGAAGTGCGCGGCTTCGTCGAAGAACTGCGCGTCCTCAACCAAACCCCGGCGCGCCGCGGAAGCCCAGTGCGGCTGTACGGCATGGACGTCTATAGCGTTCCCGAGTCGGCCGACGCCGTCGTCTACCACCTCGCCCGACGCTCCATCGCGGCGGCGGCGGCGGCCCGTCAGCGCTATCTCTGCTTCAATGATTTTCTGGCCGAGCCGTCGCTCTACGGACGCGAGGCCGAGGCGGGACGGACTCGCTCCTGCGCCGCGGGTGCGGCGGCGCAACTGGCCGAGATGGAACCGGCGCCGACCGACGAGGACGATTTCGCCGCCTGGCAGAGCGCGCGCACGGTGAGCGCCGGCGAAAGCTATTACCGCGCGCTGTACCGGCTGGGCCCGCCCTCGTGGAACCTGCGCGAACAGCACATGGCCGACACCATCGTCCAGTTATTGGAGCGCCTGGGGCCGCAAGGCAGGGTCGTGGTCTGGGGCCACAACCTGCATCAGGGCGATGCGCGCGCCACCAGCCAGGCGGATGCCGGCGAACTCAGCCTGGGCCAGATGATGCGCCAGCGCTATGGCGAGGCCGCGCTGCTGGTCGGTTTTTCGACCTATCGCGGGCGAGTGCGCGCGGCGCCCGACTGGGGCGCGCCCGATCGCGTCTGGCGCCTGCGACCCGCCTTGCGCGGGAGTTGGGAGCAGCGTTTGCATGGCAGCGGACCGCCTGCGGCACTGTGGCTGTTTCGCGGCGATCCGGCGCTGGCCGCGGCCTTCGCCGAGCGGCGGATGCAGCGGGCAGTCGGCGTCATCTACCTGCCTCACGACGAGCGCGGCAACCACTATTATTACGCCGCGCTTTCCGGCCAGTTTGACGCCGTCATCCATATCGACGTCACCCGCGCACTCGATTCCCTGCGCTAGCTGCTCGGCACCATTTCGGCGGCCGGCATCGGCCGGGCGAACAGGTAGCCCTGGCCGTAGTCGCAGCCCGCCGCCTTGAGCAGTTCGCATTGCTCCTGGGTTTCGACACCCTCGGCGATGACCTTGAGGCCGAGCTTGTGGGCCATGACGATGATGGCCTCGACAATCGCCTGGTCGCCGTGGTCGGTGGCCATGTCGCGGACGAAGGACTGGTCGATCTTGAGGAAGTCGAGGGGAAACTTCTTCAGGTAGGACATCGCCGAGTAGCCGGTGCCGAAATCGTCGAGCGAAACCCTGAAGCCGGCATCGCGGAACTGCATCAGCTTGGCCGCGACTTCGGGCCGGTCGTCGAGCAGCAGGCCTTCGGTGATTTCGATGGCGATGCACCTGGCCGGCAGACCGATTTCCTTCAGATAATCGATCCAGGTCTCGTGGGTGTTGCCCGAAAAGAACTGGCGCGGCGACTTGTTCACGCTGATCTGGATCAGACCGTCGTCGGTCGCTTCCAGCAGGCCCGCGTCGTACCAGCGTTTGGCCGTGCGGGCGGATTCCCGGAACACCCAGTCGCCGATCTCGTTGATCAGGCCGGTCTCCTCCGCGATCGGAATGAACTGCGTCGGTCCGACCATGCCGTGCGTCGGATGGCGCCAGCGCAGCAGCGCTTCGGCCTTGAAAATGCGGCCCGTGGCCAGTTCCACGATCGGCTGCAGATGCACTTCGAGCTGGCCGGCGGCGATGGCGTTGCGCAAGTCTTTGCTCAATTGCAGCCGGGTTTGCGCGGCTGCCTGCATCGAGGCGGTGAAATAGCTGAAGCGGTTGCGGCCCTGCTCCTTGGCTGCATACATGGCCTGGTCGGCGTGCTTCAGCAGCGAGTCGACGTCGTCGGCATCGCTCGGAAATATCGTGATGCCGATGCTGGCGGAAACATAGACCGCCTCGGCGCCCAGCGCGAAGGGCGCGGCCAGCGCCAGGAGCATGGCCTGGGCGACCTCGCCGACGCGGTCGGTGTCGGTCAGGTCGGACATGATGACGGTGAATTCGTCGCCGCCGAGACGCGCCACGGTATCGGTGGCGCGCACGCATTCGCCGACGCGCCGCGCCGCCTCGATCAGCAGCAGGTCGCCGCTGTGGTGGCCGAGGGTATCGTTCACTTCCTTGAAGCGGTCGAGATCGACGAACAGCAGCGCGACGAACAGGCCGGCCCGTTGCGCCTTGAGGATTTCCTGCTGCAGGCGGTCGCGGAACAGGCGACGGTTGGGCAGATCGGTGAGGGAATCGTAATTGGCCTGACGCCAGATGGTTTCCTCGGTGCGCTTCTTTTCCGTGATGTCGGACGACATGGCGATGCGCCGCAGCACCTTGCCGTTGGCGTCGTGGATGGTGTTGATCGACAGCCACTCGGGATATTCCTCGCCGCTCTTGCGTCGGTTCCAGATCTCGCCCTGCCAGCGGCCGGTGGTTTCCAGCGCCTGCCACATCTCCTGATAGAACGGCAGGTCGTGGCGGCCGCTCTTGAGCAGGCTGGAATCCTGACCGATGGCTTCGTGCGGGGCATAGCCGGTGACCTGGGTGAAGGCCGGATTGATGGCGATGATGCGGTTGTCGGCATCGGTCACCGCGATCGCCTCGCTGACGGCCTGGTGCACCGAGGCGGCGATTTGCAGTTCGTTTTCGGTGCGCTTGCGCTCGATGGCCAGCCCCGCCAGTTGTGCGGCTTCGTGCATCAGTTCGACATCGCCGGCATCCGGCACCGCCGGCTGCGTCCAGTAGAAGGCGAAAACACCCAGCACGTCGCCGTTGATGGCAAGGATCGGTTCCGTCCAGCAGGATACCTGCTTGCCTGCCAGCGCCGGCGGCAGGCAATCTTCGCAAATGGAATGAGCGTGGATGTCATCGACGACATGACGCCTGCCGCGATTCGCCGGCTCGGCGCAGGTGGCGCCGGCGCCGTCGCGGATCGTCACGCGCCGGCTGGTAACGCGATCGGGCAGGTTGGGGGCGGCACCATACACCAGTTGCTGGCCGGGCTCGTCCAGCAGCAGGATGGAGCAGGCCATGCCGTGAGCCTGTCGTTCCGCGCCTTCGGCGATCAGATGGAGTATCTCCGCCAAGGTGGCGTCTTCGGCGAGCCGGCCAGTAACCGCGCTGCGCGCGCGTTGCCGTTCCTCGCCGCGCTTGCGCACGGTGATTTCGAGATTGTTGCCCAGGTATCCGCTGATCTCGCCCTGGGCGTTGTGCAAGGCGACGGCGCTGCCGTTCACCCAGATGATCCTGCCGTCCGCCCTGAGAAAACGATAATCCTTCGACCATTCGCCGTTGGTTGACTGCGCTTCGCGCCAAATCGACGCGACGGCATCCCGGTCGTCCGGATGTATCGTCCGCATCCACCCTTGCCCGGCGGCTTCGGCGGCGGAAAGCCCGGCGATTTCGCACCAGCGGCGGTTCACAAACAGGCAATTGCCTTCGGTGTCGATCTGGTAGATGCCCACCGGCGCATGGGTGGCCAGCATGCGGAAGCGTTCCTCGCTTTCCCTGAGCTCGGACACCCGCTCCCGGATTTTCGCTTCCAGCAGCAGTTGGTTGGATTCGAGCTGGCGGCGCTGGCGGTAAAGTTCGCAGAAGACTCTTACCTTGCTCTGCAGGATGTGGGGCTCGAAGGGCTTGATCAGGTAGTCGACGGCGCCCAGTTCGTAGCCCTTGAACTGGAGCTGGATATCCTTCATCCCGGCGGTGACGAAGATGATCGGCAGGTGCCGCGTCTTGGGATTCGAGCGCATCAATTCGGCGGTTTCGAAGCCGTCCATGCCGGGCATCTGCACGTCGAGCAGCACCAGCGCAAAATCCCGCTTCAGGGTATGGCGCAGCGCATCGTTGCCCGACGCGGCCTTGACCAGGTCGAGCCCCTGATTGCCGAGCACTGCCTCCAGCGCCACCAGGTTTTCCGGGCGGTCGTCGACCAGCAGCAGCGCTACGTTCTCAGTCATCTCGCCCTTTTTCGTCGTGCGGAATCGTGTTGCGCCTCGCCGCCAGTTTCTGCAACAGGGCCGCCATGCCATCCAAGGCAACCACGTAGTCTACCCCTGTCGCCGCGATTGCGGCCTGCGGCATTTGGCGGGCTTCGGCATCTGCCGGGTCCTGGACGATGGCCACGCCGCCTTTGCGCTTGATGGTCTTCAAACCCTGGCTGCCGTCGAAATTGGCGCCGGTGAGGACGATGCCGATCAATCCCCGTCCGAACACCGCGGCGGCCGACTCGAACAGGACATCGACGGAAGGACGGGCGAAACTCACATAGGGGTCGGCGGACAGCGACAGGAAACCCTCGCGCTCCACCAGCAGATGGTAATTCGGCGGCGCCAGGTAAACCGTGCCGGGCCGGATTTCGTCCTGTTCGTCGGCTTCCTTGACGCGCAGGGGGCAGCGCTCGTCGAGCAGCTTCGCCAGGCCGCTGTCGGCATCCGCACTGATGTGCTGGACGATCAGGATCGGCAGGGGGAAAGTCGCCGGCAACTGGCCCAGCAGCTTTTGCAGCGCGTGCACCCCGCCGGTGGAAACGCCGATCGTCACGGCTTCGAAGCTTCTGGCGGCGGTCTTGGGCGCCGTTCCGTCCTGCCGTGGATTTGCGTCCAGCGTTTCAGCCATAGCGCTTCCTGTAGATGCGCAGGGGGGCCGCCAGTTCCTCGTAGCGTTCCCCCATTTTCCTCCGCTCCAGGCTTTCCTTGAGCCCGAGGCAGAGGAATCCCCCCGCCAGCAGGCTGCTGTCGAACAGGCGCAGGCAGCGTTCCTTGAGCGCGGGCTTGAAATAGATCATGACGTTGCGGCACAGGACCAGGTTCATTTCGCCGAACTCGCCGTCCACCGCGAGGTTGTGCGGGGCGAAGACGATGTCCTTCTTCAGGGCGGCCGACAGGATGGCGCGGTCGTAGCGGGCGGTATAGTAGTCGGCAAACGAGGCGCGGCCGCCGGCCTTCTGGTAGTTGCGGGTGAAACGCTGCATCTCCGTGATCGGCATCACGCCTTCGCTGGCCTTCTGCAGCACCGTCTCATTGATGTCCGTGGCATACATGCGGTAGCGCCCGGCCATCCCTTCCTCGTTCAGCAGGATCGCCATGGAATAGGCTTCCTCGCCCGTGGCACAGCCGGCATGCCAGATCTTGACGAAAGGATAGGTCTTGAGGAAAGGCACCACCTGCTCGCGCACGGCGCGGAAGAAGGCCGGGTCGCGGAACATTTCGGTGACATTGACGGTGATCCCGCGCAACAGCGACTCGAACACGCTGCGCTCGCGCAGCAGCCGCGACTGGGCCTGCGAGAAGGTGTCGAAGCCGGATTCGGCCAGCCAGTGGTTGAGCCGGCGCTTGATCGAGGCATCGGCGTAGTCGCGGAAGTCATAGCCGTAGATCCGCTGCACCCCTTCCAGCAGCAGGCGGATTTCCACGTCTTCGACCTCGTCGGGCTTCATGGTTGGCGCTTGTCGCAATAAACCTTAACGTGAAACAACTCGTTCGGAGCGACGGGTGTAAGTCGAGCGAAGCGAGCTGATCAGTAGCCTCCCCGCGAGGGGAGGATGGGAGGGGCGGGCCTTCAATTCGCCTTTCGCATGTTTCATCATAGGCGGGTGACTCTCGTGGTCATGTGCGTTATACGTGCTGGAAGATCCAGACGCGGATCAGCGACAGCAGCTTATCCACCTCGATCGGTTTGGCGATGTAGTCGCTTGCCCCCGCCGCCATGCACTTCTCGTGATCGCCCTTGAGGGCCTTGGCGGTCATGGCGATGATCGGAATATTCACCAGCCGGGGATTCTTGCGGATTTCGCGCATCGCGGCGTAGCCGTCCATTTCCGGCATCATGATGTCCATCAGCACGATGCCGATATCGTGATGTTCCTCCAGCCGGGCGAGCGCCTCCCTGCCGTTTTCCGCCTCGACCACCACCATGTTCTTCTCCGCCAGGACGCTGGAGAGGGAGAAGATGTTGCGCATGTCGTCATCCACCAGCAGCACCTTCCTGCCCTCCAGCATCGCTTCCTTGTCGATCGCGGTGCGGATCATGCGCTGCTTGTTCGGGTGCAGGTTGCTTTCCACCAGGTGGAGGAACAGGGTGACTTCGTTGAGCAGGCGCTCCGGACTCTTGGCGCCTTTGATGATGATGCTCTCGGCGAAATGCCGCAGCCTGCGCTCGTCCTCGTGGTTGAGGTCGCGGCCGGAGTGGATGATGACCGGAATGCGTCGCGCCCCTTCCATGTTCTGGATGTAGTCGAGCAGGTCGAAGCCCGACATGTCGGACAGGCCGAGGTCGAGCACCATGCAGTCGAAGAACTGCGCAGCGAGCAGGTCGATCGCCTCCCTGCCGCTCGCCGCCACCGTGATCTCGACGCCGCCTTCCTCCAGCAGCGCGACCATGCTTTTGGCCTCGTCGGCGTTGTCCTCGACGATCAGCAGCCTGCGCACCGCCTTGTCCAGCGAACCCTCGATCGACTGCAGCACCTCGTTGAGCTGCTCCATGCTGACGGGCTTGGTGGCGAAGCCGATGGCGCCCATCGCCATGGCCTTCTGGCGGTCTTCCATGCAGGTGATGAAATGCACCGGAATGTGCCGCGTGCGCGGGTTGTCCTTGAGGCTGCGCATTACGCCCCAGCCGTCGATGTGGGGCAGCATCACGTCGAGCACGATGGCGCTCGGCAGATAGCGCTCGGCCAGGGCGATGCCGCTTTCGCCGTCGGCGGCCACCAGGACCGCGAAGCCGCGCTCCTTGACCATGCCCTGCAGGATCTTGGCGAAGTTGAGATCGTCTTCGATGATCAGGATCGATTTGTCGCCCGCCGCCAAGTGGCTGCGATCGTCCGGCAAGGGCGCCGGGAAGGACAGGGCCTCCTCGCTTGCCGGGCTCTGCGGCGGCGGCGCGACCGGCGGCCGCGGCGCCTGGAGCGGCGGCCGCGGGGGCGCCGCGGGCGCGGCCGGTGAGCGCGCGGCAGGCTCCTGGCCGGTCATTGCCGCGAGCGGCATGTAGAGGGTGAATACGCTGCCTTTGCCCTCTTCGCTGCTCATTCGGATCTCGCCATGCATCTTGCGCGCGAGCTGGAGCGAGATCGACAGCCCCAATCCGGTGCCCCCATACTTGCGGCTGATCGAGCCGTCCCCCTGCTGGAAGGCGTCGAACACCAGTTGCTGCTTCGCCGCGGGAATGCCGATGCCTGTATCGCTGACGATAAAGGCCAGCGCCGCCACCGGCAGCGGGTTGTCGTGCGCCGAGGGCGTGGCGATGCGCAGGCTGACCTCGCCCTTCTCGGTGAATTTGAGGGCATTCGACAGCAGGTTCTTGAGTATCTGGTGCACCCGCTGCTCGTCGCCATGGAACAGTGCCGGGATACCGCCATCGGCCTCCACCCGGAAGGCGAGTCCCTTCTGCTCGGCCAGCGGTTCAAAGGTGGCGCGGACCGAATCGCAGATATCCGGCACCGGCAGCGCAGCGAAATTGAACTGCATCTGGCCGGCCTCGACCTTGGACAGGTCGAGGATGTCGTTGATCAGGTTGAGCAGGTCCATGCCGGCGGAATTGATGGTGGCGGCGAATTCGACCTGCTTCTCGCTCAGGTTGCCGTCCTTGTTCTGCTTCAGCAGGCTGGAGAGGATCATCAGGCTGTTGAGCGGGGTGCGCAGCTCGTGCGACATGTTGGCGAGGAATTCCGACTTGTAGGTGCTGACCCGCTCCAGTTCCGCCACCTTCTCCTGCAGGACCAGGCTGGTGGCCTCGATCTCCTGGTTCTTGAGGCGGATCTTCTCGCGCTGCTGCTCCAGCATCTGCGCCCGTTCTTCGAGCTCTTCGTTGCTCTGCTGCAACTCTTCCTGCTGCACCCGCAGTTCCTCGGCCTGCTGCTCGGTCTGTTCGAGGAGTTCGGCGGTCTTCTGGTGCGCGACGTTGGCGTCGATGGCGATGGCGATGGTTTCCCTGGCC
Organism: Rhodocyclales bacterium RIFCSPLOWO2_02_FULL_63_24; assembly: GCA_001828935.1. Lineage (GTDB taxonomy): Bacteria > Pseudomonadota > Gammaproteobacteria > Burkholderiales > Rhodocyclaceae > Sulfuritalea. Next base: position 14,268 of record MHZX01000042.1, read on the forward strand.
AGTTCGACGAACTTCAGCTCGGTCTCGGTGAACGCGCGGAAGCTGCCGATCTCGATCACGCCGACCAGGCGGTTGCCATGCAGCAGCGGAACGGCGACGACCAGCTTCGGCACCGAGGCGCCGAGGGCGGAGCCGATCGGCAGATAGCCGGGCGGCACGTCGGTCAGGCAGATGACCTTCTGTTCCCGCGCCGCCTGGCCGATCACCCCTTCGCCGAGACGGAATTGCTCGCCGGGCTTCCTGTCCTTGGCCAGGGCGTAGGTGGCGGTAAGGCAAAGTTTCACCGTGCGTTCGTCGAACAGGTAGAGGGCGCCAACGCCGGCCTTGAGGTAGGTCACCATGAAGCCCAGCACCTGGTCCGCCATCTCGGCCGTGCTCTGCTCTTCCCGGATCAGGAAGTTGAGTTCGTTGCGTCCGGTCTTCAGCCAGTCGCGTACCGCCTCGTTGTCATGCGCCAGACGCAAGGATTGGGTCATTTCCAGAAAGGCCCGGTCGAGCGCGCATTGCACCTCGCTGAGATGGGACGCCGTCTTCATCAGCACGCCCAGTTCGTCGTTGGGCAGACTGTCGAGGTCGATTTTCAGCGGTTCGGAGATGACGATCTCGCGGCTCAGGTCGCCCGCCCCGACGGCTTGCGCCGCCAGCACCTTGTCGGCACTGTCGGCGATCAGGCCGTGCACGGCGCCGACCGCGCCTTGCAGCGACTGCCGGATGCTGCGGGTGATCAGGAAAGCCACTGCGGCACCGCCGGCAGCGATCATGGCGAACAGCACGGCGATGGTTACCAGCGCCGTGTTGCGTTCCGTCTCCGCCGCCCGTTCGAGTTCGGCGGCTTTGACGACGGCGAACTCGGCGACGTCGCCGACTTCGCGCAGTACGGCATCGACCAGACGGGCGTCGCGGCCCTCGTTCAGCGCCGTCGCCTGGGCGCGGTGCCCGCTCTTCGCCAGCGCCAGGGTTTCATCGCGGGCGGCCTGCCACTCGGCCAGGGCCTTGTCGATCTGGCCGATTTCCGTCGGGCTGCCGGAATAACGCTGGCGCACCGTCGCCATGTTCTTCTCGATGCGCGCCGCCGTCCTGGCGAGCGCTTGCGGCAAGGGGTCTGCCGCGGCGGCGCTGGCCTTGCCGACCCGATCGGTGGCCAGCTTCTGCATGGCGAGGACGTCCGTCCGCACTTCGAGTACGGCGCTGGTCACGGCAAACGGGTGGCGCAGGATGTCCGCGCTGATCGCCGACAGCTGGACAATGCTGCGGGTCCCCAGGAATCCGAGCACCAGGACGCCCAGCAGCATCAGCGAGAATCCGATGGACAGCCGGGTGACAATCTTCATTCGATTCAACATCGCCTGCTTCCGATCCATTGATGGCGTTGGTCAAAAAGTTTGGGCGCATGGAACGTAGCGACAATGCACCGCATGAGTGGAGATCCAGCGCCAGGCCCGTCACCGGACAGTTCTGCACGCCGGGGGCCGGAGCGGTGGTTCCCTTCTTTCTCCTGGAGAAGGGGCAAACGTGATGCGCCTTATATTTCTTATGGTCCGACCCCGCCAATCATAGCGTCGATTCTCCCGGCAGTCATCGTTCGCGGCCATCGCGTATCGCGATTCCGCCGGCGACCTCGATGGCCGCGGCCGCAGGCGGGCGCATCGCGGGCAGGCGTCAGGCCGGCTGCGGATGTGCCGCGGCGAGGTTCAGGCCGCCGCGTTGCAGCGCGGCACTGATCTCGGGCGCGCGGCGCGCCTCGCGGATTGCGCCAAACAGCCGCTCCGCCTGCGGATAGCTGCGCCGCATGAGACCCAGCCACTGCTTAAGGCGGCCGGGCGACTGGTGCGGCGGCAGCTTGGCCTGCACGCGGGTCCAGAACCCGGCGAGCATGATCTTGAGCACTTGCCAGTCGTCTGCGGTGGCGTGTTCGCTCCGGCCATCGCGGATGCGCCGCGCCAGCAGCGGATCGGCCACCGCGCCGCGGCCGAGCATGACGTCGGGGCAGCCGGTGACGGCGCAGATCTTGCGGTAGTCGGCGACGGTCCACACCTCGCCGTTGGCGATGATCGGCAGCTTGACCGCCTCGCGGATGCGCGCCACGCATTCCCAGCGCACCAGCGGTCGGTAGCCATCCTGTTTGGTGCGGGCATGCACCACCAGTTCCTGCATGCCGCCGGCTTCCAGCGCCAGAGCGCAGTCCAGCGCGCGCGCAGTATCCTCGATGCCGAGGCGCATCTTCGCCGTCACCGGAATCGCGACGGGCACCGCGGCGCGCACGGCGCCGGCGATGCGCTGCAGCAGTTCGGGTTCGTCGAGCAGCGCCGCGCCGCCGCGATTGCGATTCACCAGCGGCGTCGGGCAGCCGAAATTGAGATCGATGCCGGCCGGCGCCAGCCGCGCCAGGTGGGCGGCGTTTTGCGCCAGCAGCACGGGATCGGAACCCAGCAACTGGATGCGCACCGGCGTGCCGCTGGCGGTGCGCGAGCCGTGCTTCAGTTCGGGGGAAAGGCGCGTGTAGCAGGAATGCGGCAGCAGCGTGGTGGTGACGCGGACGAACTCGGTGACGCACCAGTCATAACCGCCGGCGGCGGTCAGTACCGCGCGCAGCACGTCGTCGGCGAGGCCCTCCATGGGGGCGAGAACGATGCGGCTCATCGCCGTTGTCTGCCCGCGACGCTGAATTCCACGGTATCAATCCGATAACTTCCGGGGTGCACGGCCCTCAGTGTTTCCAGTCATCGCCCGGAATGATCCGCTTCATGAACTCATCAAACAACGGCACTGTGAATGCCGTATCGCCATGACTCGGACTCCAGATCATGCCCTTGACGATCAACTGGCTCCGGGTCGGACCGAGCGAAGTGACATCGCGGCGCAACTGTTCGGCAATGTCGCCGGAACGATGCGGACCCGGGCCAAGCTCCGCCATCGCACGCAGGTATTTTTTTTCCAACGGGGTCAATCGGTCGAATCGAACCCGGAAAAAACTCTCGTCAAGCGCGGCGATTGCGCATGCGGTGGCCCGCTCGACATCCTGTAGTGTGATCGGTGAAGTGTTGGCCGCGTCCCAGGCGTGCTTGCCCCACTCCTGCAGAAAATACGGATAACCGCGTGTCTCTTGAATGATTCGATCGAGCGCGTCTTCTTCCACAACTACACCCTGGTCCAGTGCCGGCTTGGCGATCGCCAAGCGTGCTGCATCACGGGGCAGCGGTCCAATTTGCGGGAAGTCGAACAACCGTTCCGCGTAGGACTTGGCCCGACCCATTTTGCCGGGCAACTGAGGCAGGCCTGCGCCGACAAGCACAACGGGCAGGCTACGCTGGGCGGTACGGTGCAATGCCGTGATCATTGCCGCCAGTTCTTCCTCGGCCACGTATTGAAGCTCGTCTACGAACATTACCAACGCCGTACCGGCCTTTTTCGCCGCATCACCGGTTACTTCCAGCAATGCCTGCAAGTCGTGTTCGAGATCGCCGTTGTCCGCCAGCCCAGGTTCTGGATCAAAGTCCAACCCCACTTCGATGTCCTGGTACTTGACTTTGAGCGCCTTGGCGAAGCCGGCCAGCCCACGCAAGGCACGCTGGGCGAATTCTTTTGCCTGCTCGTTCCGGGATAGCCGCAGCAAGGCCTGCCTTAACTGCGGGGCCAGAATAGCCGGCAGAGATCGACTCTCGGGTGCTTCCACGCGGAGTGTCTGAATACCCGTCGCCTCGGCATCGTCGCGCAATCGGTCCAGCATTACCGTTTTGCCCACGCCTCGCTGCCCCACCATCAGGATGCTCTTGGTGGGGCGACCGGCCCGCACTCTCTCAAGCGCAATACGAACCGTTTCGCGCAATTCATCGCGCCCCGCCAGTTCTGGCGGGGGCGTGCCCGCACCGGGGGCGTAGGGGTTTCTAATTGGATCCATTACGGTAGATTATATTAAGTTTTGTCGATTTACAAAATAAAAATAACTTTGATAATCTTAATCAAATCGTCGCCACACTTACACCCGGAACACCTTCAACACTTCACCCTGAGGTGATTGATGAAGTAATGCATTGGTTCAGTGTTACATAGGGTAATCCAAATCGCATACCCTGTTCAGGAGCAGTCCCGGAAAATGGACTGAAGGTCTGTTCGTTGGCTGACACCCGCTGCATTGCGGCACGAGGCTATCGAGCCGCGACGCGTCGGTGTGTGGCGAAATCTACCGGAGGCATTGCTTTTCGAATCCTGGGCCGTCTTTTGTTACCTGAAAAATCGCCGTCTCACCAGCGCCGACTCTTTTGTGCCGCTCAAGGCGCGACGGGCAGGATGCTGATCTGCCGGCCCTTCTTCATCTTGCCGGCGACGTGCATTTCGCATTTCTTGCAGTCGAAGCGCAGGGTGAGTTTTTCCTTGCCGTTGACCAACGTCATCGGATCGGGGCGGATGCCCTTCACTTCCTTGGGGCACAGGTTGAAGCTGTAGCGCAGGCAGTGGCGCGTAATCATCAGCGAGACTTCGCCTTTCTCGGTGTCGCTTTCATAGGCATCGGCGATCAGCGTCACGCCGTGCTTTTCGTAGAAGGCGCGGGCCTGGCTGTTGAGCACATTGCCGAGGTAGCTCAATTCATTTTCAGGATAGGCCACCGGCGGCTCGACCGGCGCCGCTCGCGGCGGGCGCCGGTAGGCGGCGGCACGCGCCGCTTCGAGCGCGGTCACGGCGTCGCGGCGCAGGCCGTTGACCGCCGAGGCGGGGAGGAACCAGGGCTGGCTCAGCGCCAGCGCGATTTCCGTCGCGGCGAAGGGCGTGCTGCCCAGCTTGCCGAGATTCTCGCGCAGGCCCGTCATCGCCCGGCCGGCGTTCTGCGCGGCTTCGCGGGCATGCGGCAGGGCGACTTCCGCGCCGATGCCGTCCTCGTCGGTGAGCCGCAGCGCAAAACCAGCCGCGGTTTCGCTGAAGCACAGGCGGACGCCGATGCGCCGCTCGGCGGATTTCTTCGTAAGCAGCCGTTCGAATTCCTGGTCGCGGTTGCGGTAGAGCGGCGTGCCGACGGCGAGATCGTCGGGCATGTCGTTGGGGAACAGGCGCTGCCCCTCGGCGCGGTTGATGCGCAGGCCGACCAGTTCGCGGTGGCTGTCGAAATAGCTGAGGCCGTCGCCGTTGTGCAGCGCGACCGCGGCATCGACCTCGAACCAGTCGGGCGCCAGGCGCGTCACCGCACCGATCAGCTCGCCGGAGAACTTCGGCGTGTCGAAGGCGCCGATGTCGGCCTGGCGCTCATTGACGAAGTAATCCGTGGCGCCGCGGTTGAAGGTCTTTTCCGGGCGCGGCGTGAATGTATAGGTGCAGCGCCCCGACGAAGCGCAGCGATACTCGGGCGACTGTTCGAGGAACTCGTCGAGCAGCCTGCGGTAGTGCGCGGTGATGTTCTTGACATAGGAGAGGTCTTTGAGCCGCCCCTCGATCTTGAACGAGCGGATGCCGGCCGCGACCAGTTGGCGCAGGTTGGCGCTCTGGTCGTTGTCCTTCATCGACAGCAGGTGCTTGTCGTGGGCGACGATGCGGCCGGCCTCGTCTGCCAGCGTGTAGGGCAGGCGGCAGGCCTGCGAGCATTCGCCGCGGTTGGCGCTGCGTCCGGTGTGGGCGTGGCTGATGTAGCACTGGCCGCTGTAGGCCACGCATAACGCGCCATGGATGAAGAACTCCAAAGTCGCCGTGGCGCCGGCGCCGACTCTTAGCCCCTCGTCGATCTTCGTAATTTCCTTCAGCGTCAGTTCGCGCGCCAGCACCATCTGCGAGAAGCCGACGTCCTGCAGGAAGCGCGCCTTGGCCGGCGTGCGGATGTCGGTCTGGGTGCTGGCATGGAGCTGGAGCGGCGGCAGGTCGAGTTGCAGCAGGCCCATGTCCTGCACGATCAGCGCGTCGGCGCCGGCCTCATACATCTGCCAGGCCAGGCGCCGCGCCGGTTCCAGTTCGTCGTCGCGCAGTATCGTGTTAAGCGTGACGAAGACCTTGGCGAAATAGCGATGCGCGTGCGCCGCCAGGCGTGCAATGTCCGCCACGTCGTTGCCGGCATTGGCCCGCGCGCCGAAGGCCGGACCGCCGATGTACACCGCGTCGGCGCCGTGATTGATCGCCTCGATGCCGAAGTCGGCGTTCTTGGCGGGGACGAGGAGTTCGAGGGCGGATGGTCTCATTGTGATGCCAAGAGCATTGCTGCGCTCAGTGGATTCATGGCTTCGATGTCTTGCGCCAGGCGGAAACTTTCCGCACCGGGATAAATTACCAGTTTGCGCGCCGGCTTCAGGTCGGCGCAAGCGGCATGGAAGCCGCGCTCGATTTTCGGCGCGAGGCTGCGCTTGATCTCGACGGCCCACAACTCGCCGTTCGGCCAGGCCAGCAGAAGGTCGATTTCCGCGCCGCCGCTGCTGCGGTAGAAATGACCCTGCACGCCCTCGGGTGCGCAGGCGAGCAGGTTTTCGACGACGAAGCATTCCCAGCTTTGGCCGACCACCGGGTGCGACAACAGGGTTTCCTTGTCGGCAATGCCGAGCAGGGCATGGACCAGGCCGCTGTCGCGCACGTAGACCTTGGGCGACTTCACCAGCCGCTTGCCGAGATTGGCATGCCACGGCGGCAAGCGGCGCACCAGCAGCAAGTCGACCAGCAGGTCGAGGTAGGCGGCCGCCGTTTTCGCATCCACTCCCAGGTTGCGGGCGAACTGGGCGGTATTCAGCAGCCCGCCCTGATGGTGGGCCAGCATGCCCCAGAAGCGGCGCAGGGTTTCGGCGGCGATGCGCGGGCCGAATTGCGGAATGTCGCGTTCCAGGTAGCTGCGGATGAAGTCGTGACGCCAGCGCAGGCTGCGGGTTCCGCTGGGCGCCAGCAGGCTTTCGGGAAAGCCGCCGCGGACCCAGAGTTCGTCGCTGGGCAAGTGGCGCGTTTCGAGCAGGTTGAACGGGGCCAGTTCCAGGTAGGCGATGCGCCCGGCCAGGGTTTCGCCGGATTGCTTGAGGAGGTCAAGCGACGCCGAGCCCAGCAGCAAGTAGCGGCCGGTCTTGTTCCCGGCCCGGCGGCCTGTGTCGATCAACCCGCGCAGCACTGGAAACAGGCCGGGGGCGCGGTGAACTTCGTCGAGGATCACCAGTTGGTCGGCATGATCGGCCAGGTAAAGCTCGGCCTGGGCCAGCTTGCCCCGGTCCTGTTCCGATTCGAGATCGAGGTAGAGCGAGGCTCGCCCAATGGACTTGGCGACTTCCAGCGCCAGCGTGGTCTTGCCCGCCTGGCGTGGGCCGAGCAGCGCCACGGCCGGCGAGTTGGCTAGTGCTTCGATCAGGAAAGGCGCCAGTGAGCGGGAAATCATCATTGCAATTATGGAGTGTAATTCCATTAATTGCAAAGTTATTATCCGTTATGCCGCCCGATTTCTTCGGTTGCGCGCCGCCTTGCGCAGGGCGGCGGTGGCCTATCATTGCAGAGTGAATCCAGCATCGTCCAAGTCCGTCGCCATGACTATTTCTCGCCACCTCTGCAGTCTCGCCGTCCCGCTCCTGCTCCTGCAGGGCTGCGCCGGTGCGCCGGCCGAACCGCCGAAAATCGAGCGCATCAGCGCCGGGCAACTGGAAGCGACGCTGCCGCCGCCGGTCGCCGCGCTGCCGCTGGAACAGCTCGTGACGCTGACGCGCGAAGGGCTCAGCGCCGAGGCCCTCATCGCCCGCATCGTCGAGTCCGGTTCGCGCTACCGGCTCTCGGCGTCGCGCATCGTCGAACTGGCACACGAGGGCGTGCCGCTGCGGGTGCTCGATCACCTGGTGGCCGCCGAACGCACGCGCATCTTCGACGAACTGGCGGCCGATGCGACGCGGCGCGAGACGGTCTGCCACGAGCGCATCGCGCAGGAGCTGCAAATGTGCCGCAATCAGTTCGGGCCGATGTGGTTTCCCAATCAGCAGCCCTTCATCAACTGCATTCCTTCGCCGCCGGGCTCGCTGTACTGGCGCTGCCTGTGATGCTCAGGGCATCAGGCTGACCATCCACGCCACGCCGAAGCGGTCGGTGACCATGCCGAAGCGGGTGGCCCAGAAAGTCCTGGCCGGCGCCATCTGCACCGTGCCGCCCGCCGCCAGCGCGTCGCACAGGCGGTCGACCTCGGCCTCGCTGGCGGCGTCGAGCGAGAGCGAAAAGCCGCTGAAGCTGGCCTTGCCCGAGCACATGCCGTCGGAAGCCATCAGCGTGGCCTCGCCGATGCGGAAGCTGGCGTGCATCACCTTGTCTTCCGATCCCGGCGCGATACAGCCGGGCGCCGGCGGCTCCGGGCTTTCCTTGTAGCGCATCAGCATCAACACTTCGGCGCCGAGCGCGCTGCGGTAGAAGTCGAGCGCTTCTTCGCAACGGCCTTCGAAGAACAGGTAGGGCTGGACTTGCATGGCATTTCCTTTCCAGTGGGCTGCGATCGCTGCGGATCGCCTGATCGATCGGGAGTGGGGTTTTCAGGACGGCGCCCGACGATATGTGTACGCCATCCACAAGCACGATAGCAAATATAATGGACAGTGTCCACATGGAGTTGCCATGAGCAAAACCACAGCCCCAGCAGCGCAGCGCAGCACCTACCGCCACGGCGATTTGCAGCGCGCGCTGCTCGACGCCGGCATCGATCTGGCGCGCGGCGGCGGCCCCGCCGCGGTCACCCTGCGCGAGGCGACGCGCCGCGCCGGCGTGGTGCCCAATGCCGCCTACCGCCACTACGCCAGCCGCGACGCGCTGCTGCAGGCGGTCCGCCGCGCCGCCCTCGCGGCGCTGGCCGTTGCCATCGAAGACCAGCTGGCTCGCCTGCGGACCACGGCGGACGCGGCAGCTTCGGCCCGCGCCAGCCTGCGCGCGGTGGGCAGCGGCTACCTCAAGTTCGCCCGCACCGAACCCGGCCTGTTCCGTACCGCCTTTTCGGTGCCCGACGCCTTGCAGGGCGCCGCCGTTGCGGAAAAAGCCGGCGCCAGCGGCCTCAACCCCTTCCAGTTGCTCGGCGCCGCGCTCGACCGCTTTGTCGACGCCGGCCTGCTGCCGCCGCAACGCCGCCTGGGCGCCGAATACCTGGCCTGGTCCGCGGTCCATGGCCTGGCCATGCTGATCATCGACGGCCCCTTGCGGGCTATGAGCCCCTCGCAGCAGACGCTGGTCTTGCAGCGTCTGCTGGACATGGTGGAACAGGGGCTGGTCACGCCCGAGGGGGCCGCGGCGGTCACCGCGGGCCGCAAATGAGCAGCGCAGCCGCACCATGGCGCCGTACCCGCAGCGCCGACTTTCGTCTGTCGTGATCATTCGATGAATTGAGGGAGTTTCCCCGGCATATTCCGTGCATTGAGTCGCTTTCCTCTATCAACGCAAGGAAAGGACTCGTCATGCACATCACCGACACGCAGCTCACGCTGGGCAGCAAGCACGCGCTGCAAGAGACATCGATGCGAAGTACCACGCTGGAACGCCTGCGCGCCGACGGCACGGACCAGCCGCAGGTCTTCGGCGGACTGTTCGCCCAGGAACTGCAGCGCCTCGCGGCGGGGCGCATGGCGGACAATGCGGCGCTCGACGCCATCCCGTGCTGCCCGGCCCCGGAGCGGCTCCATGACATGCTGGAGACCATGCTCGCCATGCTGTTCGGGAAGGACGCCGGGGCCGCCACGCCCGTGCCGCAGGCCGCGGACAGCGGCGGCGGCGCCGTCCTGGCGCTTGAACCGGGATGGGCGGCCGAGGCACGGCCGCGGGCCCGCTGGCAAATCACCCAGACCGAACAGGTGAGCGAAATCGAGAGTTGCAGCTTCTCCGCCAGCGGCAAAGTTTGCCTGGCCGACGGCAGCGAGCGGCAATTCGATGTCGGTTTCGAACTGGCGCGCAGCGAGGAAACCAGCCGCACCGTCAGCCGCACCCTGATCGATCCGCTGGTGCTCGATAGCGCCGCGCCGGGAACCGCACTGGCCGATGCCCGCGTCGAGTTCGACCTGAACAGCGACGGCACGCTGGAGCAGATGCGGCTGCCCGGCGCCGGCTCGGCCTTCCTGTTCCTCGATCGCAATCACAACGGCATGGCCGACAACGGCAGCGAACTGTTCGGGCCTGAAACCGGCAACGGCTTCAATGAACTCGCGCGCCTCGACAGCGACCACAACGGCTGGATCGACGGCGCCGACCCGGCCTTCGCCGACCTCATGCTGTGGCAGGCCGCGGACGAAGGCCAGTCCTCGGTGCGGCGGCTCGATGAGGCAGGCGTCGGCGCCCTGGCTACCGCCGCGGCCGCTACGCCGTTTGCATTGAAGGAACACGGCGAGCAGGTCGGCCAGATACGTTCGAGCAGCGTATGGCTGGGCGAAACCAGCGGGGCCGGCGTGGTGCGGCAGATAGACGTTGCCACTACGCCGGTGGCTGAGCAGCAGGCCTGAGCAAGGGCGGGGTCTGTGCCGGTTCCGGTCCGGTTGGCTGCTTTGACGGCCGCCGGATCGGCGCGCCTATCGACGGGTGAAGGGGTGGCGAATGGCCATCGACTGAATTCCGCACGGATTGCGTCGGGATAGCCCCGAATCATGCCGTCGGCAAGTTCGCTGTGGCATGAAACACCGTATCGCCAGCGCCGACTCTTGCCTCGTGGCGCCGCGGAGTTCTACTCGGCCCGTCCGGTCAGCTGGAACGCGGCCCAGAAGAAAGGATGAGGGAAGGC
>MHZX01000043.1 GCA_001828935.1 Rhodocyclales bacterium RIFCSPLOWO2_02_FULL_63_24
GAACCCTTGAGCTCGTTCATGCGCTGCCGCACCAGGAACAGCCGGGCAAACGGATTGCCCTCGTGCAGCGGCAACAACAGCGTGCCGAGGCCGAAGCGGTTGCCCAGCGTGCCTTCGTGCTTGGCGGAACGCAGATTGACCGGGATCATGGCGCGGACTTCGACGTCATGCACCGTCTCGCCCTTTTGCTGGAAGTAGGCACGGAATGCCCCGGCGACGGCGGACAACAGGATGTCGTTGACCGAACAGCCGAGCGCTTTGCCCAAGGCCTTGATTTCGGCCAGCGGGATCAACTCGGACCACGCCACGCGCTTCACGGCGCTGGTCCTGCCTTTCAGGCGGGTGGGCGAATCGGCCGGCATCGCCAGCAGTTTCGCGAGTTCGGTAAGGAGCCCGATGCCGTGCCTGCCATAGGTGGACAGGCGGTCCGGGCTGGCTGCCAGGTTGAGGGCCTTGCCTCCCAGTTCGGTGCCCATGCTGACTGCGGAACCGAGTGCTTCGGCCAGGGTTTCGAGCAGGCCGCCGGACATTTCGTCGCCGTCTGTCTCTTGCTCTTCGGTGGCGTTCGCCGGCGGCGGCGCCTCGTGTGGCGCGAGGTCGGTGAGCGAGAGGATGACTCCTACCAGCGCGATGCCGTCGGCAATGCTGTGATGGATGCGCACCACCATCGCCGATCCGCCGTCGTAGTCCTCGATCAAGTCGAAGCGCCACAGCGGCTTGCCGGGGTTCAGCGGCTGCACCGCCAGTTCGCTGGCCAGTGCCTGCAATTCCTTCTTGCTGGCCCCGGCGGGCAGGGCGCGGCGTCGCAGGTGGGCATCGAGATCGAAATCGGGATCGTCCTGCCACCAGGCGCCGGTGATTTCCTGGACCGCGCATTGGCGAAAGCGACGGTAGCGTCCGACCATGCGCGCTTCGATCGTATTGCGCAGCCGATCGAAGTCCATGCGTTGGCTGAATACCATGACCCCCACGATCATCATCAGATTGGTCGGGCGGTCCATCCGTAGCCAGGCCGTATCGACGGCCGACATTTTTTCACGTCGGAGCATTGCGCGTGTCCTCCAGATTGACGGCCTATGGCTGGGATACCGTTGCCGCATCCTGCGGCGACATATCGCTGGGATACCGTCCCCGCGCTACGCGGGGACATATAATAGTCGAAGCCAATTCGTGGCGACCATTCCTTGCCGAGAAAGATGACATGAGCGAACTCAAGAACAACTTCGAAGCAGCGGTGGCCGATTCCAAGAAACTGCCGGAGCGGCCCTCAAACGACGTGTTGCTGCAACTCTACGCGCTGTACAAGCAGGCCACGGACGGCGATGTCGAAGGCAAGCGCCCCGGCTTCACCGACATGGTGGGGCGCGCCAAATACGACGCCTGGGCCGCGATCAAGGGCACCGCAAGCGACGAGGCGATGACCCGCTACATTGCGCTGATCGCTTCCCTGAAGGACTGATCGGGAGCTTACCGGATCGCTCCGCGTCCTCGCGGCGCGGGAGTCGTCCCTGCCGAACGGATTCCTACTTGACGGCCTTTTTCTTGTCGGCGTCGTAGGCGTAGACGACGTGGCCGCCCCTGACCTCGCCGATCACCGGCACGCTGACATTGTCGATGGCCTCGTGGTCGGTCTTGTTGTAGGGCTTGTCGTAGGTCTGGATGACGCCGACGACCCTGGTCGACAGCTTCTCCAGGGCTTCGCGGATCCTGACGCCGTTGGTGCTGCCGGCCTGCTTGATCGCCGCGGCGAGGACGTACATCGAGTCGTAGCCCTGCGCGGCGGATACCGGTGAGGCGATGCGGTCGACCTTGTAGGTTTTCTGGTAGGCCTCGATGAAGGCCTTGCGTTTGGGCGTGGTCGGCTCCTGGATGAAGGTCTGCGGCATGCGCGCACCTTCGCCGTTGGGCCCGGCGTTGTCGATGAAGTTGGACATCGACAAGGTCCAGCTACCGATCATCGGCACCTTCCAGCCCAGCTTGACCATGCCGTTGGCGATCTGCGCCAGTTCCGGGCCGATGGCGTAGGTCAGCACCGCCTCGGCGCCGGCAGCCTTGGCCTTGAGCAATTGCGGCGTCATGTCGATGTCCTTGATGTGGAACTTCTCGACGGCGACCGGCTTGATGCCCTTCCTGTCCAGCGCGCGTTCGAGGTCTTCACGGCCGAGCTGGCCGTAGTTGGTCGAGTCGGCGAGGATTGCCACCCTTTTCAATTTGCGGCGTTCGGTGGCCTCGTCGACGATCATTGCCGCCTGGATGGTATCGCTGGCGGAAATACGGAAGATGTAGTTGTCGGGATGCTGTGGCGGCAGGAACTGCCTGGTCACCAGCGACCCGGTGGACACCGAGGTGATCATGGGAATCCTGGCTTCCTGGTAGAAGCGCTGGCTGGCCAGGGCGACGCCGGTATTGACGATACCCAGCGCGGCTACCACCTTTTCCTTGTTGATCAGTTCTTGTACGACCTGGGCACCGCGTTCGTTCTTCGCCTCGTCATCGCGCTCGATCAGCAGAATCCGGTTGCCGAGCACGCCGCCGGCGGCGTTGATCTCCTGTGCCGCCAGGCGGATGCCGTCGCGCATGGAGATGCCCATCGGCGACGAACCGCCGGTGAAGGGGCCGGATACGCCGATACGGATCGGATCGGCCGCGTGGGCGCCCAAGGCTGTGCTCAGGGCAATGGCGGCGGCAGTCAGCTTCATTCTGCGTCTCATCGACGTCTCCTCATGGTGGCAAGGTCCGCAGTCGCGCTGGGGGCGGTCAGCATGCCATGTCTTCGCCGCGGCTGCATTCTTCCAGCAGGTAGGCGACCGAGCGATAGGGTCGGCCGGTCTCTGCGGTCAGGCCGATTTCGCAGGTGCGATTGGTCGATACCCCTTCGCCACAGTTCGCCGGCAGCGCGTCGTGAATCCTGCGCAAGGCGTGGACGTTGAGTTCGGGAACGACGAAGCCGCGGTCGCCGGCGAAGCCGCAGCAGGTGACGCCGGCCGGTTCGACGATTTGCTCGACGCAGGCCGCGATAACCGTGCGCAGCTTTTCGTCGGAAGCCGCGCGGCGCACGCTGCAATTGATGTGCAGCGCCACCGGACCGGGCTTGCGCGTCAGCCTCAGGCGCGGCAGCAGCGCATCGTGGGCGAACTCGTGAAAGTCGAGCAGGGGCAGGCGTCCGGCGAGATGCTTCTGCATGCGCACCGAACAGGTGCTGGCGTCCATGATGATCGGGTGGAAACCGCCGCGCCCGTCGTCTGCGGCCTGCATCAACGCAGCGGTGACGGCGTCGGCCATCTGCGCCGCTTCCTCGGCCAGGCCCTTGCTAGCCAGCATCTGGCCGCAGCAGAGCTTGTCGAAGCCTGCGGGCAGGCGCGGCGCATAGCCGGCGCGCGTCAGCAGTTCGATGACGACTTCCGGCAGCGTGGCTTCGTCCGTCGAATTGGCGCCGAAAATGCGGCCACCGCAGGCCGGGAAATACACCACCGTGTCGCCAGCGCCGACTCCTTGCTTCGGCGCTTTGCCGGCCTGCGGCATGCCGCGTTTCCAGGCGCCGCGCGAGAGGCGGGCAAGCAGGTCGTCGCCCACCATGCCGGACACGGCATGGCCGATCGCCAGCCCGGCCCGCGACGCACTCGCCACCATGCCGAAATTGTCCACTGTCCAAGCGCCGACCTGGCGCGAAGCCGAACCGAGACCGCGGCCACGCAGCAGGCGCGTCAGTTCGCCGGTATCGATGCCGACCGGGCAGGCGGTGGAACACAGGCCGCAACCGGCACAGGTATCGAGGCCGAAGTAGGCGAAGTCCGCTTCGACCTCGGCGGCATCCTCGCCGGCGGCGGCGCGGCGCGACAGTTCGCGCCAACTGACGATGCGCTGGCGCGGGCTCAGCGTCAGCCGGTGCGAGGGGCACAGCGGTTCGCAGAAGCCGCATTCGATGCAACGATCGACGCTGGCTTCGGCCGCCGGCATTGGCTTGAGGTGCCTGAGGTGGGCCTGCGGGTCGTCGTTGAGGATGACGCCGGGGTTGAGCCGGTTTTCCGGGTCGAACAGCCGCTTGATGCGGCGCATCAGTTCGGTCGCCTGACGGCCCCATTCCATTTCGACGAAGGGCGCCATGTTGCGCCCGGTGCCGTGCTCGGCCTTGAGCGAACCGTCATAGGTGTCGACCACCAGGTGACAGACCTCGTCCATGAAGCGGGCGTAGCGTGCGACCTCGGCGGCGTCGTTGAAGTCCTGGGTGAACACGAAGTGCAGGTTGCCTTCCAGGGCATGGCCGAAGATGATCGCTTGATTTTCGCCATCATAATAGCCGTGGCGGCGCAGCAGGGCCTGCAGGTCGAGCGTGGCGGCCGCCAGCGACTCGATCGGGAAGGCGACATCCTCGATGATCACCGTGGTGCCGGTGCGGCGCATGGCGCCGACCGAGGGGAAGGTGCCCTTGCGCACTTTCCAGTACATCTCGCAGGTGGCGGCGTCGGTGGCGAAAGTCGGCGCTGAGATGACGGCGATGCCGGTCAGGGCACCGAGCGCGGCGTCGATGCGCGTTTGCAGCGTCGCCGCGTTCTCGGCGCGCACCTCGATCAGCAGCGCGGCGGCTGCATCGGCCAGGCTGCGCATCACGGGTGGCAGACCGGGCTTGTTCTCCACCGAGCGCAGGGCCGGACGGTCGAGCAGTTCGACGGCGGCGACGGGTTCCGGCTTGAGCCGGACCACGGCCTCGCAGGCCGCCTCGATGTCGGGGAAGAAGACCAGGGCGCTGGCCTTGCAGGGGTCTTCGGCGACGGTGCGGTAGGTGATGCTGGAGATGAAGCCGAGCGTGCCTTCCGAGCCGATCATCAGGTGGGCAAGGATGTCGATCGGGTCCTCGAAGTCGACCAGGGCATTGAGGCTGTAGCCGGTGGTGTTCTTGATCTTGTACTTGTGGCGGATGCGCGTCGCGAGTTCGGCATCGGCACGCGTTTCGGCGCCAAGGCGGGCCAGTTCCCCGACCAGGGCGGCATGGCTCTGGCGGAAGCGGGCGACGCTGGCCGCGTCCTCGGTGTCCAGCACGGCGCCGTCGGCCAGCACCACGCGCAGCCCGGCCAGGGTGCGGTAGCTGTTCTGCGCCGTGCCGCAGCACATGCCCGAGGCATTGTTGGCGGCGATGCCGCCGATCTTGCAGGCGTTGATCGAGGCTGGGTCGGGGCCGATCTTGCGCCCCAGCGGGGCCAGGCGGTAATTCACCTCGCCGCCGATGATGCCGGGGCCGAGGCGCACCGTGGCCGCATCGGCGGCGATCTCGCAGGTGGCGAAGCTCTCGCCGATCAGGGCCAGCACACCCTCGGTGACCGCCTGGCCGGAGAGGCTGGTGCCGGCGGCGCGGAAAGTCACCGGTCGGCAGTGGGCGCGCGCCGCCTGCAGCACGGCCTGCACCTCGTCCTCGGATTCGACCACCGCGACGACCTCGGGAATCATGCGGTAGAAGCTGGCGTCGGTGCCGTAGGCGAGCCGCCGCAGCGGGTCGCCGATCACCTGGCGCGGCGGCAGGATGCGGGCCAGATCCCGGATCAGCGGGCTCACGCTCGTCGTTCTTTGATCAGGTCGCGCAGGCGCTTGGGCGTCGGTTTGAGCGGCGTGCGGCAGCGCGTCCAGGCGCCTTGCTCGGCCGGCGACAAGGCGTGGCCGCGGCTGATGAACCAGGAGCTCAGGCGATACAGGCGCAGCCGGCTGTAGACCAGCGACCAGCCGCTCCAGATCATGCTGACCAGGGTCTTGCGGCCGGCGCCGCTGCCGCGCAGCGAGGCATCCGCGCTGCCCGGCCGCGCCTGGGCTTCGTTGCGCAGGCGGATCAGGATCTCGGTGATCGGAATCCGCACCGGACAGACTTCGTTGCAGGCGCCGCACAGGGTCGAGGCGAAGGCCAGCGGGTAGGTGGCGTCGAGGCCCAGCAGATGCGGTGAAATGATGGCGCCGATCGGGCCGGGGTAAGTGGTGCCGTAGGCGTGGCCGCCGATGCGGGCATACACCGGGCAGTGGTTCATGCAGGCGCCGCAGCGGATGCATTGCAGCGTGGCGCGCAATTGCAGGTCGGCATAGGCCTGGCTGCGGCCGTTGTCGAGCAGGATCAGATGCACTTCCTCGGGGCCGTCGAGTTCGTCCGCTTTGCGCGGTCCGCTGATGAAGTTCTGGTAAGTCTCCACCGCCTGGCCGGTGGCCGAGCGCGGCAGCAGGCTGTTCAAGGCCGCGACGTGTTCCAGCCTGGCCACCACCTTCTCGATGCCGGTGATGGCGATGTGGATGCGCGGCACCGTGGTGCACATGCGGCCGTTGCCCTCGTTCTCGACCAGGAACAGGGTGCCGGTTTCGGCGACGGCGAAATTCACCCCGGAAATGCCGATCTCGGCCTCGGCGAACTTGCGCCGCAACACCTCGCGGCCGATGCGGATCAGCGCGTCGACGTTCTCGGTGTAGGCGACGCCGGGCAGCCGCGCGGCGAACAGTTCGCCGATCTGCTGTTTGGTCTTGTGGATCGCCGGCATGATGATGTGCGAGGGCGCCTCGCCGGCAAGCTGGACGATGTACTCGCCCATGTCGGTTTCCAGCGCCTCGATGCCGGCGGCTTCCAGCGCGTGGTTCACGCCGACTTCTTCGCTGACCATCGACTTGCCCTTGACGAAGCGCTTGGCGCCGCTGCGCGCGGCGATATCGAGCACGATGGCGTTGGCCTCGGCCGGCGTCTCCGCCCAATGCACCACCACGCCGTTGGCGCTCAGGCGCGCTTCGAGCTGTTCCAGCAGG
>MHZX01000044.1:0-23206 GCA_001828935.1 Rhodocyclales bacterium RIFCSPLOWO2_02_FULL_63_24
CTGCAGGCTGTCCGCCGACCAGGCCGCGCTCGCCGCGAGCCCCAGTCCCGCCGCCAGCAGCAGCGTGGTGGCTTGCTTGTTAAACTGCTTCATATTGTCGCTCCCATTCCGGTTGATACTTCATTGGCAAGCTTCCGATGCATCCTTACCGCCGATCGCCGCCGCGACAATTCGCCACTGCGGCAATATGTCGCACATTTAACGCCGGATGGAGCTGGGGCGACCTTGATGTGGATCAATTGAATACATGCATCCCGAATCCGATTCGATTCAATCGCCGAATGAAGGTATAAACGTTGCCACGAGTACCTACCCTGAAAATCAGCAAGTCCAGCCTGCTCAACCTGGCGATGATCGCCGCCTTGATCGCGGTGGCGGTCGTCGGTCAGCGGTTCTCGCCGCTGCTGCTGCCCAAGGCCGATGTGACCGGCATCGCGGCGCCCGGCTGCGACTTGCAGCGGCAGGCCTGCGCAGCCACTTTCGGCGAGGGCGGACGCCTGCAGTTGTCGATCACACCGCGGCCGATACCTTATCTCCAGCCCTTGCGGATCGAGGTAAGCGTCAGCGGCGTCGAAGCAAGAAAGGTCGAAGTGGACTTTGCGGGCGCCAGCATGAACATGGGCTACAACCGCAGCCAGCTCGTCGCCTCCCCCGGCGGCGCCTACCGCGGCGAAACCTCCTTGCCGGTCTGCGTTTCCGGCAGCATGACCTGGGTCGCCACGGTCATCGTGGAAACCGAACGGCAACGCATTGCGGTGCCGTTCCGCTTCGACACGGGACGCTAATACATCCCTACTTTCTGGCCGGCCGCTTCAGCAGCTTGCGCTGCAAGGTGCGCCGGTGCATATTGAGCGCCCGCGCGGTGGCCGAGATATTGCCTTTGTGTTCGCGCAGCACGCGCTGGATGTGCTCCCACTCCATGCGCTCGACCGACATCGGCAGATGCGGCACGGCCGCCGGCGCACCCGCCGCGACATCGCCCGGCGCGGCGGCGTCGCCGAAGGCCTGCAGCAGCGTATCCACATCCACCGGCTTGGCCAGGTATTGCACGGCGCCCAGCTTGATCGCGTCGACCGCCGTGGCGATGCTGGCGTAGCCGGTCAGGACGACGATCCGGCAGCCGGGATTGAGTTCCAGCAACTGTGGAATCAGCACCAGGCCCGACGCCCCGTCGAGATTCAGGTCCAGCACCACCCTGGCCGGCAGCAGCGAGCGGGCCAGGCTCAGCGCCGCTGCGACGCTCTTCGCCGCTTCCGCTGCGTAGCCGCGCCGCTTCAGGGCGCGCAGCAGGGTGGCGCTGAAGGTGTCGTCGTCCTCGATGACCAGGATGCTGTCGCTCATGTCGTTTGCCATCTCATGCCTCCGTGCGGTGGGCGAGCGGCAGTTCGATGCGAACCCTGCCGCCGTCCGGCCGATTGTCCAGCACGATACGCCCTCCCATCCGCTCGACGGCCGAAAACGCCAGCATCAGGCCGATGCCGGAACCGCCGTGGCGCGAAGCCAGCGGCTGGCGCCCGGCCTGGCGCAACACTTCGACGGGGAAGCCGGGGCCGGCGTCCTCGATCGCTATTTCCAGTTTCTCTGCATCCCAGGACAGCCGGATTTCGATTTCCGCGTCGCTGGCATCCGCCGCATTGTTCAGCAGATTCACCAGCGCCTGCTCCAGCGTCGCCTCGGTCACGATCCGCGGCGCACGGCTGTTGGCCGCCAACGTCAAGCGGCTGCCGGCGCGCGGCCGCATCGCCTGCCAGCGCGTGCGAACGCCCTGCAGCCAGAGTGCCGCGTCCTGCGTCTGAAGCTGCTCCGATCGCACGGCACCGGCGCGTGCCGCCATGTCGCTGACGATGCGCTTGCAGATCGCCACCTGCTCCCGCACCAGGGCCAGATCGGCGTGCACTTCGGCATTCTGGAAGACTTCCCGCTCCAGTTCGCCGACCACCACGGCGATCGTCGCCAGCGGCGTCCCCAGCTCATGCGCGGCGCCGGCGGCAAGGGCGCCGAGCGCCACCACGCGCTCGTCGCGCAGCGCCTGCTCGCGGGCGGCCGCCAGGCGGCTGTCGCGTTCGCGGATCGACGCCGTCATGCGCGCCACGAACCAGGCGATCATCGCCGCGGAAACCACAAAGCTCAGCCACATGCCGGCCAGATGCAGGCGCGCAGCGCGTTCGGCGTCGGCCACCGACAAGGGCAGGAACTGCCACATCAGCAGCGAATAGAGGGCGACCGCGAGCAGCGCGACCGCGGCGGTCAAGCGGCCGGGCAAGGACAATGCGGCCACGGCGACCGGCACCAGCAGGAAGGAAATCAGCGGATTGGCCGCACCGCCGGAGAGATAGAGGAGAATCGCCAAGGCCGTCAGATCGATGCACAACTGGCCGAACAGTTCGTTCGCATCCACCAGCTCGTCGCTGCGCATGCGCCAGCGGACATAAGCGTTGAATCCCGCCATCAGCACCACGGCCGTCAGCATCGGCAGCGCCGGCAAATCGATATCGAGCAGAGTCGGCGCCGACGCCACGGCAAGCAACACTGCCGCCAGCAGCCACCAGCGCAAGATGACCACGCGGCGCAGGTTGAGCCGCAAGTTGGAAACGTCGTCGGGTGGAACGGCATCGAGCATCGGCGGATTATCCGATACAGATCAAGGAAAAGTTCGCCCGAAGGCTGCGACAATGCGTCGCATCGCAGAATTCTCAAAGCCACCGAGATGAAACTCTACTTTCTACCGCTCCTGCTGACCCTGTGCCTCAGCGGCCCTGGGCATGCCCAGAATCTGGAAAAGGGCAAGGAGATCAACAGCACCTGCGCCGGTTGCCACAGCGAATTCGGCCAGGGCGGCTCGCGCGGGGAATACCCGCGCCTCGCCGGCCAGCAGGTCAAATACCTGGAGTTCCAGCTTAAGGCTTTTCGCGCCCGCACGCGAGTGAATATCCCGATGTATCCCTACACCCAGGAACGGGAACTGCCGAATGAGGACATCAAGGACGTCGCCGCCTATCTGGCCTCGATCGAACTCCCGACCAAGTGGCCCGTGTTCAAGGACAGCGATGACGCCCTGACGCGCCTGACCCTGACCGAGCGCGTCATGATCATTCCGCGCGTAACGGGCAATCTGGCCAACGGCGAAGCGATCTACCAGAAGCAGTGCGTTACCTGCCACGGCAAGACCGGCATGGGACGCGGCATGTTCCCGATGCTGGTCGGCCAATACACAAGCTACCTGAAGCGACAGATGGACAAGTACGTCAAGGGCGAACGCCCCCACGACGAAGAAGGCGTTGGCGGCCTGCTCAACACGCTGAAGGAGGAAGACATGCAGGACATCCTCGCCTACCTGACCTCGATCCAGGAACAGAAATAAACTGAAAGTTGCAGTTCTTTCGGCGCAAAACTGCAAGGAACGACAGACGTGGAACTCGTGTTTTCCGCAGTCGAAGACTTGCTGCAGCCGGTAGGCCGTCGTTCGGAATTGTTGGGCCACTGGCTCCAACGTGCCCATACCAGCCCGATGACTTTTGGTATTCCTATGGCCTCTTTCATATCCTGAAGCTGCCATTCACAGCGAACAGCATTGGCTTCTAAAGAGCGTAGTTCGGTGAGTATTGCTGCACGCGTTTGTCCGCTCAGCGCTTGGAATTTGCGTCCTCGATGGCCTTCATCAACGCGGCGTGCTCCCATTTCACCGTCTTGCATCCATTTTGATGGGATGCTGGTGGTGTTTTTGGCGGCGTATCGCCTTTATGGACACCAATTACCTCTTTGCCTCGCTTGAGGCTCTCTTCGATTTCCCAATTTACCCATTTGCTTGATGCTGTCTTGTCGCTGAGGTAAACCACCGTGATGGAGCAGCGATCGATCTTTTCGCGGATATTTCGTTTGATGTAGTCCGCATTGTTGCTGTCGAAGGGTTCCTTGACAGAATGAAGCGAAAATCAGACGCGGTTCCATTCAGCATGCAGTGCGTCCGTGTCAGTAAGCGAGCTCCGTTCAAATCCCGATGTTCCCTTGGTCCGGCTGGGCAAAGACACGGTTCAACAGCGCATCCGTTGAAACGCTGCCGTATCGGGTCGCCAACACATCGCGCAGTTTGAGAAGTCGGCGGTTGGCGGTATCGACCAGCGTGCCGAAAGTAGTGGCCCGCACGCGGCCGTAGTCCCGGCTTTCATTGCGCAGCGTTTTATCTTTCGCCACACCAGCGGCCACTTTCTGCCCGACTACCCAGGCGCAGATATACGGGGTGCCGGATACGGCACCCGACGCCGCGATGTCCTGAACGTAACCGTCGGCCTGATTGACTTCCTTGCGGGTCAGTTCAAAACCGCCCTTCTTCAGTTCGATCAACAGAATGTTCTGCAACTGCGTGAGTGTCGGGTCTGCCGGGTCGAAGGTCTCGATGCCGGTTAGCTGGCAGGATGTCTTGTCCGGCAATACCACAATGTCGGGGCGATTCTTTTCATTGATGAACTGCGCCTCCCGGTTATTGAACAGTTCGCGTGCCACAGTCTGCAATGTGGCATTCGAGCAGTATTCCTGCGACTCGAACTCGGGGCCGAACAACCAGCGTGCGCGCAAAATCAGCGGATGCAGGGTGTGCAGTTCATCGGTATGCGGGTCATCGGCCAGTCGGCGAATGGTCTCGATGACGCTGATCCGGCTGTCGATCTCGTCCAGCACGCGTAGCGCGTCCTTGATCGACCATTCGGTCAGCAGTTGATCCAGCCCGTCGACATCGTCCGGCAGCAGGGTCGACAACTTGTGCAACAAGGCCGCGCCGCTCTTGGATTTTTCGAGGTTGATGACGGCCTTGACGGCGGTCGCCAGAAAATCCGGTGAGATGGTCGGGTGCGCCTGGGCGATGGCCTTGGTGAACTCGGCCACCTCCAGTCGCGCGCCCTGCCCCAGTGCCGACAACTCGCTACGGTTTTGCGTCAGGGCATCGGCCGAGGCTTCTTCCACAATCTCGCTGGCCAGCTCCTAGGCGACCTTGCCGATATGTTCGGCCGTCACCCGGTACAGCTCGCGCACCGCATCCGTGGCGCGGAACCCGGTCCAGTCGGGCTCGACATCGGCCCCCTCGAATCCTTGAGTATCGACAATCACCTTGTAGCGCCGCGCGAAGCGGGTGCGTCCATCGAAATTGGCCACCTGACCGATGGACCATGACGGCGTGCCCACCAGTCGGCGCTGCACCCAGAAGGCAATACCCTGATGCACGGAGGAGTGATTGAGGCGGGTGGAGTCGATGACGATCACGGTCGCGCTGCGTCCCGAACCAAGATCGAGCGTCGATTCGCTGACCCTGCCATCGATTTCGCTAAACGGGCGCAGCATGCCATTGACGCGGATTTCAAACTCCGGGTCGTGAATGAAGCGCGCCGCCAGCACGGTGAGGATTTCATCGGCATCGGGCAGTTTGCGCGCTACCCGCACGGAAAGGCGTGTGCCAGTGCCGGAGCGTTTACCAATCGTTTCACTGCGCAGTACAAACGGACTGGGGCCGGACTCGGTGCCGACGACGAATGTTGCCAGCAGGCCGTCGCGCCAGGTCTCGACCTGATATTCGTCGGCAAAGCACAGCAAACCGTGCCGGCCCACGCCGTTGCGCCCGTAAGCCTTGCGCGGCCGTGCCGGGCGACCGGCAGGAAATTCGACATTTTCGCCCTGATGCTTCACACGGTTGTAGCGCAAGGTCATCCAGCGCCGCCGGAATTGCTGCGGGTTCATGCCGTGGCCGTCGTCGGTAACGGTCAGCGTACCTTCGATCTCACCGGGCAACACCACGTCCACCCGCGTCGCACCCGCATCCCAGGCATTGGCCACCAGTTCGGTCAGCGCCACCTGCGGCACGTGGGCCACCTGACCGAGCTCGCGCAGCAGGTAGTCTTCCTCGAACAGCGAGGACTGCAGCGGCGCGTCAGGCATGGGCGGCAACTCCAGATTGGAATACGCGCTCCAGCGTCGCGGGCAGCAGTGCGGCGTTGGCTTTGCGGATGGCGGCATGCTTGGCTTTGAGTGCTGCGATGTCGGCCTGCAAAAAGTCAAAGGTTTTCTGGGTCGCCAGCGAGGGCATTGGAATTTCGATGGCCATCAGTTTTTCCAGTCCAAGTGTTCTATTGCGTCCGGCTCCACCGGGTGAAGCTTCACCGATTTTCAGCATCCCTTCGTCTGTCAGAAAGTAATAGCGCAGAAAGTCGGCGCTGGTGAGACGGCGATCCGGCACGCAGGAGATGAAGCGGTGCGAGCCGAACCGGCCTGCGTCCTCGGCTTGGGCAATCGCAATGGCACCCTCCCAAGCGAACACATTGGAGAACAACAGATCGCCGGGTTCGATGCGGAACAGGCGTTTTGTGCCAACGTCGCCGCCGGACAACGGCGGCTTGTGGAAGGTGCCTTTGCCGAAAGATCGGATGCCCAATTCCAGGTAACTGCTGTTGAGGTCGATGCTTTGCTCGCGCCTGATCAATGGCGCAACTTCCGCCATCGTTCGCAGCGGGACATTGGCAATCGCGTCGCGGAAACGCAAAGCGAGCAGATGTTCGGCATCGCGCTCAACGGCATCCAGATGCGCTTCGAGTTGCCGGGTTTTCTCGGTTAGCACGTCGAGGCGGGCAACGATGGTTTGTTGTTTGGCGAGAGTTGGCAACGGAATGCAGTGGGCCAGCACTTGATCTGGCTGAACGCGAATGCGGCGTGACCCAACGCCCTTGCTGCCCATCGCGATTGCCTGCCAGACGCGCGGCAGTTGGAAATACGCCTTGATGAATCCTGGCTCCAGCCGGGTTCGATCCATTGTAAAGCTGGGATACTCATTCGAGATGTAGTGCCCGTCGAAGACTTCGTCTACGAGTCCGTATGAGCCTTCGAAAGCAAACAGCCTGCTGTAAATGAAGTTTCCAGCGCAGACGCGATAAAGCGTTGATGCACTTGTTTTCATACCATCAATATCGGGTTTGGCGAACAGGCCTCTGGCAAAACTGTAGATGCCAAAATTAGGGTAGCTCTGGTCCCGGCGCACAGGAACGGCTTCGTTGGCAAATTGCAAAAGCTCCGAAAGCTTTACGTTGGGCCACGCCTTCACTCCGCGCCCTCTGCTTCCCCAGCACGGCCTAAGCGCCTTGCATCCAGTTCCCGCCGCGTCTTGTCCAGTTCCTCGGCCAGCAGCTTTTCATCGGGCAGCACCATCTGGTATTCGGCGGCCAGCACCTTGTTGGGCAGCCCCTCCAGTGCGTAATGGGCTTCGGCAGCACCTTTTTCGGCGCAGAGGATCAGGCCCACGGGTGGGTTCTCGCCCGGCTTCATCCAGTGCTCGCGGGCGTAGTTCAAGTAAAGATGCATTTGCCCAGCGTCGGCGTGGCTAAACTTGCCGACCTTGAGGTCGATGACCACCAGACACTTGAGTTGGCGGTGGAAAAACAGCAGATCGACGCGGAACCAGTTGTCGTCGATGCGCAGGCGGCGCTGGCGGCCGACGAAGCTGAAGTCGTCGCCCAGTTCCAGCAGGAAGTCGGCCAGATGCTGGATCAGTGCGTCTTCGAGATCGGATTCGGAGTATTCGTCCTTGAGGTTGAGGAATTCCAGTACGAAGGGGTCTTTGATGGCCTGCTCGGGGGTGAGTACGTCGCCGGGTTCGCTGGCTTCGCCTTTTTGCAGCATCGCCGCCTTATTGTGCGATAGCGCGGTGCGCTCGTAGAACTGGCTGCCGATTTGCCGGTCGATTTGGCTCACCGACCAGCCACCGCGCAGGGCCTCGGTTTCGTAAAAGCGGCGAGCTTGTTCGTTCTTGACGGAGAGCAGGCGGACGTAGGCCGACCAGGGCAATGGGAATGCCTGGGCGAGCCTGGAAAAATCGATGACGTCCTGCGACAGGGATTCGGCAAGCTTCGCGCCCGCCGAAAGTGCAGACGGTGTCTGCACAATCTGGGGGGCCGAGGATTGTGCAGAGGGTGTCTGCACAATTTGTGAAACAGGCCAAGCCAGGTAGAAGGCACGCATCTGGGCGACGTTGCGCGATCCGAAACCGCGCCCAAAACGGCGACTGAGGTCCGCCCCCAAGCGCTTGATCAACGCCTCGCCATAGACGGCACGTTGCTGCCCGCCTTGCTGGAAGACAACGATTCGACGACCGATCTCCCAATAGGTGGCGGTCATCACCACGTTAACGCTACGCGACGCGGCACGGCGGCTGCTCTCCAGCAAGGCGACGATTTCGCCGTGCAAGCCGTCGTAATCCGTCGAAATCAGGTCTGTCATGACTCGACCTCATTTACCAGTGTTTCGATCTCACCCAACAACCGCATCACCTCGGCCTCGTGGCCGCGCATCGCCGCAATCAGGTCTTTCGGGTCGGCGTGTTCCAGCCCGGCCTTGGCGTGGGGGTTTTTCAGGTCGAGATTGTAGATCGGCCAGTAGAGCGCATCGCCTTCAGCCTGCGCCGCCTTGGCGGTTTGATCAAAGGCTTGTTGCCGGGTTTTGAGTTCACGCAGACGTTCTTGCAGCCTAGCTTTCTCACCATTGCCAGTAGTGCTGGCAAATAAGGTGATGGCCTGCTCGGCTTCGCGGATCGGCTTGCCCAGTGCCAGCGCGGCCGTGCGTTCTGCTTCGGCCTTTTGCCAATGGGGTGTGGCGGCTTCGACAGCGGCGGCACGCTTGGCGGCAAAGTCCACCTTCCACGCCTGCGGGCCTTCTTCGCGGGCGCTCCACCACGCCATGGCCGAGGCGAATTCCTCAAACTGCAATGGGGCGGTCTTGCTGTACTTCTTGCGCCCCTCGGGCAGTGGCTGTTCGTAATACCAGATGGTGTCGGTGGGGCCACCGCGCTCGAAGAACAGTAGGTTGGCCGGAATGTCGGTGTAGGGCGCGAACACCCCTTGCGGCAAACGCACGATGGTGTGCAGGCGAAATTCCTTGAGCATTTCCTCCTTGATGACGGCGCTGATGCCGTCACCAAACAGGGTGCCATTGGGTACCACCACGGCAGCGCGACCACCCCGGATGGCGGGTTTGCCGCCCGGCACCGGTGCGCCTGCCACGCGCAGCTTGCGCATGATGTATTGCAGAAACAGCAGCGCGGTTTCCGCCGTTTGCATGTTGGGCGGGAAATTGGCCTTGATGCCGACTTCCTCTTCGCCGCCAAAGGGTGGGTTGGTGAGGATGACATCGACGCGCTCGCTGTGGCCGATTTCGTTGACCCGGCGATCCAGCGTGTTGCCATAGGCAATCTGCGGCGCTTCCAGACCATGCAGCAGCAGGTTCATCTGCACCAGCATGTAGGGCAGCGGTTTCGCTTCCTGGCCGTACAGGGTGTCGCGCTGCAAGGTCAGACGCTGATCCGGCGTGGTCACTTGCGGAGCGATGTGGTCGTAGGCTTCGACCAGAAATCCACCGGTGCCGCACGCCGGATCGAGCACGGTTTCACCCAAGTGCGGGTCACTGACCTGGACCATGAAGCGGACCACCGGACGCGGCGTATAGAACTCGCCGGAATCGCCCGCCGCATCGCGCATTTCGCGCAGCATCGATTCGTAGAGGTGCGAGAGGGTGTGAATTTCTTCGCTGGCGCTGAAATGAATGCCGTTGATCTTGTTCAAAATGTCGCGCAGCAGATAGCCGCTGACCATGCGGTTCTGTACGCCTTTGAAGACGTTGGCGATGACTTCGCGCTGGCTGCCTTTTTCCCCCTCGCCGGCCAGGCCCCGCAGGTAGGCGAACAGGCCCTTGCCGCTGCTTCCATTGGCGCGAATGGCGACTTCCTGACTGATGAAGGCAAGCAGTTCGTCGCCAGAAATGCCGTCCTCGCGTGCTGCCCAGTCGCGCCAGCGGTAAGGCGCATCGATGATGGGCTGGTAGGGCTTGCCGTCGAGTTCGGATTCCTCTTCATGGACGGCTTCGAGGTCGTCGAGAAACTTGAGGAACATTACCCATGTGAGCAATGGCAGGCGATCCACATCGCCATTCAGCCCCTTGTCCTTGCGAAGAATCTTGCGCGCGGAGCCGATTAACGCGGACAAGTTCTCGCGGGTAGTGAGCGGCGCCTTGGCCTTGCGGGTGACGCGCGGTTTCTTTTCGGTGGGGCCGGGTTTGGCAGATTGGGCCATGAAAGTCGGTTCTCGTTATTGGTAGAGGGCTGCCTGTAGTCGCGACACGGCTTCCTTCATACCCTTGACGCCGCCGAAATGCCGCGTGGCAATTTCGGAAGGGGAACCAAAGCGGTCGAAGGGCTGCACCTTCATCAGGTCGGACAGCACATTGAATTGGAGAATACCGCGCTCGATGTACTTATCGAGCAGTAGCGCCAGAACTTCGCGTGCGGTGTCGCCGTACTGGGCGAATAGATCCTGCGTCTGGCGTCTGGCCAGTTCTGCGCGCTGGCGGCGGGTCAACAGCGGTGCATTCCACGCCAGATGGCAGAGCATATCGAACGGATCGGCATCGGGCTGATCGCTGCTTGCAGCAAGCTCCTCGAAACTGATGCCGCGCTCTGTCAGTTCGCGCAGCACTTCGGCGCGCGTATCCGGGTTGGCCCAGGCGGATTGCAAGGCATCGCGCGTGGGGTACAGGGTGCGCACGGCACGACCTGAATACTCGGTGTAGCGCACGACCTGAAGTTTCTTGCCGTCGGTATCGAGGTCGTAGACCAGGTGACCAATGACTTCAACCTCTCCACCATCGATGTAGAACTTTCGCGGTTCCACCGGTGGCTCATTGATCAGGATGCCTGTATCCGGTCCGATTTGCTCTTCCGGTAATTCGTACTCAATCGGAAGCGCATCAGCCGGCGTTTCAATCTCTATCTCGGTCACTTCGACTTGTTCGCCGGTCTCATCGACAGTAACTTCCTCGATGCGTGCCGGTTCGCCATCGAAATCCGGGTCGGCGAAGTGCCGCGTGGCGGTGCCGGTGAAGTCGATGATGTTGAAGTATTCCTTGCCGTAGTCGACCTTCAGCCGCGTGCCTCGCCCGATGATCTGCTTGAACTCCGAACGCGATCCGACGACACGCGCCAGCACTACGTTTTTGACCATCTCGACGTCGACGCCGGTGGTCAGCAATTGAGAAGTGGTCAGAATGACGGGCGTGGGCTTGTCCACATCCTGGAAATGAGCCAGATGCGTCAGGCCGATGGACCCCTCGTCAGCGGTAACACGGCAGACGTAGTCCGGGTACTGCTTGACCAGATCGCTATTCAGGTTAAGTAGTTCCTGCCGCAGTTCGGCAGCGTGCTCCTGATCGACACAGAACACCAGGCTTTTGGCGAAGCGGTCGGTGCCTCTCAGAAAGTCGGTGAGATGGCGGGCCATTGCCCGCGTGCGCGAACGCAATGCGACGACACGCTCGAAATCCTTGGTCTGGTATTCCTCGTCGGGCACTTCACGGCCATAGCGGTCCAACTCATCCTTGCTGGGCCGCCAGCCAGCGGCATCCACCGTGGTGATGACGCGGTGAACTCGGTACGGTGCCAGGAATCCGTCCTCGATGCCTTGGCGCAAGCTATAGGTATAGACAGGATTGCCGAAGTACTCGTAGCTGTCGCGGGACTCCTCCCGCAGCGGGGTGGCTGTCATTCCGAACTGCACGGCAGGCTCGAAGTAGTCCAACACGGCGCGCCAACTGCTCTCGTCACGACTGGAGCCCCGATGACATTCGTCGATGATGATCAGATCGAAGAAATCCGGGCGGTACTGGCGGAATACGTCCTCGCTGGCCGTGCTCAAGGCCTGGTAGATGCCAAAGTACATATCCCGGCTCTGGCTCACGTCGCTTCCGGCAATCTTGTGGCGGGCATCACCGAAAGGCGAGAACATCTTGGCCATCGGGTCATCAACCAGGATATTGCGGTCAGCCAGAAACAGGGTTTTCGGGCGGCGATATTCTCCCGTTCGATTCCAGCGGCTGTTCCAGAGTTTCCAGCAGATCTGGAATGCCACGCAGGTTTTTCCGGTGCCGGTGGCCAGGGTAGCGAGGATGCGCCTTTGGCCAAGCAGGATGGCTTCGATCACGCGGTGAATGGCTATTTGCTGGTAGTAGCGTGGAACCTTGCCGGAAACGATGTTGAACGGCTCCAGCAAATGCGCGGCGGTGTCCTGCGACAAATGTGTTTCCGCCGTCAGGCGGGCAAACAGTTCGGCGGGTGTGGCGTACCGATCCACCTCGCGCTCGGTGCCGGTGATGTAGTCGATTTCGATGACGCGATGACCGTTGGTGGCGTAGGCAAACTTGAGTCCAAGAATCTCTGCATACTCTCGGGCCTGTTGCACACCAGTTTCGGCCGGCAAACCGACTTCCTTGGCTTCAACCACAGCCAAGGGGAAGTCGCGACGGAAGTAGAGCAAGAAGTCCGCACGCTTTTGCTTGCCACGACGAACTTTGCCGCCGGCGACGATGATGCGGCCATTGGTGAACGTGCGTTGTTCGCCAATGGCATGGGGGGCGACCGCCCATCCGGATTCGATCAACCGGGGCGTGACGAGTTCGCGACAGGTGTCAGCTTCGGTCATCACGCCTTCTCGCATTGCCTCTCCGGTCATCACTGCCCCCTCAATCAATCAGAATCTTGAAGCTGGTGGCCAACGCAATCGGTTCCACCTCACGTACATTACGTTTGAGTTCAACCAGCCCGTAGCCCGCCATCATTCGCAGCGTGCGCGACAGATTCGGCACCTGCCGCCCGCTCAGCGTAGCCAACTCGGTCTGCGTCTTTGGCTTGGCATCCCGAATGACGCGAAGCAGTGCCTGGTTATCCTCGGAAAGCACGGAGGCCATCGTTGCCATGGATGGAAACCATACCGTAGGAACATCCTTGCCGCTGCTTTCGCTTACTGCATCACCAGAACGACGGATACCGACGACACAGCACTTCATTCTTGGATGTCTGATCGGATTGGCATATATGCTTCATTGTATCAATGTGACACAAGTGCAGCCAGCATTCTGTTGATGGAAATGATCGATAAATCGCTTGGCCTCCCGATTGAACAGCGTGTTCATGGTGGAGCGGTCAATCACGTCAAGGAGCCCACGATGCGGGCTCAACATTGCCGAGGTGATTGACCGGTTTGTTGGCGCCACTCCTCAAAGGTGCACAGGCCGATGATCGGGCCGACCGCCTGAAGAGCCGAGTGGCGGGTATCAGATGAGTTATCAGCCGTTCGCGCAGCATGTTTTTCGGGGCTGCCATCGCCGGTCTTGGCCGCAAGTTGCCCACAAGGCATACTCGTCAGCGGCTGTTGCCGGCAACGATCAGCTCCCTACTTCGCCAACAGCGCTCCGTCCGATGACTTCCAATCCGGCACAGAACCCCTTATGGTGTCGGCGATGACCACCCACTATCCCTGCCGCCTGGTCTGTCTGACCGAAGAAACCACCGAAGCGCTCTACCTGATGGGGGAGGAGTCGCGGATTGTGGGTATTTCCGGCTTTACAGTGCGTCCCACGCGCGCCCGTAAAGAGAAACCGCGGGTGTCGGCCTTTACCAGCGCCAAGCTCGACAAGATCCTCGCTCTCGAACCCGACTTGGTGCTGGGTTTTTCAGATATGCAGGCCGATATCGCTGCCGCCCTCATTCGCGCGGGCGTCAGCGTTCATGTGTTCAATCAGCGCAGTGTCGCGGAGATCTTTGCCATGCTGACCGTGCTCGGCGGCCTGATCGGCGAACCCGGCAAGGCGGCGGCGCTCAGCGCGCAATTGCGCGCCGGTCTTGACGAGATCGCGCAATCCGCCGCGCACCTGCCGCGCCACCCGCGAATATATTTTGAGGAATGGGATGAGCCGCTGATCAGTGGCATACGCTGGGTGGGCGAACTCGTCGAGTTGGCCGGCGGAGTCGAGTGCTTTCCCGAATTGCGCACGGAAAAAGGCGCCAAGGGGCGCATCCTTGCCGATCCCGGCGAGTTGATCCGTCGTTCTCCCGACATCATCTTCGGCTCATGGTGCGGCAAGAAATTTCGCCCCGAGCGGGTGGCTGCCCGTGACGGTTGGAGTGAGATTCCAGCAGTGCGCGATGGCCAACTGTTTGAAATCAAATCGACCGACATCCTGCAGCCGGGGCCGGCGGCACTGACCGACGGCGTGCGGCAAATTTACAATCATATAGAGCGTTGGGCGAGCGGACGGGTGGCACGCGCCGCGCCGTGACTGCCTGCTGGCGCGCCATTCACCCGAGTCTTCATGGCGGCCGAAGTGCGACGCCGATTGTCTGTACAAGTCGCCCAGGTGCGCCGCTGCGATGGAGGCTAGTCCGCCGCGGGCTGTAGATCGAGCGTGCAGCGCACGATGCCCGCTTCTTCGCTGCGGCCGAAACGGAAGCCGAAACCCTTGAGCAAATCCAGCATCGGCTGGTTGTCGTACATCACGTCGCCGCTGAAGACGCGGATGCCGCACTCGCGGGAATAGTCGATCATCTTGCGCAGGAGCCCCGAGCCCAGACCCTGACCTTTCATGTCGGAACGGATGATGATGGCGAATTCGGCAGTCTCGTTGTCCGGCGCGGCGACGATGCGCACCACGCCCAGGGTTTCCACTTCACCGCTTTCGCCTGCGGCGCTGGCGATGAAGGCCATCTCGCGGTCGTAGTCGATTTGCGTCAGGCGCGCCATGTCGCGACGGGGAATCTGCTTGACATAGTGGAAGAAGCGGTAGACCAGATCCTGCTCGCTCATGTGCGACAGGAAGACATAGTGCGCAGCTTCGTCTTCCGGGCGTATCGGGCGGAACAGCACGGGGCGGCCGTTGCGCAGCACCGCCTGCTGCTCCAGCGCCTTCGGGTAGGGCTGGATCGCAAAGCGATGCGGGCTGGCGGGCGCCGCCGACAATTGAATGTGCGCGTCGACGGCCGTCACGCCATGGTCGTCGGCGAACAGCGGATTGATGTCGAGTTCGACGATCTCCGGCAGGTCGATCAGCAATTGCGAGACCTTCGTCAGCGCCAGGGCGATGGCCTCGCGATCCGCCGCAGGATCGCCGCGGTGGGCTTCGAGCAGGGTCGCGACGCGACTGCGGCGGATCAGGTCCTGTGCCAGCGGCAGGTTCAGCGGCGGCAATCCCACCGACATGTCGCGGTAGATTCCCGCCGCGCGTCCACCTTCGCCGAAAATGATCAGCGGTCCGAACAGCGGATCGGTGGTGACGCCGACCAGCAGCTGCCGTGCATGGCCGCGCGGCAGCATGGATTGCAGGTTGAAGCCGCTGATGGTCACCTCCGGGCAGGTGGTCCGGGCGCGCTCGATCATGCCGCGCGCGGCGGCGGCCACGGCCTCGGCGGTTTCCAGATTGAGGGCGACGCCGCCGATGTCCCACTTGCGGCGCAGGTCGCGCGACATGACGGCCAGCGCCACCGGCAAGCCGATGCGTTGCGCGACTTGCGCCGCCTCCGCCGGGTCCGCCGCCGCGTGGCTCGCCACCACCGGAATGCCGTACGCGGACAGGATCGCTTTCGACTCCGCCTCGGTCAGCTGCGTTCTTCCCGTACCCAGCGCCTCGCGCAGCACCCGGCGCGCGCCATCGACATCGGGCATGAAGCTGCTGGAAATCGACGGCGGCACCTGCATCAGCAGTTCGCGCGCCAGGCGATGGTTGTCGATGTGCAGAAAAGCCCGGGCGCCGTGTCCCGGCGTCGAAAATGTCGGAATGCCGGCATCGACGAAGCGCATACGCTCGGCGGCCACGCTTTCGTCGCCGATCCAGCAGGTCAGCAGGTTGCAGGTGATGGACTTGGCCGCCTTGATCACGGTCTCGGCGATCTCGCTGCTGCTGCTCAGCGCATTCGGCGTGTGCATCACGAGTATGGCATTCGCTGCGCGCTCTTCGCAAAGCACTTTGAGCACCGCCTCGTAGCGCGCGGCGCTGGCATCGACCCGGATGTCGATCGGATTGCAGCCATCCCAGCTCGGCGGCAGGATCCGCCGCAGCTTGGCCACGGTCGGTTGTTCGAGCGCAGGCATCGTGTAGCCGCCGAGATACAGGCTGTCCTCGGCCATGATGCCGCCGCCGCCACCGTTGCTGACGGCCACCAGGCGGCTGCCGCTCATCGGCCGCGAGCGCACCACGGTTTCCACGGCGCCGAACAGTTCGTCGAGATGCTCGACGCGCAGAATGCCGGCGCGGCGCAGCACGGCATCGAACACGTCATCGCTGCCGATCAGGTTCGACACGCCGAGCAACGAGGGTTCCGCGCTTGCCGCCAGGCGGGCGTGCGGCGCGCGGCCCGCCTTGATCGCCACCACCGGCTTGTTCCGCGCCGCGGCGCGCGCCGCCGCCATGAAGCTGCGCCGGTCGCGGATCGATTCGATATAGAGCAGGATGGCCTGCGTGTCCGGATCGCTGGCGAGAAAATCGAGCACTTCGCCGAAGCCGATGTCCAGCGCATCGCCCAGCGATACGAAGTGCGAGAAGCCGACCTTCTTCGGCAGCGCCCAGTCGAGCACCATGGTGCCGACGGCATCGGACTGCGAAACGAAGCCGAGCTTGCCCGGTTCCACCCGCATCTGGGAAAAGGTCGCGTTGATTCCGGCTTTGGGCACCAGGATTCCCAGCGTGCTGCCGCCCAGCAGGCGTATCCCATGGCGCCGTGCCGCTTCGAGCACGACCGCCTCCAGCGGCCGTCCATCGGCGTTGACGGTGGTCGCCAGATAGCCCGCCATGACGATCGCGGCGCGGGTGCCGCGACGGCCGAGATCTTCGATCAGGGAGGGAATGGTCGCCGCGGGCGTGCAGAGGATTGCCAGGTCCGGCGTCTGCGGCAATGCGGCGACATCGGGATAGGTCAGCACGCCGGCCACGGCCTGCCGCTTCGGGTTCACCGGCATGATGACGCCGCCAAAGCCGCCGGCGAGCAGGTTGCGCATCACGACGTTGCCGATCCGTTGCGGACGCGCACTGGCGCCGATGACGGCAATGCTGCGCGGATCGAACAGGCTTTGCAGGAAATGGAAACTCATGGCGAAACCGTCCTACCGGTAGGGAATGGGCCACCAGCGCCGTTTGCACATGCTACGGCATTGTGCGCGGTTCTGTCCCGGCGGCCTTGCGCCGCCAACGCTCACTCGGATGCGAAACTGTGAATCTTGCTTCGGCGTCAGCCCGCGATGCGCAGTCCGGTCTTTTTCAGGATCGCGCTGCTGTAGAGGATGTCGTGCGAGCGGCAGGCAGCGCCGAGCAGGGCGGCGATCTGCGCGACGCGGGCGGCCACCTGGGCGCGATCCTGGCTATGCACCATGGCGAACAGGTTGTAGGGCCAGTCCGGCAGGCGGCGCGGGCGCCGATAGCAGTGGGTGACGAATTCCAATTGGCCGACTTGCAGGCCCAGCTCATCGATGCGCGCATCATCGACATCCCATACCGACATGCCGTTGGCCGTATAGCCGATGGCGTAATGGTTGGGCACCGCGCCGATGCGGCGGATCACGCCGCAGTCCTGCATGCGCTGCAGGCGGCGCAGGACGTCGCCGGCGGCGATGCCGAGTTGCTCCGCCAGCGCGTCGTAGGGTCGCGACACCAGCGGCAGGCCGGCCTGGGTGGCGACCATCAGGCGCCGGTCGGTGGCATCCAGATCGACGATCGGCTTCAGCTCAGGCATGCAGCTTCATCTCCACGAAATATTCGCGTTCTTTAGGAAAGGCCAGCACCGGCAAGCTGGTGCTGGCCTCGATCGCGGCAATCGTTTCCGCAATCCCGTCCGGCGTCGCCGTGGCCAGCACGAACCACATGTTCAGGGCGTGCTCGCGGCGGTAGTTGTGCGCCACCTCGGGGAAGCCATTGACCTGCGCCGCGACGCGCTCGAACTCGGCTTCCGGCACACGCATCGCGGCGAGGACGAAAGCGCCGCCCGCCCGCTCGATCTGGAACATGGGGCCGAAGCGGGTCAGCACGCGGCGTGCGAGCAGCGCATCGAGGCGTTGCAGCAACTCGGCTTCGCTCAAGCCGAGTCCCTCCGCGACCTGCCGATAGGGCTCGGGCACCAGGGGAAAATCGCCTTGCAGGGCGTTGATCAGCCGCCGGTCGGTCTGGTCCAGCGCCTCGGCCGCCGCCGCGCTGCGCAGTGCCGCCCTAGGCATGGCTCAAGCTGCTCGCCGCCTCGGCCAACGCGGGACTCTCGGCAAAGTAGCGGGCGCCGCACTGCTTGAAGCGGCGCGTCGAAAACAAGGCCTGGGCGGGAAGCGCCACCAGCCGGCTCAAACCCTCGATCACCGGCTGCACCTCCTGCCGCGAACGGCCATGCACCATGCAATACAGGTTATACGGCCAGTGCGGCGAATTGCGCCGGCGCCGATAGCACAGCGTGACGCCGGGCTCGGCCGCCAGGCGCCGGCCGATCGCGTCGGCCTCGGCGTCGGGCACGTCGAACACGACCATGGCGTTGGCGCGGTAGCCCAGTTCGTGATGGCGCACCACCACCCCGAAACGCTTGATCAGGCCCTCCTCGATCCAGCCGTCGATCCGGCTCAGCACTTCGCGCTCGCTCATGCCGGCGCGTTCGCCGAGGCGGGCGAAGGGACGCGCCACCAGTTCGAGCCCGGGTTGCAGCGCGGCAATCAGCCGTTTCTCGGCGGCATCCGGCTCGCGCGCCGGCGTGCCGGGGATCTCGGCGTGATGCTTGTGCGGCGACTGGAGGTCGAAGCCGAGGTCGATGTGATATTCCTGCTCCAGCGGCAGCGAGATCACGGCGCAGCCGGTCTCGCCCTCGATCGCGCCGAGCGTGGCGGCCAGGGCGGCCTGGTCGGCGGCGGTGACCACGAACCACAGATTGAAGGCATGCTCGCGCTGATAGTTGTGATTCACTTCCGGCCGCGCGCTGACCAGCGCCGCGATCCGTTCCATCTGCGCCGCAGGAGCAGCCAGCGCGGCCAGCGTCGACGCGCCCACCCGACGCGGCGCCAGCACCGCGCCGACGCGACTGATGGCGCCGCGCGCCTGCAACCGTTCCAGCGTGGCGAGAATCGCCGTCTCGCCGGCGCCGACTCTTGCGCCAAGCCATTCGAACGGCCGCGCGACGATCGGAAAATCCCGCTGCCAGGCATTGAGCAGCGCGAATTCAAGCGGGCTGTGGGGCGAATCCATGGTCAGAATCCGGTGCGCGCGGCACGGCTGGTGAAGAAAATGCCCGAGGGCGCATCGGCCGTCAGGCTGCCCAAGGCGCGGAACGTCTTCGTGTCGTAAATGACGACCCGGTTGTCGTCGCGCGCAGAGAGCCAGACCGCCTCGCCGCGCGGCGTGAACTCCATGTGCAGGACAGCCTTGCCCGGTTGCAGGGTCTGCACCACCTGGCCCGTCAGCGTGTCGATCACCTGCACCCAGCCATTGTCGGGGAAGGCGAAGTTGACCCAGACCTGGCGCCCGTCGGGACTGGCGATGACGAACACCGGCTGGCCCTTGACCGCCACCCGGCCGGTTTCCTTCCAGGTCGTCGCATCGGCCACCAGCACCTCGTGGCGGCCGATCGCCGGCAGCCAGGCGCGGCCCGCCGCGACCGACCAGCCGCGCAGGTGCGGCATCTTGAATACCGGCAGCTTTTCTTCGCCGCGGCCGTACTTTTCGAGAATCTTGCGGGCGCCCTTTTCCGGCTGCCAGAGATCGAGCAGGGCAATCCCGTCCTCGCCAAACAGGCCGGCCAGGTAATGCCGCCCGTCGGGAGTGACCAAGCCGTCATAGGGCTGCTGTCCGGCCGGGTAGCGCTGCGTGACCGGCTTCTTCGGGTCCGAAAAATCGCTGACCCAGATCTCGCCGCCGTCGAATAGCGCATAGGCGAACTTGTTGCCCGGCGCGTCGGCCAGGCCCACCACCTTGGAAAAGCGTCCCGGCGCGTACTCGGCCGGGACTTCGGCAAGCAGTTCCAGCGTTTCCGCGTCGAAGGCCTTGATCCCGCCCGGCGTGTAGTTCTGCGCGACGACGATGCGGCCGTCCTGCGAGATCGAACCGCCGATCGCGTTGCCCGACTGCATGACGCGCTTGACGATGCGGCCTTCGAGCAGGTCGAGCTTGGACAGGACGCCATCGCGGCCGAAGATAAATGCATAACGGGCGTCGCGCGAGAAGACCACGGACGCGTGCGACAGGTCGCCGAGGCCGCCGACGCGGGCATAGGCGGAGCGCGAGCTGGTATTCACCAGCGTGACGTGGCCGCTGGCGCGCTCGATGACCAGGCCGAGGTCGCCCGTGCCGCGCAGCGGCACGCCGCCGCAGGCACCCAACAACAGCGCCAGAAGCGCGGCCACAACCAGTTGCGATATCCGCTTCATTCGGGAAAGCCCGCCATCAGCTTGGCGACGATCCATTGCGCCTCGTCTTCCGCCAGAAAGCGGTGCCAGGGCGGCATCGGCGTCCCCGGACGGCCGCCGATGATGGTCGCCACCAGTCCCTCGGCCGGCTTCTCGGCGAGCGTCGCCGGCAGCAGCGCCGGTCCCAGCCCGCCGCGCAAGGTCATGCCGTGGCAGGAGCCGCAATCCTGCCTGACGAGGCGGACCAGTTCCTGCTGGCGCGCCGGCGACGGCTCCGCCAGCGCCACCGACGCCAGGCCGGCGAGCACGCTGGCCAGCAGGGGAGTCCAGCGTTTAATCGACAACGACGACTCCCTTCATTTCTTCGTGCGGGCCGCAGCGATAGCGGTAGGACCCGGGCTGACTGAAGGTCCGCTGCCAGAACTCCTGCGGAAACAGCCGCTCGGATTCGAGTCCGTTCTCTGCCGGGAACAACACCGAGTGGCTGGTGCGCTTTTCGCGGTTGATCCACTTCACCGTATCGCCGGACTTGATGCGCACTTCGGCCGGAGAAAATAGATAGTTCTGAATCGTCACTTCCACCGTCTGCTGGGCGAACGCGCCATCCCGCAAGGGGATACCGTCGCCAGCAAACGCTGGCGACATAACAGAAACGAGCGCCAGCAGGGCTGGCACTCGTTTCAATTTGTTGCCGCCGGTGTACATCGCGGGGCTCGTGGCAGACCTTATTGCTTGGTGGCCTTGATGTCGCCATCGGCGCCGATGCCCAGCGTGTAGCCGAGGGAGACATGATGGAAGCGGCCATGGGCGTGGTCGGCGTGAATCGCAACGCCGAACGGCACCGCCTTGCCTTCTCCCGGATTCTTGCGGGTGAAGGTCACCGTGTAGGTGTCGCCGCTCTTGGCACCCTCGGCCTTGACGCCGGCGGTGCCGCCTTCCATCTTGCGCTCGGCGCCGACGCTGCCATCGACCGCCTTGGCACCCTTGGCGCTCTTCCACTGCATCAATTCGTAGGCGCCTTCCTTGCTGTACTTGGTCTTCTTCTCGTCGGCGCCCGGCATGCTGCGAGCATCGGCGTGGCAAGTCTGCCAGCAGCCGTACTGCGCCGCCTGCGGCACCTTGGCGTCGGCGAACATCACAGCGGCCTTGACCTCGCTGTCCTTGTCGCCCTTGTCCGCGCCACCGCCAGGTGCCTTGAAGCTCAAGCGGATATAGACATGATCCTTGTCATAGGCGGCCTGGAAGCCGACCGGAAAAGTCATCGTCTTGGGCGCACCCTTGGGCTCCAGTTCCTTGTCGGCCAGACGCTTGAAGCTGAAATTCAGCGCGCCCTTCTCCTCGTGGCAACCGGCGCAGGTCTCGCCCTTGCGCATGCCGGCCGAACCGCTGTGATCGGACTTCTTGGTCGCCCATTCGATCGGCGTGACGCCGGCATGGAAGACATGGATGTCGCGCTTGGGCACCTTGCCCCAGTTGGGCGCGGCAAGTACCGCCTGCGAACCGAGTGCAAGCAGCGCGCCGGCAATGGCGGTGGAAACGATGGCTTTACTCATTTTGATGCTCCTCTCGAACAGTGCGAACTACGATTTGGTCTGGGGTCCGTCAACAACGACTCACTCGTCCTCGTCTTCCTTCATCCCCTTGGGCTTCTTGTGGGCGATACCCTTGTGGCAGTCGATGCAGGTCTTCTTTTCGGCAATGCCGATCTTATGCATCTTCGAACCGCGCAGCTTCTGCTTTTCGACATCCATGCCGTCGAAGCTGTGGCAATTGCGGCATTCGCGCGAATCGCTGGCCTTCATCCGCGCCCATTCATTCTCCGCCAGTTGCAAGCGATGCGCCTCGAACTTTTCCGGGGTGTCGATGACGCCGGTGAGCTTGCCCCAGACTTCCTTGCTCGCCTGGATCTTGCGGATCATCTTGTGCGTCCAGTCCTTGGGCACATGACAATCCGAACAGATGGCGCGCACGCCGGTGCGATTGGAGTAGTGAATGGTCTTCTTGTATTCCTGATACACGTTGTCCCGCATTTCGTGACAGCCGATGCAGAACTCCAGGGTATTGGTGGCTTCCATGGCGGTGTTGAAGCCGCCCCAGAAGAATATCCCGGAGAAGAAGCCCACCACCAGCAAGCTCAGCAGCGAATACTTTGCGCTCGGCCGCCGGATCATCGCCAGGAATCCTGATACTTTGTTGTCTGCCATGAAACTATCCCCTATGCCATCGGTAATGTTTTGCGGTTTCCTGCGTGGCGCCGTCTAGCCGGCGCCGACCTTCACAGACGCTGCGTTTTCATGTTGCCCACATGGTAAGGGGGCTTGCGCCCCCTTGTCCTTGCTGCCGATCAATTTCAGATCAATAAATGTCGTGCTGCGTGTTGTAGACGTTGAACTTCCCGGTCGGGGTGATCATCTTCGGGTCGGTGATCACCTTCTTCATCGCCAGCGTCTTGTCGTCATACACCACGATCGCCGACTGGTCGGTCTTGCCGCCCCACAGCGAGATCCACACCTCGGAACCATCCGCGCTGTATTCAGGATGCACGGCACGGCGGGTGGCCTTGGTCACCGGCAGGCCGGAATCCTTGGCGACGTTGATGATCTTCTTCGGCTTCGACAGGTCGGCCATGTCCCACACCGCCACCGACTCGGCAAGCTCCTTGTCGGGATTCTGCGGCGAGTCGGCCCACAGGTTCTTGGATTTCGGATGGGTCTTGACGAACAGGTTGCCCGGAACGTGTTTGACTTCCTGCACCACCTTCCAGTTGAACTCCTTGAACTTGGCGTTCTTCTTGTTGTCCGACGGCGTGCTGATCAGCGTCACCACATCGGCGCCGAGGTGGCCCGTGGCCCAGACCGGACCGAACTTCGGATGCGAGAAGTTGGCGCCGCGCCCTGGATGCGGCAGCTTGGCGACGTCGATCAGCGCAGCCAGCTTGCCGAGCTTGGTGTCGACCGCGGCGATCTTGTTCGAGGCATTGGCCGCGACCAGGAAGTAGC
>MHZX01000044.1:23273-25764 GCA_001828935.1 Rhodocyclales bacterium RIFCSPLOWO2_02_FULL_63_24
CTTGATGTCGGAATAATCCACCAGCAGGATCTGGCCGGTTTCCTTGACGTTGACCACCCACTCGGGCTTGATCTCCGAGGAAACGATCGAAGCCACGCGCGGTTCCGGGTGATATTCACCGTCCACCGTCATGCCGCGGGTGCTGACCACTTTCAGCGGCTTCAGCGTATCGCCGTCCATGATCACGTACTGGGGTGGCCAGTAGGAGCCGGCGATGGCGTACTTGTCTTCAAAGCCCTTGAACTTCGAGGTATCCACCGAGCGCGCGTCGAATCCGATCTTGAGTTCGGCCACCACGGCAGGCTTTTCCATCCAGAGATCGATCAGCGACAGGCGGCCGTCGCGGCCGATGACGTACACGTAGCGACCGGACTTCGACAGGCGCGAGATGTGCACCGCGTAGCCGGTCTTGACGATGCTGCGGATTTCCTTGGTGTCGCCGTCGATCAGCGCCACTTCACCGGTGTCGCGCAGCGTGACGGAGAAGAAGTTCTTCAGGTTGAACTTGTTCATCTGCTTGGTCGGGCGATCCTTGACCGGCACGATGACCTTCCAGGATTCGGACATTTCCTTGAAGCTGTACTCGGGCGGTACGTCCGGGGTGTTCTGGATGTACTTGGCCATCAGCGCGATCTCGTCCTTGCTCAGGATGTCGTCGAAGTTCACCATGCCACCGTCGGTGCCGTAACCGATGATCTTTTCCAGGCGCTTCTGGCCCAGCTTGAGCGTGCCGCCTTCGGTCTTGGCGCCGTCCTTGGCCGTCTTGGTCCAGTGCGGCTCAAGGTTCTTGCCGGTGGCACCCTTGCGCAGCACGCCGTGACAGCCCGCGCAACGCTCGAAGTAAATCTTTTTCGCCGCTTCCTTCTCGGCGGCTGTCAGGGTCGGCGCGGCATCCTGCGCAAAGGCACTGCCCATGGCCCCAGCCATGGCGGAAACTGCAAACATTCCAAGTAACGTCCGTTTCATCTACCTCTCCTTTTGAGTGATTCTTGAGCAATCAACCGACAGCGGCGTCGAAAACCATCCAAGCGCAATGGTTGCAAGAGTGCTCGCGCATGCCCTACATATCCTTGACCAAGGTCAAGTCCGCGCCCTAAATCGCGGAATTCTCGGTACTGCAACTGTGCCCCTGGCAAGCAATGCATGCCTTCGGCATTGACTCGGAGGATATGCCGTATCTACCGTGAAACCGGGCGCCTTGCTATACTGCGCTCCTGTTCGTGGTGCCCGCGCATGGTTTTCCGTGCCGGGTGAAACGGGAAGCCGGTGAGGCCTGGTCCATCCAGTCCAATTCCGGCGCTGCCCCCGCAACGGTAAGGAAGTGCGAGCTCATCAACACGCCACTGGGTCGAAGTTGGACCTGGGAAGGCGATGAACTAAGACTTCCAAGCCCGGAGACCGGCCAAGGACAAACCAGCGAATGCGTTGCGGGGTTGCGGCGTGCCGGGGGTTTGTACCGAACCCCGTCCATGATCCTCCCCTCCCGCGCCTTCATGTCACGACCTACCGGCTGCGGGGACGCGCGCCGGGTTTCGGGAGTTTTTCCATGTACAAACGCTTCACCCTCGCCGCCTGTGCGGCAAGCCTGCTTTCCCCTCGAATTTCGCTCGCCGCCGACCAATTGGCCGCCGTCGTCGTTACCGCCACCCGGCAGGAGACGCGAACCAATGAGGTCATTGCCGACGTCACCGTGATCGAGCGCGAGGCGATCGAGCAGGCCGGTCCCACCACCCTGCCGGAACTGCTGGCACGCCAGCCCGGACTGCATGTGGTCGATAACGGTGGCATGGGCAAGGCCACCAGCATCTTCATGCGCGGCACCAGCGCCGGCCACACCCTGCTGCTGGTCGATGGCGTGCCCCTCGGTTCGGTCACCGCCGGCAGTCCGTCGCTGCACAATCTGCCGCTGTCGCAGATCGAACGCATCGAAATCCTGCGCGGCCCGGCCTCCAGCCTCTATGGCTCCGATGCGATCGGCGGCGTGATCCAGGTATTTACCCGGCGCGGCTCCGGCCCGGCGCGGGTCGATGCTTACCTGGGCATTGGCGACCGCGGCACGCAGGAGGCCCGGGCCGGGGTCGCCGGCGCCAACGGTCCCTGGTCTTACAGCTTCGCCGCCTCGCGCCTGAGCAATGACGGCTTCAGCGTTGCCGCCGACCCGCAGCGCTACCGCACGGCGCAGGGCGCCTTGCCCAATCCCGACGCCGACGGCTACCGTAACACCGCCTACTCCGGCCGCGTCGCCTACAGCTTGGCCGCGGGCCACGAGATCGGCGCCAGCCTGCTCGAAGCCGCCAGCAAGAGCAGCTACGACGGCGGCGGCGCTACGGTGGACGCCTACAACAAGGACAAGACCCGGGTGCATAGCCTGTACCTGCGCAACCGGATCAATGAGCGCTGGAGCTCGACCTTGCGCTGGGGCCGTTCCGGCGACCGTTCCGAGAGCTATGCGCCGGGGCGCAGCCTGTTCGCCACCAGCCAACGGCAATGG
>MHZX01000045.1 GCA_001828935.1 Rhodocyclales bacterium RIFCSPLOWO2_02_FULL_63_24
GCATACGATGGGCGCTCGTGTGACGGGCGTCAAGATAAGGGATCGTTATGCGAAAATCAATAGGGCATATGCATTTTGGGGTGGCATATGCATTTTGGGGTGGCATATGCATTCGGTTATAGATGATCGATTGCGGATCGCCGGCTGGCATGGGTGGCAGCCATATTGCCGAAGCCAGAGTGGGAAAGTCGGCGCGGGTGGGACGGTGAAGGCCAGAGCCTTCGCTACAGACTAGCGCCGTGTCGCCAGCGCCGACTTTTACGAAAAGCCTCGCTCGGTAATTCCGTTTCCGCCAAGCATTCACGATGCCGAGCCCCATCGCTCGACGTTCGGTTCCCGCGCTATCCTCACGCATTCGTCACCGGGAGCCCGCTCTTGAAACCTCGCAATCTGCACACCCTCCATCGACTCGCGACCCGCCAGAACGGGCATCCGCCGCTGGTGTTCGTGCATGGCGGCTATGTCCATGCCGGCTGCTGGGACCTGCATTTCCTGCCCTACTTTCGCGACCTTGGCTACAACTGCCACGCCATCGATCTTTCGGGACATGGCGCCAGCGCCGGGCGCGAAGACCTCGACAGCTATGACCTCGATCACTACGCCGCCGACGTGGCGCACGTGGTGGCGGAGTTGCCCAGCCTGCCGGTATTGATCGGGCATTCGATGGGGGCGCTGGTGGTGCAGCGCTACCTCGAACGCGCCCCGGCAGCCGCGGTGATCATGATGGCCCCGGTGCCGACCACCGGGCTTTCCGCGTGCACCCTCCAGCTGACCAGCCGACAGCCGGATTTCCTGGCCGAAGCGGCGCGCGCCGTGCGCGGGAAATACACGGAACACACCGTCAAGGTGATGCGCGAAGTGTATTTCTCGCCCGATGCGAGCAGCGAGGAATTCGCCGCATTCAAGCCGCTGGTTCAGCCCGAGTCGACCACGGCGATCAGCGAAATGATGGCGCTCGCCTGGCGTCTGCCGAAGAAGCGGCCGAAGATTCCGGCGCTGGTCATCGGCGGCCAGCTGGATGCGCTGTTTCCGCCCAGCCTGCTGCACTTCACGGCCGCCGGCTGGAATGCGGAAACCTGCGTCATTCCGCGTGGCGGACACATGCTGATGATGGAGCC
This sequence comes from Rhodocyclales bacterium RIFCSPLOWO2_02_FULL_63_24, assembly GCA_001828935.1. Lineage (GTDB taxonomy): Bacteria > Pseudomonadota > Gammaproteobacteria > Burkholderiales > Rhodocyclaceae > Sulfuritalea. The sequence goes on from MHZX01000045.1 coordinate 1,119, forward strand.
GCAGTGGACCGTCGCGGCGGAGAAGATCGACCGCTGGCTGGGCGAAAAACTGGCCTGATCGCCGCGTCCGATTCAGCGCGACCCGCCCAGCTGGAATGCGCCGTAGATCCAGGGGGCATGCCCGGCGCGTTTGAGGCTGTCCCGCGCCGCCAGCCAGGCGCGGCCCAGGTCCCCCTTGCCGGCCTCGCGATGGAAGGTTTCCATGAATGCCAGGGTGCCGTCGTCGTCGACCGGCCACAGGCTCGACAGTACCGCGCGCGTTCCGCCGAGATAGAGGCTGCGCGGAATCCCCAGGAAATCGTCGCCGGCCTCGGCCTGCCCAATCCCCGTCTCGCATGCCGAGAGCACCACCAGACCGGCCGGCAGCGGGTTCTCGAACAGGCCGGCGGCGGTCAGCGGAACCGCTCCTGTCAGATAGATGGCGGAGCGCAGGGGATTCGAACCGAAGTACTTGCCGTGAGTCGCCAGATGCAGGACGTCGGTGCCCTGGCCTACCGCGGCGCGCAGCGCGCTTTCCGTCGCGGCACCGCCGAGGATAGCCTGTACGCCATACAGCGCGGCGACGCGCGTGGCCTCGATGCGGGCGCCGGGCAACTGCTCGGCACGTCCCTGAAAATCCGGATCGCCGACGACCACCGCACGCGGGGCAGCAGCGGTCTTGGCGAAATTTCGGCTCGTCGGCCAGGAACCGGTGGGCACCACCACGACGGGAACGGCCACCTCGGTTGCACCCCATGGCACCGTATGCGTGAGTCCGCTGGGCACCACCAGCACCGCGCCATACGCGCGCCACGACGCCACCTCGAAGGCCTCGGAAAGCCGCAGCCCGATCGCCACCTGGGCCGCCGCGTCATGCGCCTCGACTGCCGCGGCGAAGGCCGACAGTTCGGCCGCGAGCGCGTCCGTGCCGATGCGCAACTGCTTGAGCCACGACTTGTCGCGGGTGAACATCAGCGCGCGAACCGCATCCCCGCCCCGGGTCGGCAGAAAATAGACCAGCAGTTCGTCGGCTTGCAGGGCCTGGCGAATCTGCCCCGGATCGGCGTCGCCAATGCCCTTGGTGTCGGCCAGGGCCGGGGCGCGGCGACGCAGACGCTCGACCGCCGCGGCGCGGTCGCGCACCAGCGGATCCATGGTGCCCGGCTCGACCGCCAGTTTCCGGGTGGCGGGCGTGCCGTCGGCACTGTCGCGGCGTCCCGCCTCGATGGCGGAAACCATCACCTTGGCCTGCCGGTCGATGGCGCGAATGGCCTCGACATCCGGATCGCCCGCCGCGACCTTGACGGTCGCCAGCATGTCGACAAACGCCCGCGCCCTGCCGCGTTCGAGATCGCGGAACAACTGGTCGGCATCGCCGCGCTCGAAATCGAGTTGGGCCAGCCGGTAAGTGATGTCGTCCTTGCCGACGCCGAAGCGCCGCTTTTCGCGATCGGACCCGATCAGGCCGGTGATGCGATCGACCGCCAGTTGCGCGCTGCGAAACGATGTCTCGGCGTCGGCTTTGCGCCCAGCAGCCAGCAGGGCTTCGGCTTTCAACGCCTCGATGCGCCAGACGAAATCCACCAGGCCCGAACGCGCCGCCTGAATCGCGGCCTCGCCGGACAGCCGTTCGGCGTCATCGATACGTCCCGCGTGCAGGTAGCCCATGGCCTTCAGGGCCAGTACGTGAACCGGGCCGTGCGCATAGTTCATCGCCGCAAAATACGACGCCGCGGCGGCGAAGAACGGATCGGCGACGGCGTCGGTGCTGCCGGTAGCCAGGTGGGACGTGCCGAGGAAGGCCAGGTTGACCGCCCGCCCCATATAGAACTCCAGCGTCACGCGCCCCATCAGCGCGCCATACAGGGGATGCCGCGACACGTGGAACAAATCGGCCATATGCCGTTCGGTTTCCTCGGCCCAGGCCAGGGCCAGCTCATGACGCCCGGTGATGGTGTAGACGAAGGACATGCCGAGCAAGGCGCGGGTGCGCGCCTCGGTGGTCACCACCAGGTCGGTCAAGTTCGACGGCGGACCCGAGTAGCTGGTGGGAAAGGTCCAGCCGCCGAGAGCGGACAGGACGGACAGGTAATCGGCGATGGCCCGCTCGTATTCGCCCAGACGCGCCCGCGCATCGCCGCGCAGCGTCCGTGCCACCAGGTCGCTGCCGCGCAAGGCAATCTCGCGCTGGCGAACGACCTCGGCCGCGCTCTCAGCCTCCGGTGCGCGGCCGGCGAGATTGAGCAGATGGGTGCGATGGGCGGCCAGATACCAGGCCATCATCGCGTCGGCAATCCCGCGCTCGGCCGCCGCCGTCATATCGACAGCCTCATCGAGGCGCCCGGCGGCTTGCAGTGCGGAGACTTTTTCCAGCTCCGGCGTAAGCACGATGCCATAGATCGTGCGGTCGCCGACGCGCAGCGGCGGTTCCTTGAAATCGGACGGCAGCGGCTCCGGCGCACGCAAGGGTTTCCTGACCAGCGCAAGTTTGCTTGCCTTGTCGGCTTCCGCCAGGGTGGCGACCACCGGCAGCGGCACCGGCGTCGCGCAGCCGACCAGCGATGCACAACCCAGCGCCAGCAGGATGCGCAATCCGGCCGCGCCCACGTCTCTGCTCAACATGATGCCTCCCCTTCTCCCAGTTCGGCTGCCGCATCGGCCGCGAGCTCTGCAACGCCGTAGCGCACGCCCGCATCACTGGCCAATGCCCGCTGGGCAAAGTGTAATCCTTTCGGATCGCGCGCGATCCCGATGCGCTGCGCCCGTCATGCTTCCTGCGGCTCCCTGCGTCGGCAGCGGCCCACGCCTGATCGCTGGGACGAAACTTGATCGGCGGCGGCTTGACACGCAAAATGCCGACTGCGTCGCCATCGCCCGTCCACCCCAGTCCAGGAATAACGCCATGTTCAGCAAAGCCACTCTCAGCTTTCTCGATGAACTCGCCGCCAACAACGAGCGGGCCTGGTTCGAGGCCAACAAGCCGCGTTATGAAGCGCTGGTGCGCGAGCCCGCGCTGGAGTTCATCGCGGCCATGGCGCCGGTGCTGGCGAAATTCGCCCCGCATTTTCGCGCCGAGCCGCGCAAGATGGGCGGTTCGCTGATGCGGGTGTTCCGCGACACGCGCTTCTCGCGCGACAAGACGCCCTACAAGACCAACATCGGCATCCAGTTCCGTCACGAACTGGGCAAGGACGTGCATGCGCCGGGCTTCTACGTGCATGTCGCGACCGACGGCTGTTTCTTCGGCGCCGGCTGCTGGCACCCCGAGGCCGATGCCCTGGGGCGCATCCGCGACCTGGTCGCGGCCAAACCCGAGCGCTGGTTCGCCGCCCGCGATGACAGGAAATTCGCCGCGCACTGGGCGCTCGCCGGCGACAGCCTGTCGCGGCCGCCGCGCGGCTACGCGGCCGATCACCGGGCCATCGAGGACTTGAAGCGCAAGGACTTCATCGGCCTGGCGCCCCTGTCCGACGTTGAAGTCACAACTCCCGGACTGGTCAAGCTGGCCGGCGCGCGCTTTGCCGCGGCGGCGCCGCTGATGAAGTTTCTCTGCGACGCGCAAGGCGTGCAGTACTGAGACGACCGGCGCGGCCGCCTCGCGACATGCTCGACATCCTCTACCGCGACGACCATCTGGTCGCGGTGAACAAGCCTTCCGGCCTGCTGGTCCATCGCAGCAACATCGACCGCCACGAAACCCGCTTTGCGCTGCAATTGCTGCGCGACCAGATCGGGCAACGCGTGCACCCGCTGCACCGGCTCGACAAGGCGACCTCGGGCGTGCTGCTGTTCGCGCTCGACGCCGCCAGCGCGCGCGAGGTCGGCGGCCAGTTCGAGCGCAACGAGATCGGCAAGCGCTACCTCGCCGTGGTGCGCGGCTGGCCGCCCGCGGCCGGCGTGGTCGACCATGCGCTGTCGCGCCAGTTCGACGACTATGGCCGCCGGCTCGACGCCGACCGCGCCAGCACCGCGCTGCCGGCGCTGACCGAATACCGTCGCCTGGCGACCGTCGAACTGCCCGAGGCGGTGGACCGCTACCCGAGCACGCGCTATGCCCTCGTCGAACTGCTGCCGAAAACCGGCCGCCAGCACCAGTTGCGCCGCCACATGAAGCACATCGCCCACCCCATCATCGGCGACGCCAACTGGGGCAAGGGCGTGCATAACCGGTTTTTCCAGGACCGCTTCGGCTGCCGACGCCTGCTGCTGGCCTGCACCCGCCTTGACCTGCGGCATCCGCAGGATGGCCGCACGCTATCGATTGTCGCGCCGCTGGAAAAGAGCTTTGGCGACGTGCTCGGCGCCTTGGGGTGGGAGGCCATTCGCGGCTAGTCGCGATGGTTACAGGAGTCGGCGCTGGCGCCACGGCGACGATAACCTGGCGAAAACGGAAAGCCCGAACATCAGCCGGCATGATGGACGGCTTGTCGGCCTTATGTTGAGATCCACATAAGGCCGATAACCTGCCACCGAATGACCCCACCTGTATTCGATTTCGGATCGAATCCAAGAGTCGGCGCCGACGATACGGCGATGGGATTCATCGCTTGCGCGTGAGATGTCGCCCTTTTCCGCAATTGCCGGCTTGCGTCAGGCGCGGAACCCTAGCCGAGAATTCCCCGTGTCCGATGCCCTCCTGCCCCTGCTTGCCGCCGCGCTCGATGCGCGCGCCGAACTCGTGCCGCGCCTGCACGCCGAGCGGACCGACGCCTACCGTTTATTCCACGGCAGCGTCGAGGGCCATCCCGGCCTGACGCCGGTCTACAACGATCGCAGCCAGGCCAATTCGCGCATCGGCAATCCGCTGCCGCCGGATCGGCTCGAAGCCGCCATGATGCCGCGCGAGATGCATGAAATGGGCGTCAGCTACCGCATCGCGGGCCGCCATGCCGGCCAGGACCCGTGGCTGTTCCTCGACCTGCGCGCGGCGCGGCGGCGGGTGATGCGCGAAGTGCCGGGCAAGTCGCTGCTGAACCTGTTCGCCTACACCTGCGGCGTCGGCATTGCCGCCGCCAAGGCCGGTGCGCGCTTTGTCGTCAATGTCGATTTCGCGGAATCCAGCCTCCAGGTCGGCAAGGAGAATGCGCGCCTCAACGAGCTGCCGGTGCGCCCGCGCTTCGTCTTGGCGATGCCTTCGCCGTAGAGGAGGCCGAGCATCTCATGGCCGCCGAGCGCGGGGGCCATGAGCTTGGCCCAGCCGTAGCGGGCGTAGTCGCCGGTGAAAAACTTGCGCTTGCCGCCGAGTTCCTCGCTCTCGGCATCCATGTCGTCCATGAACTTGTAGATGAGCGCGATGGTGATCTGTTCGACCTGGGATTTGGGGTCGGGCACTTTGCCGACGAGGATGTCGCGGGCCGTGTCGATGCGGCGTTTGGTATCGGTGTCGAGCACGGGAATTCCTGAAAACGGATTATTCGGGCGGGAAGCGCAGCTTCGAAAAGCTGCGCCCGGCCTGGATGGCTCGCCGCTCGATATCCGCCGCCGACTCAAGCCAGCCTTGCTGCTCCAGAAACAACAGGTAGGCGCGCGTGCTGATCTTGCGGCAGTTGTCCGGCAGCAAAAA
>MHZX01000046.1 GCA_001828935.1 Rhodocyclales bacterium RIFCSPLOWO2_02_FULL_63_24
AAGCCGGCGACGCGGCCGTAGTGCTCGATCATGCGGTTGCCGATGAAGCCGTCGCAGACGCCGGAGACCACGGCAGTCTTCTTGATCTTCTTGGCCACCTGCATCACGGTGGCCATGACGTCCTTGGCGGTGGCCGCGCCGCGCACGACCTCCAACAGCTTCATCACGTTGGCGGGGCTGAAGAAATGCATGCCGACGACATCCTGCGGGCGCTGGGTGAAATTGGCGATCTTGTTCACGTCGAGCGTCGAGGTGTTGGAGGCCAGTATTGCTCCCGGCTTGGCGATCTCGTCGAGCTGCTTGAACACGGTTTCCTTGACGCCGATTTCCTCGAACACGGCCTCGATGATCAGATCCGCGTCCTTGAAGTCGTCATAGGACAGGGTGCCGGTAAGGAGATTCATGCGCTGATCCAGCTTGTCCTGGGTCAGCTTGCCCTTCTTCATGCTGTTCTCGTAGTTCTTGCGGATCGTGGCGATGCCGCGGTCCAATGCCTCCTGCTTCATTTCCAGCATCGTCACCGGAATACCGGCATTCAGGAAGTTCATGGTGATGCCGCCGCCCATGGTGCCGGCGCCGATCACGCCCACCTTCGCGATTTTGCGCGCCGGCGTGTCGTCGGGCACGTCGGGGATCTTCGAGGCGGCGCGCTCACCCATGAAGGCGTGGCGCAGCGCGCGCGACTCGGGCGTGCCCATCATCTCGATGAAGAAGCTGCGCTCGAGCTTCATACCCTCGTCGAAGGGTTTGGTCACGGCGGCCTGCACCGCGTCGATGCACTTGAAGGGCGCGGGGAAGGGGCCGGCGACGCCCTTGACCATGTTGCGCGAGAACTGGAAGAAGGCTTCCTGGTTCGGCGGGTCGATCCTGATGTCGCAGATGCGTTTCAGCGGCCGCTTTTCGGCGACCACCTTGTCGGCGAAAGCCAGCGCGCCCTGGAGCAGGTCACCCTCGATGAACTCGTCGAACAGCGGCGTGCCCTTGAACTTCTCGGACGGCACCGGGTTGCCGGACAGGATCAGGTTCAGCGCCGCTTCGACGCCGATGATGCGCGGCATGCGCTGCGTGCCGCCGGCGCCGGGCAGCAGCCCGAGCTTGATTTCGGGCAGGGCGATCGAGGCGCCGGCCACCGCGACGCGGAAGTGGCAGCCGAGGGTCAGTTCCAGGCCGCCGCCCATGCAGACGCCGCCGATCGCGGCGACGACGGGCTTGGGGCAGGCTTCGACGACGCGGATCACGGTCAGCAGATTGGGCTCCGCATAGGATTTTGGCGAACCGAATTCGCGGATGTCGGCGCCGCCCGAGAAGGCGCGGTCGGAACCGATCAGGACCACGGCCTTGACGGACGGATCGGCCGTGGCTTGGTCGATGCCGGCGACGATGCCGCAGCGCAGGTCGTAACCGAGACCGTTGACCGGCGGATTGTCGAGGGTGATGACGGCGGTGCCGTCGTGCAGTTGGTAATTGGCGCTGCTCATGCTTGCTCCTTGCTGAAACGTTCGGGGTTCATACAAAGCTGCTTAACCACAGAGACACAGAGGAAAAGAATCAAAAACGAATTTCTTGCATTTCTCTGTACCTTTGTGTCTCGGTGGTGAAGAATCCGATTTCATACTTCCAGCCATTCCTTGCGGATGGCTTCGTTGTTCTTGAGGTCGGCCGGCGTGCCTTCGAAGACGATGTGGCCATGGCCCATGAGGTAGAGGCGTTCCGAGATGTCGAGCGCGATCGCCAGCTTCTGCTCGATCAGCAGGATCGAGATGCCTCGGTTGCGCACTTCCTGCAGGAATATGCCGACCTGCTCGACGATTTTCGGCGCCAGGCCCTCGGTCGGCTCGTCGATCATGATCAGGTCCGGGTCGCCCATCAGCGTGCGGCACAGCGTCAGCATTTGCTGCTCGCCGCCGGAGAGCACGCCGCCGGGCGTGTTCTCGCGCTCCTTGAGGCGCGGGAACAGCGCGTACATGTCGTCGATGTTCCAGCGGCCGATGGCCTTGGCGTCCTTGACGCCGAGCATCAGGTTCTGCCGCACCGTCAGGTCCGGAAAGATCGAACGGTCTTCCGGCACATAGCCGACGCCGAGGCGGGCGATTTCGTAGGCCTTGCGACCAAGGATATCCTTGCCCTTTAAGCGGATGTCGCCCTTGGCCACGACCTGGCCCATCACCGCCTTGGCGGTGGTCGAGCGGCCGACGCCGTTGCGGCCCAGCAGGCAGACGATTTCGCCGGCATTGACATGCAGGTGGACGCCATGCAGGACGTGGCTCTTGCCGTAGTAGGCGTGCAGGTCGGCGATTTCCAGCATTGGCTTAGTCATGCTCATTTCCCAAATGCGGGCTGGTTCCAAGATAGGCCTCTTGCACGGCGGCATTGCAGCGGATCGCGGCCGGCGCGTCGGTGGCGATGATCTGGCCATAGACCAGCACCGAGATGCGGTCGGCCAGGCCGAACACCACGCCCATGTCGTGCTCGACCATGACCAGGGTCTTGCCCTCGGTGACGCGGCGGATCAGCGCCACGGCGTCGTCGGTTTCGGAGCGGCTCATGCCGGCGGTCGGCTCGTCGAGCAGGATCACGTCGGCGCCGCTGGCAATCGTGATGCCGATTTCCAGCGCGCGCTGCTCGGCGTAGGAGAGGATGCCGGCCGGCGTGTCGCGGCGTTTGGCCAGCCCGATGTCTTCCATCACCGCCTCGGCGCGCTGGCGCGCATCCTTGAGCCCGGCCAGGCGCTGCCAGAAGGAGTAGCGGTAGCCCAGCGACCACAGCACGGCGCAGCGCAGGTTCTCGAACACCGACAGGTTGTGGAAGATGTTGGTGATCTGGAAGCTGCGCGAGAGGCCCTTGCGATTGATCTCGAAGGGCTTCAGGCCGACCACGTTCTCGCCCTTGAGTTCAATGGCGCCGGCGGATACCGGCAGGCGTGCGCTGATCAGGTGGAACAGCGTGGACTTGCCGGCGCCGTTGGGGCCGATGACGGCGTGGCGCTCGCCGCGGTGGATGTCGAGATCGACGCCGCGGATGATCTCGCTGGCACCGAAATTCTTCCTGAGGCCGCTGATGCGGATGGCGGGGGCGGTCATGCCTTGTCTCCGTGCAACGTCGCCAGTGCGGCGTTCCAGGCGACGCCGGCGCGGCTGCCGATCCAGCGTGTCAGGAGCAGGCCGAGCGCCGTGGTGCCCAGTGCGGCCAGCCAGGGGCCGGGGGTATTGAGATGGAATTCCATCGTCATCACCCGCGTCGCCGTGTCGCCAGCGCCGACTCCTTCGCCGGCCAGCAGCGCGTAGCTGAGTTCGACCAGGCCGACCAGGCCGGCCAACAACACCAGCACGGGCAGGGCGACGGCGAGATAGTGCGGCAGCATGCGGCCGAGCAGTCCGGCCAGCCACAGGTTGCGCTGCACCGCGATGACGCTGGCGATGCCGCCGGGTGCCATCAGCACCATGAACAGGAAGAACAGGCCGAAGTAGAGCAGCCAGGCATGGGTCAGGCCGCCGATCACGATCTGCATCACGGTGATGAGTATCGCGCCGATGATCGGCCCGTAGAAGAAGCCGATGCCGCCGACGAAGGTCATCAACAGCACCACGCCCGAGGTGTGGGCGTTCAGCGTCTCTGCGGTGATGATTTCGTAGTTGAGCGCCGAAAGGCCGCCGGCGATGCCGGCGAACAGGCCGGACAGGATCACCATCAGGAAGCGCACGCGCTGCGTGTCGTAGCCGACGAACTCGGCGCGTTCCGGGTTGTCGCGCACGGCATTGGCCATGCGCCCCAGCGGCGTCTGGGTCAGGGCGAACATGGCGACGGTGGCGAGAAAGGCCCAGGCCACGATCAACCCGTACATTTCGACTTGCGGCCCCCAGGTGAGTCCCAGTAGATTCTCCTTGCCGACCACGCGATTGCCCGAGACGCCGCCTTCACCGCCGAAGAAGCCGGGGAACATCAGCGCGCTGGCGGCGACCAGTTCGCCGATGCCGAGCGAGATCATGGCGAAGGTGGTGCCGGCTTTCTTCGTCGTGACATAGCCCAGTAGCACGCCGGCCAGCATTCCGGCGAGGCCGCCGACCAGCGGCAGCAGCGCGGTGGTCAGCGGGCCGCCGTCCTTGCCGACGATGTTCAGCGCATGCATGGTGACGAAGGCGCCGAGGCCGTAATACACGGCATGGCCGAAGGACAGCAGGCCGGTCTGGCCCAGCAGCATGTTGTAGGACAGGGCGAACACCACCATGATGCCCATCTGGCATAGAAGGGAGACCACGAAGCCGCTCTTGAACAGCAGCGGCAGCGCAATGGCGGCGGCGAGGCAGCCGCCCCACAGCAGCAGCCTGCCGCGTGGAAATATGGCGCTGTTCATACTGAGAACCCCAGTTCAATCCGCAGATGACGCAGATTTCGCAGATGGCACAACGAAGTGGTCCGTGCCCATGGCTCATCCGGTAGGTGGTCCGACCCGACCAGGCAAGGCCCTGATCCATCTGCGTCAATCGGCGAAATCTGCGGACCAAATGCTTTTTGCGGGTTCATGATTCCCTCGCTCCCATCAGGCCGCGCGGGCGGAAGATCAGGATGCCGACCATCAGCAGGTAGGGCAGCACCGGCGCCAACTGGGTGATGGTCAGGCGCGCCACCTGCGAACCCTGGGGCAGGCTGACGCCGATCAGGGCGAAGACGTCGGTGACCGAAATCGACAGCGCCACGGAAAAAGTCTGGATGCAGCCGATCAGCAGCGAGGCGACGAAGGCGCCGCCCAGCGAGCCGAGGCCGCCGACCACGACGACGACGAAGACGATGCTGCCGACCGCGGCGGCCATGCCCGGCTCGGTGATGAAGGCGTTGCCGCCGATGACGCCGGCCAGGCCGGCCAGCGCGGTGCCGCCGCCGAAGACCAGCATGAAGATGCGTGGCACGTTGTGGCCCAGCGCCTCCACCATGTCCGGCTTGGTCAGTGCGGCCTGGATGATGAGGCCGATGCGGGTGCGCGTCAGCAGCGCATAGAGCGCGACCAGCATGCCGACCGAGATCAGCATCATGAAGCCCTTGTAGATCGGGAAGTCGGTGGAGAACAGGGTGAACAGCGTGCCGTCGAGCTCGGCAGGAATCCGGTAGTCGACCGCCACCTTGCCCCAGATCAGTTGCACGACTTCTTCGACGACGAAGGCCAGGCCGAAGGTAAACAGCAGTTCGGCGACATGGCCGAAGCGGTGCGCGCGGCGCAGGCCGTAGCGCTCTACCGCCGCGCCGACAGCGCCGACTATCAGCGGCGCGACCAGCAGGCCGGGCCAGAAGCCGACCCAGGTGCTGATCTGGTAGGCGAAATAGGCGCCCAGCATGTAGAAGCTGGCGTGGGCGAAATTGAGGATGCCCATCATGCTGAATATCAGCGTCAGCCCGCTGGACAGCATGAACAGCAGCAGGCCGTAGGTGATGCCGTTCAGCAGCGACATGACGACGAACTCCACTGGACCTCCTTTATGCAATTAGAAAGTGATGGCGCCGGCCGGCGCCATCGAGGGCGGAGGCAGGGGGGGCCTGCCTCCGGGTCTTGCCTCAAGCGAAGAATCCGCTTATGGACGTTCCATGATGCAGGAGGTCGGCAGCTGCGAATCGCGCTGCGAGACCGTGGCCAGGGTCTTCCAGCCGTAGCCGGTGCCTTCCGAATCGTGCTTCACCGCCTTGCCGTCCTTCTTGCTGAAGATCGAGATGTACAGCGGTTGCATGGCCTGGTGGTCGCTCTTGCGCATCCAGACTTCACCGGTGTCCACCGGGAAGCGCAGATCTTCCAGCGCCAGGGCCACGGCCTTGGGGTCGGTGGACTTGGCAGTGTTCATTGCCTTGGCCACCATCTGCACCATGTTGTTGACGCGCAGGTAGTAGAACCAGATGCCCGGATACTTCTTGTTGAAGTCGAGGGCGAACTGCTCGGTGGACTTGGTCGGCACATTCATGTGCCATTCGGTCAGCTGCAGCACCATGTTTTCGCCGGCCGCGCCCATCGCCTGCGGCGTGCCGAGGCCGCCCGCGTAGTAGGTGAAGAAGCGCGCCTTGAGTCCGGCATCCTTGGCGGCCTTGATCAGCAGCGAGAGGTCGTTGCCCCAGTTGCCGGTCATCACCGTGTCGGCGCCCGAGGCCTTGATCTTGGCGATGTAGGGAGCGAAGTCCTTGACCCGGCCGATCGGATGCAGGTCTTCGCCGACGATCTTGATGTCGGGGCGCTTCTTGGTCAGCATCTCCTTGGTGTACTTCGCCACCTGGTGGCCGTGGGCATAGTCCTGGCCGATGATGAAGACCTTCTTGATGTTCTTGTCCTTTTCCATGAAGTTGCTGATCGCTTCCATCTTCATTTCGGTATTGGCGTCGAAGCGGAAGTGCCAGAAGCTGCACTTCTCACCGGTCAGCGTCGGATCGACCGCCGCGTAGTTGAAGAACAGCACGGTCTTGTCGGGGTTGCGCGCGTTCCACTTGTTCACCGCATCGATCAGCGAATGGGCGGCGCCCGAGCCGTTGCCCAGCGTGACGAAACGGAAGCCCTGGTCGATCGCGGCCTTGAGCTGGAGCTGGGTTTCCTGAGGGCTGCCCTTGTTGTCAAAGCCGACGAACTCAAGCTTCTGGCCCATGATGCCGCCCTTCTGGTTGACCAGGATTTCGGCGGCTTCCTTGAAGCCCTTGAGGCCGGCGTCGCCGACATTGGCGAAGGGGCCCGACAGCGGGTCGATGTACGCGATCTTGACCTGTGCGAAGGCGCTGCCGCCGATCAACAGGGCGCTGGTAGCGAGCGCAAGGCTTTGGACAAACTTGCTCTTCATGGGTGTCTCCTCCTGGGTTGTAATCCGCTCATGGCGGAAATCGGGCGCCTTAAGAAAGAATGTAGTTCCACTAGACGGAACATAGTTCTGTAATACACGCAAGATCATACTGATTGTGTCTTGGGCTGTAAACGACTTTTTTGCGTCAAGTTTTGCCCTTCATATTAGCCACTGCCAACATACGCAGGACTTTGCGGGCTATCGGCAGCGGGCACCGGCGCCCGGCAGCTCGCGAGCGTTCCGGCTTAAAATGCTGCATTGCGGAATAAGGCTGTCTTCCGCATGCCGGCGCGACTATCGCCCTTTGGCCTTTCTGGAGGCCTCGGGCTTGCTCTTGGCCGCAGGCGTCGGCGGTGCCGCAGGAGCGGCGGTGGCGGGAGCCGGCTCGGGCGGCTTCAGCGCCACGTACTGGCCTCCGTCCGGATTGCCCAGGAGCTGGAACGGCGCCCAGAAAAAGGGTTGCGGGCGCTTGCTCTTGAGTTCCAGTTGGGCCTGGCGCAGGGCATCGAGCTTGCCGGTCTGGCTCAGGTTGAGATAGAAGGCGCGCATCAGGTCGGAGGTGGCCTGGTCGTCGACTTTCCACAGGCTGGCGATGATCGTCGCAGCGCCGGCATAGAGGAAGCCCCGCGTCAGGCCGACGACGTCGTCGCCGTTGGCGATCTTGCCCAGCCCGGTTTCGCAGGCCGACAGGGTAACCAGGTCGGTATCGAAGCGCATCGAATACAGCTTGCTGACGGTGAGCAGGCCATCCCCTTGCTCGTCCTTCGACAGATACAGTGCCGAATTGAGCGGATTGTCGGCCTTGAATTCGCCATGGGTGGCGAAGTGCAGGTAGCGGAAGCCCTGTCCGTACTTGCGCAACGTCGCCTCGTTGGCTTCCTTGCGCAGGAAGGCGCGGGATTGCGGCACCATGCGCGCGATGGCGATGGCTTCTTCCTGGGCGAATTCCAGGTCGAGGCGCGGATCGCCCAGATCCGGGTTGCCCAAGGTCAAGGCGCCGGCCGGGTAGTTCGCCTCGCCGGCGCGCAGGTATTTCATGACGCTGGCGCTGGGCAGCAGGCGCACCGTGTATTTGTCGATCAGGTATTCGTTGCCACTGTGGAGTGCCGCCAGCGGCACGTAGTGCAGCACGCCGTGCGCAACGAAGGTCAACCGCGGGCGATCGAGCTTGGCCAGGATCGGCGCCACCAGCTTCTGGTAGAGCGACTGTGCGTGTGGCAGTTGTGTCCTGCCTTCCGGATCTTCCAGGGCGGTGCGCCAGGCACGCACCTCGCCTTCCAGTTCGCCGGCTTCCGTACGCATGACGCTCAGGCTCTCGCGATTGAGCACAAAGGCGTATAGCCACTGCGTGTCGTAGAAATACTCGACCAGGGTTTCGTCCGGCCTCAGCTTGGCCTGGATCTCGGTCAGCGGAATGGCGCTCACCGAAACCAGGGTGGCCAGTTCCGGCGCCTGCTCGCGCAGCGCTTCGGCGGGCGCGGCGACGCTGAGGGTCCTGCTGCGCCTTTCGGCGCCCTGGGCGAGCCCGGCAATTTCGGTCTGCTCCGCTTGCGCCAGCAGTTCGCGGATTTTCTCGGCATCCCCGGTGGCCACCGCGAAATCCTTCTTCGATGCGAGCATGTCGACCAGGGCGCGCGATTTCGAGCGTTCCAGGTAGTCGAAGGCCTCGGCAAACTGGCTGGTGGCGTACAGGCCGCCGATCAGGTGACGATAGACGGCCTGCTTGTCGCCGGCGAAGCCGATCTTGTTGGCTTCGGTATTGATCGACGAGCGCTGCTGCTCGATGATCTCGACCGCCTCACGCCAGAGCTTGACGGCGGCCGCCATCTCGCCCTCGCCGGCGGCGATGCGGCCGCGATCGAACAGCAGCAACCAGTAGATCTCCCCGTTGCTCCGGGTCCGCTTGTCCTTGAGCAGCTTGTCGAAGCCTTCCTTGGCTTCCTTGACCTGGCCGATTTCCAGTTGCGTCTTGTAGAGCAGGAATTCCTTGGGCAGTTCGACATAGGAAAACATGCTGTCGCCGACGTCCATCCCGGCAATCGAATCGGCCAGGCCGACGGCGAGTGCGCCGATCAGCGAACTGGTGTCTTGCCGCAGCGCCTCGTTGGCCTTGACGAAGTCGCCCACCGAGACATAGATGCGGGCCACGCCGTGCCACTTGTCGGCGGCGAGCAGGGAATGCGGATAGGAGGTGTCGATGGCGGTCAGTTCCTCGGCGATCTTGACGGCCTCCTCGAGGTTGCCGCCGAAGCCTTCGGCCAGTCCGCGGCTGGTCAGCGCCATGATGCGCACGCTGCGCTCGATGCTCCAGCCGGTCGGGATGGCGTCGGTCGCGGCGCGCGCGGCGGCACTCGCTTTGGGGTAGTCGCGCAGTTCGTTGTAGGCTTCCGATCGCATCAGGTGGGCGAAGGGTACGACCGTGCCGCTGAGCGCGTCCCCCTGGCCCGAGATTCCGGCCCCCATACGCGCCAGCCCCGCCAGGAAGGGGCTGTCCCGCTCCATTTCCGCCATGTCGTTCATGGCGATGTCGCCCTCGCGGATGTTGTCCTCCAGCTTGGCGAGGCAGGGAAACAGCTTGTTGTAGCGCTTGAGCTTGCTGTAGGCGGCACACCTGAACAGCAGCTTGGCGCTCTTCGGCTTCGGGTCGTCGCCGATCTCCTTGTCCATCAGCGCTTCGAGTTCGGCGTAACGTCCCGCGGTGAATAGCTTCTGTCGTTCGGGAATCATCGCCGCCTCGGCCGCGCCAGGCAGCACTGGCGTCAGCAGCAGCAGGGCGAGGAGCAGGGTGCGCAGCATGATTTTCTCCCAGGGTCGAACGGGTCACGCTATGCCCATCATAGACCCTGTGTCGCGTGGAAGCGAAAACCGGAGCCGCAATGGCGGCGATCACTCTGCCGCCGGATCCTCCGGTGCGGATGCCGCCGCCAGCATCGCGGCGCGGCTGGCGGGGGTTTCCAGGCTGACGCGGCCGAGCTTGCCGCCGCGGTAATCGGTGAGCAGGATCATCGCCGCCTTTTCCAGGTCGAGTTCACCGCCGCGGCGGCCCTTGACGATGCAGCCGCGCTTCTTCGCCACGGCCTCGACCACGCCGATCCCGTCCATGCCGTCGGTGACGAGCCCGTAGCGCTGGGCCAGCAGCGCCGGATAGCGTTGCAGCAGCAGCGCGGCGAGGAAGATCGCGACTTCCGAATCGATCACCGCATTGCGGCCGATGGCGTGGCTGGCGGCCAGCATGAAGCCGTCGCTGTCGTGCTTGATCTTGGGCCACATCAGGCCCGGCGTGTCGGTGATGCTCATGGTCGGGCCGAGGTCGATGCACATCTGCGACTTGGTCACCGCCGGTTCGTCGCCGACCGCGGCCACCCGGCGCTTGAGCAGCGCATTCATCAGCGTCGATTTGCCGACGTTGGGAATGCCCATGATCATCATGCGCAGCGGCTTGATGCCGTCATTGCGGTGCGGCGCCAGGGTTTTGCACAGGGCGGGCACGCGCGCCGCCTCGCCCGGTTTCTTGCTGGACATCGCGACGGCCTTGACGCCCGGCTGGCTGTTGTAATAGTCGAGCCAGGCCTGCGTCACCGCCGGGTCGGCGAGGTCGGACTTGTTCAGCAGCTTGAGGCAGGGGCGCTGGCGGTGCAGGCGCAGCTCGCGGATCATCGGATTGCTGCTCGCCTCCGGCAGGCGCGCGTCGCAGACCTCGATCACGACGTCGGTCAGGGCCATGGTCTCGGCCGCCTTCTTGCGCGCCGAGGTCATGTGGCCGGGGAACCACTGTATGGTCATGGCAGCATCAGTTCGAAGGAGGCGTGGCTACGATGCGGATTTCCTCATCCGCCAGGCGCACGGTCTGGCCCGACCGCAGCTTGCGCCGGGTGCGGGTTTCTATTGCGCCGTCGACGGCAACCGCGCCGGCGGCCACCAGGGCCTTGGCGGCGCCACCGGATGGCGCCAGGCCCAGCAGCTTGAGCAGGACATTGAGTTCGATGAACTCGCCCCGCAGTTGGAAATGGTGAATGGCCATCCGGTGCTCCGCGATGGAATCAGGCGCGCAGGGCGCCGATCAGGGAGCCGACTTCTTCCTCGGATTCCTGGAGAATGCCGCGCAGCGTCTCTTGGTCGAAGGCCACCTCGATATCGACGCGGGTTCCTTCGCGCGCATTGCCGATGAGTCGGGCAAGAGGCGACTCGACGGGCGTCAGCTGGACG
This sequence comes from Rhodocyclales bacterium RIFCSPLOWO2_02_FULL_63_24, assembly GCA_001828935.1. Taxonomy (GTDB): domain Bacteria; phylum Pseudomonadota; class Gammaproteobacteria; order Burkholderiales; family Rhodocyclaceae; genus Sulfuritalea. The sequence goes on from MHZX01000046.1 coordinate 11,007, forward strand.
GCCAGCAGCAAGGTGTCGCTGAGGGATTTCGGCGGTATTGCCAGATAGCCGTCCCACAAACCTTCGACGGCCTCCATGACGGCGGCGGGAACGCCGAGTCTTTTCAGTACCGCGCGGCCCACTTCGGCCGCACCACCTTCGTCCCAGGCACTCAGGCTGCCATCGGCGCCTTCCAGCAATCCGGGAAAGTCCCCGGCGCGGGCGATCAGGTAGAAACTGCCCACCTCGTGAACGATCCCGGCAAAGAAAGCGGTATCCGGGTCCTGCCGGGTCACCCGCCGCGCAATGACGTTCGAAAGAGCGGCGACATGGGCCGTGTGTTCCCAAAGCTGCACCGCCAGTTGGCGATGCTGCGGGGTCTTTGCCATGCTTTCCATCTGCCGCACGACGACGGCCGCGGCCAGCACACGCAGGGTCTTGAAGCCCAGGCGCGACACGGCGCGCCGGATGTCCGTCACTGCCTGGCCGGAGCGGTTGTACACCACCGAATTGGCAATCGCGACCACGCGCGCCGCCAGCAGGGGATCGGCCTGCACCAGACCGGCAAGCTGGTCGAGCGAACAGTCGGGATCGTCCAGCAAGCGCTGCACCTTGAGCCCCATCTCGGCCGTGGTCGGGAAGATGATCTCGCCCGCGCTCGCGCCCGAGGCGAGCTTCGCCAGTATTTCCTGCACGTTCACGGGTAGTGGCCCTCTTGGTGGCGGGGGGGTACAACAATGACCGATTATAGCCTTGGCCGTTCCCCGCCTCAGGCCGACTTGGCAGTCGGCGCTGGCGGCACGGCGTTCGTTGGCCCATACGGCGTTGCGCCGAAATCTTGCGCGCGGTGCCGGCCTTCCAAACCTCGCCCGCGCTGGTCAATGCTATGCCGAAAGTGAGTATTGTTGCCGAACTTGAAAGCGCTTAGCATTTGACGGCGGAAATCGGGCTCATCAGGCCGGGTTATTTCCTTCATCGAACGTAGAGGCCTGCGAGCGCCAATCATGATCCGTGACAATCCCTTGGAGTTATTTGGTCCACTGGCGGCTGCCATTCGCGAGCTGCTGTTCCGTGAATGGGATCCTCACCGCGTCAATCACGCGAGCGCGTCGGCCGATGTCTATGACGACTACATTCCTGCGATTCATCGCTTGGCCAAGGATCGCCATTCAAGCTGCGAAGCCGAGGACATCGAACACATTGCGGCATATCTCAATTTCGTCGTCAGGAATTATGTCGGCGAGATGCCGGACAAGGCCTTGAATCGGGAGGTCGCGGCAAGAATCTTCGCCTTGGCGGAGGCCGCGCGATCGCGAAACCTGGCCGCTGTCGCACACGCTGGCCGTCCAGCGAGCGCGCCGGAAGATTTCGGCTTCGCGGTGCCGGGGGACGGCGCGGCCAGGCCAGCGGCTCCTGACTTTGCCGGATAGCCGCTTCTCACCGCATAGACCTGCCCGCCGCCCGCCAAGACGTTCGCGATTCACCGGCTGAGGGTCGATCTGGCCGCTGCGGACGCAGGAATCGACGCGGTGGCGGGAGCCCCGGCGGGTGCCGGCACCGCAACGTAGGTCGCCGCAATATTGCGATCTTTACGCAAGCGAGTGCGGATGTTTCGTGCCGTCGCTGCATCGGGCCAGGGACCCAGCTGGAGAAGGAATAGCGTGTCCCGCTGCCGAATCAGCAGCTTCGCTCCCCAGGGGCCCAGTTCGCTTGCCAACTGCCTCAGCCTCGCCTCGGCGTTGGACCGCAGCGAAAACGCGCCGATTTGTAGGAAATGTTCAGGCGTCCCGCGTGTCCCGGCAGGCGATGCCGCCGCCTGGCGCGTTGCCGTCGGTTCCTTGTGCATCGACGCGGGCATGGGCAGGCTTGCCTCAGGCGTTTGCCTGAGTGCGGCGGATGGTTTCAATGCCATGCTGCCTTTGAGCAGCGACGGTTCGATGCGCAGCGGCGGCAAGGCCTCAGCCGCCACCGAACCTGCGCCCAGGGCCAGGAGGGCGAGGATCACGCCAAAGCCCGACAGATTGCGCTGAGTGGGGATCATGCTGTAGTCATCAGTGCCTGCAACATCGACCTATGCTGTTTCGAGGCTGGACCCGTCGGCCACCCCTGCCAGGTTGGCATTGTGCGTGGCCGGCGGGAAATCCATATCGGGCATGAGAAGTCGTTTTTGGCGTCTCACCATGCCTTGCGGAGAATGGCCGGCGCACTGGAAGGGCGGGCGCGACCACGGCGCCGTTCGCCTTGTTCGCTGCAACGCGCGCATCGGTATCGTCTTGCCGTCATGGAGCCAGGGCAATATAGTGCGAATACCGACCGTGCCGCGCAGTTCCGGCCAGGCCACCAGGCCAAAGCGGTTCTGCGTACGGCCCGCAGCCGGCGCGCAAACACAATACCTACAGGAAACCCCATGCAAACCAAGCCTTTTTTGACCCATGACGACGTTACCCGCATCCTGATCGCTGCACGCCAGGAGGCGCAAAAGAACAATTGGGCGGTGGCCATCGCCGTCGTCGACGACGGCGGCCATCCCCTTGCCCTCGAACGGCTCGATGGCTGCGCGCCGATCGGCGCCTACATCGCTACCGAAAAGGCACGCACTGCCGCCCTCGGCCGCCGCGAGTCGAGGCTGTATGAAGAAATGATCAATGCCGGCAGGGCTTCCTTCCTGTCCGTTCCGGTCATGAGCGGCATGCTTGGAGGCGGCGTCCCGATCTCCGTCGATGGCCATGTTGTCGGCGCCGTGGGTGTTTCCGGGGTGAAGCCGGAACAGGATGCCCAGGTGGCCAGCGCCGGCGTCGTCGCTACGCAGGTTTAGCGCCTGGCCTGAGGCGATTGGCGATGAAGCGATCCAGTTGGTTGGCAAAGCTTTGCCGATCGGCGTGGTTGAATGCCGGCGGTCCGCCGGTCTCGACGCCGCTGCTGCGCAGGCTATCCATGAAGTTGCGCATGTCCAGCAACTGGCGGATGTTTTCGGCGCTGTAGAACTCGCCGCGCGGATTGAGCGCGAAGGCCTGTTTGTCGATGACCAGCGCCGCCAGCGGTATGTCGGCGGTGATCACCAGATCGCCCGGCGCCGCCTGCTCGACGATGTGGCTGTCGGCGACGTCGAAACCCTGCGCCACCTGTATCGCCCGAATGTAGGGCGAGGGCGGCACGCGCAGCCACTGGTTGGCGACCAGGATCAGCGGCAGGCAATGGCGCGCAGCGGCGCGGTAGAGAATTTCCTTGATGACGCCGGGACAGGCGTCGGCATCGACCCAGATCTGCATAATGGCAAGCTTGATCAACCAGATTGCCATTATGTCCCCGCGACGGCGGGGACGGTATCCCAGCGATATGTCCCCGCGACGGCGGGGACGGTATCCAGGTGATATGTCCCCGCGGGATTCCAGGAAGGTATCGAAGTGATATGAACCACGACAGCACCGAAGCTTTCGCCCTCCCCGCCGACGGGCTGGCGGCGCTGGCCTCGCCCGACGTGCAGCGGCTGGCCGCGCGCATGGCGCAGGATGCCTTCACCCGCATCTTTCGCTTGACGCTGGAGCGCGACGACGGCGCGCTGCAGGCGGCCGTGGCCGAAATCGAACGCCTCGGCCGCAACTGGACGCGCGCCGCGGCGGGCGAGGACGCGCGTGCGCTGCGCCTGGCCATGCTGGTGAGCGGCATCGACCAGTGGGGCCTGGCCTATTGCCAGGCCTTCGGGCTCACCGCGATTCCCGGCGTCACTGCCTTGCTCGGCGCCCTGCGTGGCGGGCTGGACGCGGCCGCCGATGCGCGCTTCCAGCAGCAATTTGCCGCGATCGGGCAGGTCGAGTGCGATGCCGTCGATTTCAAGATGGAGCTGAGGCGGAGCATCCACATGGCGCTGTGGCACGCCATGATCGCCTGCGACGATCGCGACGAAGCGTTGCCGATTCTTGCCGCGCTGGGCGGCATGCTGGTGGCGCTGATCGGCCAGATGCCGGTCGTCGGCTGGCGCCTGGCGTCCGAGGCGCTGGCCCACATTCAGTTGCGCTGCCTGACCGATGCCGCCGCCGTGCGACCGCTGGCCCTGGAAACCACGCAGGAACTGTTTGCCGCCTTGCGCCGCAGCCTGCCCAGGGAGCGCTACGAGCCGATGCTGGCGCAGGCGAATCAGGCGCTGATCGCCTGGCAACAGTCGCGCCGCGGCTTGCACTAGCCATGTGGCATGGCCTGTTCCGCAACAAAATCGGTGCCGCGCCACGCGCTTTTCCCGCCAAGGGATTAGGATGCGTGTTTGGCAACCTGCCAGCTGGAGAACTCCATGAAGAAACTGTCGATAGAGCTGCACGCGGAACTTGAAATTCCGGACGACTGGGAACTGGTCGAACATTCATCCGGCATTTTCGTGCTGAAGATCGGCGATCGGTTTGTCGATTTCGACATCGCGCCGCTGGCCACCACATCCGCCGCGCCGGATGCGACCTGGAGCGACGAAGACGAGAAATTCACCGACGACATTCTCGACATGGTGACCGGGCTCGACTCGAAAATGGAGATCACCTACCTGCAGTGATCGATCGAACAAGGCGTCCAAGGAGAACCATCATGCGTATCGCGATACCGGTGTTGTGCGTGATCTTGTCGCTGCCGGCGCAGGCCGCCGGCGATCCCAAGCTGGGCAAGCCGCTGCACGACAAGCAGTGCGTTTCCTGTCACGTGAAGTTGATCGGCGGCGACGGTTCCGGGATGTACACGCGCAAGCCGCGCCTGATCAACAATGCGTCGGCGCTGGCGCAGCGCGTCGCAGTCTGCAGCGCGCAGACCAATGCCGGCTGGTTTCCCGAAGAGGAAGCCCACGTCGCGGCCTGGCTGAACCAGGCCTACTACAAGTTCAAGTAGTCGCTCCGAGCACGGCGTTTCAGCGCAAGGGGGCGTTGCCGCGCCGGCTTGGCGGCGTTCGCGCCTGATCGGCGGCCATCAGGCTGCGGATGCGCGCAGAAATTTCCTGCGCCGGCGCATTGCTGGCGAACTTGGCCAGGAAGTGCCCGTCGGCGTCCAGCAAGTACATTCCAGTGGAATGGTCCATGGTATAGATCTCGGGCGCGGCGCCCGGCTCGCGCACTTTCTCGTAGCGCACCCGGAAGCTTTCCGCCGCGCGCTGCAGGAGTTCGGGGCTTCCCCGTAGACCCAGAATGGCCGGGTGGAAGGCGGCGGTGTATTCGCGCAGCATCGGCGCCGTGTCGCGTTCCGGATCGACCGTGATGAAAATCGGCTGCAGCCGCTCGGCTTGCGCGCCAAGGGCATCGATAATATTTTTGTAGGCGAGCAGGGTCGTCGGGCAGACATCCGGACAGGAAGTGAAGCCGAAGCTGATGAGCTGGAAGCGGCCGCGAAAACTCTCGTGCGTCAGCACCCGGCCGCGCGCATCCTGCAACAGGTAGCGCGGCGCCAGTGCGACGGATTCCGCGGAATCCTCCGTATGCCGGGGCGCCGCGGCGGCGGTCTGGGCGCAGGTGGGAGCTGCGTTCGCCAGGCACAGGGCGGCCGCGAGCCCGGCGGCGAGCGAGGGCCGCATCGACGCTATTTGGCAGCCGGTTGCGCGGCTGGCAGCGCCGTCCGCAATCGTTGCGCGACCTCGTCGATCTTGCCGGCCAGGGTTTTCGGTTCCGGGCAGGTGACGGCGGCGCGGGTCTGGGCCAGATATCCCTCCTGCGTCGCCGCTTCGTAGGCGGCGCCGAAACGCGCCGTTTTCGGCGCATGGGCCAGCATCAGCATCTTGGCGTGGGCGGCGGCGTCCTTGGCCGCGCAGGCCAGCGCCTGTCCGTTCAGCACGCCGAGTTGTTTGACCGCGGCCAGCCCGGCGTCGACATCGTCGGCGAGGGCGGGCAGGGGAGCGGCGAGGCACAGCAGGAGGGTCAAACGAGTCAGAAGTTTCAAGGTATTTCCTTTGCGACGCGGCGGATTTCCAGAAGGCGCGATTGTAGGGCCGCTGCCGGCAGAAAGCCATCGCCGGGCGGCGCAGGGCGACGTCTCGGGCGCCTTGCGCGACGCCGCCATCTCCGGTGACACGGCGCTGCCGGCGCGGCGCATAATCCTCGGCGCCATGGCTTCGTCGCAAAATCTCACGCCTCGCGCCGCCCTTCTGGTCGGCCTCCTGTTTGTCGCCTCCGGCATTTTCCCGATGCTGGCTGCGTTCGACATCGGGCCGTTGCGCCAGGAGGACATCAACGGTCCGCCCTGGCTGGGCTTCGCTGCCGGCGGTACGTTTGTCGCCGCCGGGCTGGCCATTATCGCCGGTCCGCAGGCGCCCTTGGCCAACGGCCTGTTTGCCGTACTGGCGCTGGCGGGGCTGGCCTCGATCGGCAACTGGGTCGCCTTCGGCTTCGGCGAGCGCGTCTGCTCCGGCAGCATTTCGCTGCCCTGGCTCTGGGGCGAGAGCGATTTCTCGGGGTTGGGCTGTCGCATTCCCTTCGGCATCGGGGCCTTGATAACCGACGCCTTCCTCAGCTACATGATCGTCTCGCTGCTGCAACAAGCCCTGGGCGGACCGCCCCGTCTCGCGCGGCTGCTGAAGGCCGCGGAACGGCTGATCCTGGCCAGCCTGATGCCGATCCTGCTGCCGCTGGTCGTCGTCGCGTTGCTGGGCGCCGCCCTGGGCGCGCTCAAGACCCGGCTGACCACCGGGGCCTGGCCCAGGAACGAGGAATTCATCGCGCGGCAGAAGGCGAAAGGACTGCTGGGCCGCTTCGGCCGGAAGGCGCCGCCGTCGGAATGAAATCGGCTCTACTATTCGCGGCATGGATATCCTGACTCATGCCGTGATGGGCGCGGCGCTGGCAAGCGGCGTGGCATCGTTCCGTCACCGGGGCCAGGAGTCGGCGCTCGCGATACGGCGCATCGCCGCCGGCATAGGCGCCGCAGCCGGTTTGCTGCCCGACGCCGACGCGCTGATCCAAAGCGGCAGCGATGCCCTGCTGGTACTCGACTACCACCGCCACTTCACCCATGCGCTGGCCTTCGTCCCCGTCGGCGCCCTGATCGCGGCGCTGCTGCTGTGGCCCGTGCTGCGGCGGCGGATCGGATTCGGCGCGCTGTACGCCGGCAGCGTCGCCGGCTACCTGCCGCACCCCCTGCTCGACGCCTGCACCAGCTACGGCACGCACCTGTGGCTGCCGTTTTCGGAGCGCAAGGAAGCCTGGAACCTGATTGCGGTGGTCGATCCGCTGTTCACGCTGCTGCTCGCGGTGCCGCTGTATCTCTATCTGCGGCGGCCGGATTCGCGCGCCCTGCGCTGGGGGCTGCTGCTCGGCCTGGCCTATTTCGGCATCGGCTTGTTTCAGCAGCAGCGGGCGGAGGCCGCGGCGCTGGCCCTGGCGCAGGCACGCGGACACCAGCCCGCGCAACTGTCGGTCAAGCCCTCGATGGCCAACCTGTTGCTCTGGCGTTCGCTGTATGTCCATGACGGCCGGGTCCAGGTCGATGCCTTTCACCTGGGCTTCACGCCGCGCCATTATCCCGGCCAGTCGGCCGCGCTGCTCGACGCCGCCGCGGCGCGCAGCGCGGCGGCGGGCGATGCCAGGCGCTTGCGGGACATCGAACGCTTCCGGGTTTTTTCCGACGGCTTCGTCGTGCTCGATCCGGCGCGTCCCGGCTTTGTTGGCGACGCGCGCTATGCCATGCTGCCGACCGCCATCGCGCCGATCTGGGGCATCGAATGGCGCGGCGCTGGGGCGGCGACGGAATTTGTCAGTCGTCACGATTTTTCGCCTGCGATGCGGCGCGAATTTTTCGCTATGCTGCTGGGACGCGACTTGCCGAAACCCTGATGCTTGCCTACGTCATCCGCCGCCTGCTGTATGCGATTCCGATCCTGGTCGGCGTCAATCTGTTGACCTTCGCCCTGTTCTTCGTGGTGAACACACCGGACGACATGGCGCGCATGCAGTTGGGCGTCAAGCGCGTGACGCCCGAGGCGATCCAGAAGTGGAAGGCCGAGCGTGGCTACGACAAGCCGCTACTATGGAACGCGACGGCCAGCGGCAGCGCGACGCTGACCGAGACGATCTTCTTCAGCAAGTCGGTGCGCATGTTCGCCGGCGATTTCGGCCGCGCCGACGACGGCCGCGACATCGCGCGCGAGATCGCCACGCGCATGGGGCCGAGCCTGGCGATCGCGCTGCCGACCTTCGTCCTCGGCCTCTTCGTGGCGATTGCCTTCGCCCTGCTGCTGGTGTTCTTCCGCGCCACGGCGCTGGATTTTTCGGGCGTGGTGCTGTGCGTGGCGATGATGTCGATCTCCGGCCTGTTCTACATCATCGGCGGCCAATGGCTGGTGTCCAAGGTCTGGCACCTGGCGCCGATCTCGGGCTACGGCGGCGGGTTCGATGCGGCCAAGTTTCTGTTCCTGCCGGTGATCATCGGCGTGATCGGCGGCGTCGGCGGCTCGGCGCGCTGGTATCGCACCATCTTCCTCGAGGAAATCACCCGCGACTACGTGCGTACCGCGCGCGCCAAGGGCCTGCCCGAGCGCGTGGTGCTGTTCCGCCATGTCCTGCGCAATGCCCTGATCCCGATCCTGACCGGCGTCGTGGTGGTGATCCCAACCCTGTTCATGGGCAGCCTGCTGACCGAATCCTTCTTCGGCATTCCGGGCCTCGGCAGCTACACCATCGACGCCATCAACGCCCAGGATTTCGCCGTGGTGCGTTCGATGGTCTTCATCGGCTCGGTGCTCTACATTGTCGGCCTGCTGCTGACCGACATTTCCTACACCCTGGCCGATCCGCGGGTGCGGTTGCAATGAGCTTCCAAATCGTGCTGCTCTGGTCGGATGCGCTGCTGTTCGTGCTGATCGCGGCCATCGTCGGCCTGGCGCTGTGGGCGCGGCGCCAGGATGCGCTGCGCGCGGCCTGGGGGCGTGTGCTGAAGGACGGCGTGGCGATGGCGGCGGCGACGGTGCTGGCGGTATTTGTCCTGATCGGCCTGCTCGATTCGCTGCACTACCGGGCTCGACTGGAGGCGCAACCCGGTGCGGCGGCAAGATATGCGGTCGAGGTGAATTCGGCGCTCGATGCGCTTTTGTCCGACCTGCGCCAGCGTGGCGAGAAGACCTATTCGGCACCGCTGGCAACCCACCTGTTCGCCAAGGAGGCGCTGGAAAATTCGACGCAGCGCGAGTTCCCGCGGCTCAAGCATGGCGGCGCGCATCTCGGGCAGGACTTGTCCGGCCACGAGTTCGACATCGCCCTGCGCCTGTCGCGCGGCTTGGCGGCGGCGCTGGCGGTTTGGCTGGCGTTGGTGGCGCTGGTGAGCCGGACGCGCAAGCAGGAGTTCATGGCGGTCCTGAGAGTTATGCGAAGCGGTATCCCCGGGGACGGCGCCGGCAACGACCCGAAGGTAGTGCAGAGCAAGGCGACCGGCGCGGTGCTGGTCGCCCTGCTGGCCATCCTGCTGCTGTTCGGCGTCGCGCTTTCGCTCGGCGGCGGCTACCACGTCTTCGGCACCGACAAGGTGGGTCAGGACGTCTTGTATCTTTCCCTGAAAAGCATACGCACCGGCCTGTTGATCGGCACACTCACCACCCTGGTGATGCTGCCGCTGGCGGTGCTGCTGGGTATTCTCGCCGGCTACGTCGGCGGCTGGGTCGACGACCTGATCCAGTATCTCTACACCACGCTCTCCTCGATCCCCGGCGTGCTGCTGATCGCCGCCGCGGTGCTGATGATGCAGGTCATCATCGACACCCATCCGCAGTGGTTCGCCACCTCGGCCGAGCGCGCCGACGCGCGCCTGCTGGCGCTCTGCCTGATCCTCGGCATGACCAGCTGGACCGGCGTCGCGCGCCTCTTGCGCGGCGAGACGCTGAAGCTGCGCGAACTGGAATTCGTCCAGGCGGCGCAGGCTTTCGGCGTCGGCCGCTTCGCCATCATGCGCCGCCACATCCTGCCCAACCTGATGCACATCGTGCTGATCGCGCTGGTCATGGACTTCTCGGGCCTGGTGCTGGCCGAAGCCGTGCTGTCCTACGTCGGTGTCGGCGTCGATCCGACCACGATCTCGTTCGGCACCATGATCAACACGGCGCGCATGGAGCTGGCGCGCGAGCCCATGGTCTGGTGGTCGCTGGCGGCAGCCTTCAGCTTCATGTTCGCCCTGGTGCTGGCGGCCAACCTGTTCGCCGACGCGGTACGCGACGCCTTCGACCCGCGGTCGTCGACATGAGCATTCTTGCCGTGAAGGATCTGACAATCCACATCGGCGCCGCGCGGCCGGTCGATGGCATCAGTTTCGACATCGCCGCCGGTGAATGCTTCACGCTGCTGGGTGAATCCGGCTGCGGCAAGTCGATGACGGCGCTCGGCATCATGCGCCTGCTGCCGGCCGCGGCCCAGGTCGCCAGCGGCAGTGTCAGTTTCGAGGGGACCGAGTTGCTGGCCCTGCCCGAGTCGGGTATGCGCGACATGCGCGGCGGCGGCATCGGCATGATCTTCCAGGAGCCGGCCACCAGCCTCAACCCGGTGCTGACGGTCGGCCGCCAGATTGTCGAGGCGCTCGAACTGCACGGCGGGCTGCAAGGCGCCGCGGCGCGCGCACGCGCCGAAGACTTGCTCGACCAGGTCGGGATTCCCGATCCGCGGCGGCGGCTCGACGAGTATCCCTTCCAGCTTTCGGGTGGTCTGCGCCAGCGGGTGATGATCGCCATCGCCCTGGCCGGCGCGCCGCGCCTGTTGATTGCCGACGAGCCGACCACGGCGCTCGACGTGACGATCCAGGCGCAGGTGCTGGACCTGCTCGACGAACTGCGGCGCCAGCAGGGCATGGCGCTGCTCTTGATCACCCACGATCTCGGCGTGGTGGCGCGCATGGCCGACCGGGTCGGCGTCATGTATGCCGGACAACTGGTAGAGGAGGCGCCACGCCGCGCTTTCTTCAGCCAGCCTGCGCATCCCTATTCGGTGCGCCTGTTCGCCGCGCTGCCCGACGCGGAACGGCGCGGCGGCCGCCTGGCGACGATCCCCGGCAGCGTGCCGGCGGCGGACGTTCGCCATGAAGGCTGCCGCTTCGCCGAGCGCTGCTGCGAGGTCATGCCGCAGTGCCGCCAGGCGCCGCCGCCCTGGCGCGAAGTGGATGCCATGCAGCGCGTGCGCTGCTTCCTGCCCGGCGCCGCGCCAGGCGTCGCCGCAGAAGTCGGCGCGGGCGGCGCGGCGTTTGCCGCCGAGGCCAAGCCGCTGCTGGAGGTCGCCGATCTGAAAGTGCATTTCCCGATCCGGCGCGGCATCCTGCGGCGCGCCGTCGGCGCCGTGCGCGCGGTCGACGGCATGTCGCTGCAACTCAAGCCGGGACGCACGCTGGCCCTGGTCGGCGAGTCGGGCTGCGGCAAGACCACCGCCGGCAAGGCCATGCTGCAGTTGCTGCGGCCGACGGCCGGCAGCGTGCGGCTCGACGGCGTCGAACTCACCACGCGCTCGACCAGCGAACTGCGGCCGCTGCGCGCCAAAATGCAGATGGTATTCCAGGACCCGTTCGCCTCGCTCAACCCGCGCTTGCGCATCGGCGACATCATCGCCGAGGGCATGCAGGCGCTGAGCGTCGGCGGCGGCGATGCGGCGGCCAAGGTCGGGCCGCTGCTGGAGCAGGTCGGCTTGCGCGCCGACATGGTCAGCCGCTATCCGCACGAGTTCTCCGGCGGCCAGCGCCAGCGCATCGCCATCGCTCGCGCGCTGGCGGTAAAGCCGCAACTGCTGATCTGCGACGAACCGACCTCGGCGCTGGATGTTTCGGTGCAGGCGCAGATCCTCAACCTGCTGTCCGACCTGCAGCGCGAGCTGAAGCTGGCCTATCTCTTCATCACGCACAACATCGCCGTGGTCGATTACCTGGCCCACGATGTGGCGGTGATGTACCTCGGGCGCGTGGTGGAACGCGGCAGCGCCGACGAGGTTTTGCGCCACCCGCGCCATCCCTACACCCAGGCGCTGCTGGCCGCAGTGCCGCGCATCGACGGCGTGGGCCGGGAAGTGGTGAAGCTGGCGGGCGACATGCCCTCGCCGGCGAATCCCCCGGCGGGATGCCATTTTCATCCGCGCTGCCCGCTCGCCGACGCAAACTGCCAGCGTGCCTATCCGGCCGAAACCCTGTTCGGCGCCACGCACGCGGTGCGTTGCATCAAGGCTGTTTAGCTCGGTCTTGTGAATCGAGTTCCGCGTGTCCGGAATTCATGATTGACTATTTCTTGCGCGCTGCCACCGCGTTCAAGGCCGCTTTGTATATACGGAGCCGCGCGTCTCAGATCGGCCAATACCACCGCCGACTTTTAATACATGGGTGTCGATCAGGGTAGGCGTACTGTGACCAAAGTCCACGTCCTTCACCCGAAGCTGCAAGCATCAGTTACCGCGCCCCGCCGCGGGCTCTCCCGTAGCTGCTGCGACTGCGAACTCGGTCCTGCGGAGTTCGGCAAGCAGATTGTCGGATGATTCTCTGAAGTTTTTCGACCACCGGCCGGCATCTGGCCATGCAGACGCGATACGCAAGGAGAGGGCGACGTCGCGCAGGCGAAAACCTGCCGCTTTAAGCAGGCTAAGCGCAATTGCGTCGGCTTCCAGCACCTGTACCTCTTCTTTGCTCCTGGCGGCGATTTCCGATCCGGTCGCGGATATCGCGGTCTTCAGCAAGCTGCTGCCGGGGATAACAACGCTCAGGATCGCGGACGTGGCGATGCTGGCGGCCGAATTTTCTTCGGGGTGGCGTGCGATCACGTGGCCCATTTCGCGGGCGATGACGAACGCCAGCAATTCGTCGTAAGGCCGCAACGCTGCAAATGCGCCATTAAGCGCGATTCTGCCGTTGGCGCTGGAAGCGCTGCCAAGTTCATCGTTCTCGACGATAAAGACGTCAAAGCGGCTATCGACCAATCCCGGGGCGCGCCGCGCCAGATCCGGATACAGATGCCGAGCTCCTTTTTGCAAAGCACCCGTTACCCGCTCGACTTGCCGCGCGAAGCGCATTGCGGCGACCTTGTCTGATTGCTCCGGGCAACTCGGTTCTTTACTGCAAACCAAGCTCTGCCTGTAACCGGTGGTCATGGTGAAGGCAATCTCCGAATGTGCCGAGGCCAGAGGCATATCGACGACCTGTGGCCGGTCTCCGGTCGGAACTGTCGCGCAGCCCGCCATCACCATGCAGGCTAGCGCAGGCGCAATTGTCCTGGCTTGTGGCCGCGACATGATCGAAGCCCCCCAACATTTCAAAGCGCTCCGAAAACGTTCCTCTCGGTCAGGGCAAGTCCAGTCTCTCCGTACCTTCCTGCGGGATTGCCGCAAGTATTACCTCAGTACGGAGAGGGCAGGCTTTTGACTTTTCGGGTGTCGGTAGCCAAACGAGCAAAACGCGCGGAAACATAAAGGAACTCCTCAAAGAACGGTCACAATGCCAAACTCCGCCACAGCGAAAAGCGCCAGCGCTTAGGCGCACTGCCATGCGCAGCCTAGCTTGTAACTGAGACCCGGAAATGCTCAGCGCGTTCAGTCCCCGACGCTCACCTGGCGC
>MHZX01000047.1 GCA_001828935.1 Rhodocyclales bacterium RIFCSPLOWO2_02_FULL_63_24
CGTGATTCAGCGACAACTTATTGAATCAGCGTGGAAACTCGGCTTCGTCGGGATGGAACTTCAGGTTAGATAGCCGGGATGCCGCTCAACTGGTTGACCGTACAGCAGGCAATCTTGCATCAAGCTTCGGGTTCGACAAAGTGCGCACCACGGCAGTGTTACGCACCATGGCGGAAGCATCCAAGCTCGCTGCCACCGGCGACACTGTCGGCGCCCGCTCTCTAGTCCAATCCGCACTCAACATCGCCAAGCAGGAAGATGGTTTGGTAACCAACCCGCTGAACATCAGCATGGGGGATTACGTTCGCAATATGGAAAGTGCATGGGTTCGTGTTCTGTGAGAGATATAGAGGGACAGCCCTCGATATTCGTCTCGCGTGCCTCACGACATGCCATTCCATTTTCAACTTTTCTTTCAAACTCATCATCAGGAGAACCATAGCATGAAGAAACATTGGATCGCATCCGCAATCGCCGCGCTGCTGATTTCCGGCGGCGCCGTGGCACAAGTCGAAATGGATATCAAGGCTGGCGACAACATCGTTTCCGCGATGACCATGGGCGAGGGCGAGCATGCGGTGATCGCACTCCATGGCGCGGGCGGCAATACCAGGAAGTTCTTCTTTGAAGAAAAGGGTGCTCAATTTGCCCAGGGCCTGGCCAAGGCCGGATTTCGGGTCATCGCCGTCACCTGGTCCGGCGAGACCGGGGGCGGCTTTGGCGAGGTGAATGCGGCCATCGAACACGCCAAGGCCAAGGGTGCCAAAAAGATTTCCCTGATGGGTCACAGCCGCGGCGGCGAACTGGCCGCCAACTATGCGCGCAAGCAGCCTGACGGCAGCTTCGATACCGTCGTGCAGTTTTCCTCCGTCGATGATCAGGGTCTGTCGCTGACCAAGACCAAGAAGCTGTTCGCCTTCAACAAGTACGACAGGTGGGCCAACTGGCAGCCGTCCGCATTTGAAAAGTCTGCCGAGCCGAAACAGATGATCGCCCTCGGCGGCAGTGGCCATCCGGTATCGGCGTTGGTCGAAGAGCAAGCAACCTTGCTCAATGACGTTGTCGCAGCACTGAAAAAGTAGATCGCCCCAACGCTGGCGGAATGCGCGCCGTGCCGCCAGCGCCGACTTTCGAGCGCAACAACTTCGACCGCAATCTCATTCTTCCGGAGCCATCATGAAAGCCATACTTGCCACTTTGCTTGCCGCCGCTTCCTTTTCCTCCTTCGCCCAGCAGCTCACCGTTGACTGGACATGGAAAAAGGATCATCTGTGCAAGCCAGACTCGCCGGAACTTGCCGTCGGCAATATTCCTGACGGCACCAGGAAGCTCGAAGTCAACATGCGCGATCTCGACTACCAAAACTTCGACCATGGCGGCGGCACCGTCGACTACACCGGCGGCCCCGGAAAGACAACCATCGTCGCCGGAACGCTCAAGCAATACGTCGGCCCCTGTCCAGGCAGCGCTTTCCATGGGTTCGGACACGACTACGTGATCTACGTGACGGCACTGGGCGCCGATGGCGCCAAGCTGGCTTCGGGTAACAACAAGAAGACTTTCTCCTCGACAACCGCAAAGTAGCGTGTTGCGGGCAAGGCACTACGCTACCTCGCCCGCGCCATGATTGCCCGTGCGCGCGATGTCAGAAGCAATCGCGCAGAAGGTGCTCGACATGAGTATCACCTACGTCGAAGGCTATGATCTGCCGGAGACTCGCGGCAGAAAATCCGGCATCGCGCAAATGGTGCGCATGGCGGAGTTTTAGCGTTTTCCCCTCTGAAGAGTCGGCGCTGACGGGACGGCATCGTCGCAGCCGGTCGCCGTGAACGAAAAAAGCCCGGCGCTGCCGGGCTTTTTTGTCGGGAGAAATCCGATCCGCTTTAGATCAGTTCCCAGATCGGAGTGCCATGGGGGTCGATTTCCCGAGCATCACCCGCCTTGAACGTTTGGACATCCTTCCCCGATCTCGTGGAATAATGGCCCATGGAATTTGAGATCGATGCCACAAAGGCCGCGCGAAACCTGAAGAAACACAAAGTCAGTTTCGAAGAAGCTGCCTCTGTGTTCGGCGATCCGATGGCGTACACTTTTGCCGATCCCGACCATTCGGTCGGTGAAGAACGCTGGCTCATGTTTGGCTTGTCGCGGATGAGGCGGATTCTTGCCGTTATTTTCACTCACCGACGTGGAAAATATCGCATCATCAGCGCACGTTTGACGACTCGGCACGAGAGGAAAATATATGAAGAAGCTTGAGGAAATGCGCACCGAGTATCGGCGCGAAGAACTTGGAAAAGGTGTGCGCGGGAAACATTTCGCCGAATTCAAGAAAGGCAGCAATCTGGTGTTGTTGACGCCAGAGCTGTCAAAAGTTTTCCCCACGACCGAGGCCGTAAATGCCGCTTTGAGTTCATTGGTTAGCGTCGCCCGCTCGGTGACAGACGTAACCCGTCGCTCAACCCGTACGCACGCTGCAAAACCGCCGGCATCGGCACACTAGGAGGCAGGCGTCTTGGACGGTGACCATCCACCTACAAAAAGAGCTCGTCTCGAGTCGAGGACAGTCGCGTCCAAGGTGGCCGACGATCATCCTGAAGCGAATCCTGGCCATATCAAGCGCGGCATAGTTCGGGGCGAGTTTGAGGCGGTGGGGACCACCCCGATGGTATCTGGCAACGAAGAAGACTGGCTGCACGAACCCCGGGCGGCAGTCCAACTCAGAGAAGCGCTGGCCTGGGCACAAACCAATCCGCCGACCGACCGCAAGGCCGGTGCCGTGCTGGAAAAGCTTCGTGGCGAAGCCTGAGTAGTTACCTTAAAACCTCAGCTCAACCACGGGGAACATGGGGGCCGCGGGGAGAAAGAAGGGCTTGCCGCGAAAAATTCCGCAGCCAAACGGGTGAGCACGAAAACCGTGCCAACTCACTGAATTTCCCCGTCGCTTGCCGCGAAGCGGAATCCCAAGCGCGCAGATCGCCCCATGTTCCCCGTGATCAACTGCTTTTTCTAGGTTTATTCGCTCCGTATCACGCAATCGCTCCGCGCCACCGCCTACCGCGATGGCGACTTCATCCGCCTGCTGAGCGTCGCACCCGATCACGACGGCAATTACGGCAGGAAGTAAGCTTTTCTCGTCCGGCCGCCAAGCGCTCGCGCCGCCACCAAGGGTTGCCGCAGAGACGCCGGGCGTCGGCGCGGGCAGCGGACCGCGTTGGCGCCTTGCGGAGCGAATGCGAGATGCGTCGGCACGGCCGCATCGATGGTAAATTAGTCGGCAAGCGATCTCTGCCGTCCACAAAATGAACCTGCAAGTGTCAATCTCCAATACCGCGATACGCGACTTCTGCCGTGCCCATGCCGTGCGTACGCTTTCCGTTTTCGGTTCCGCGGTTCGGAGCGATTTCAACCGGGACAGCGATGTCGATGTCTTGATCGATCTCGCTCCCGACGCGCGCATCGGGCTCGTGACACTGCAAAGGATGCGTGACGAATTGACCGAGATTTTCGGTCGTCCGGTCGACCTGCTGACGCGGGATGGCCTGAACCGCCACATCCGCGACCAGATTTTGAGCGAAGCCCAGGTAATCCATGCGGAGTGATCGGCTGTATCTGGCTGACATCCTGGATGCCATTGCGGTTCTAGGTTGAAAAGCAGTAAGTCGCGCGGCAAGGCCAGCAAAAAGCCCGGCCGAAGCCGGGCTTTTTGCTGGAGCGGATGAAGCCGTATCAGATCATTTCCCAGATCGTGGTGATGCCCTGGCCGCCTCCGATACACATCGTCGCGAGGCAGTACTTGCTGCCGACGCGGCGGGCTTCGTAGAGGGCCTTGGTGATGATCACCGCGCCGGAGGCGCCGATCGGATGGCCGATGGCGATGGCGCCGCCGTTCGGGTTGCTCTTGTTCGGATCGAGACCGAGCACCTTGGCCACGGTCAGCGACTGGGCGGCAAAGGCTTCGTTGGATTCGACGACGCCGATGTCGTCGATCTTGAGGCCGGCCTTGGCCAGCGCGATGCGGGTCGACGGGATCGGGCCTTCGCCCATGACGTCGTTGGGCACGCCGCCGATGCCATAGGCGACCAGACGCGCCATCGCCTTGTGGCCGCCGGCGGCCGCCTTGGCGGCATCCGCCAGCACCAGGAAGCCGGCGCCGTCGTTGATGCCGGAAGCATTGCCGGCGGTGACGGTGCCGTTCTTGTCGAAGGCCGGCTTCATCTTGGCCAGCGCTTCCATGGTGGTGTTGGCCTTGATGTGCTCGTCGGTGTCGAACACCACGTCGCCCTTGCGGGTCTTGATCGTGATCGGCACGATCTGTTCCTTGAAGTAGCCGGCGGCGACCGCGGCGGCGGCGCGGCGCTGCGATTCGCAGGCGAACTCGTCCTGCTGCTCGCGCGTGAAGCCGTGCTTCTTGGCCAGATTCTCGGCGGTGATGCCCATGTGGCCGGCGCCGAAGGGATCGGTCAGCGCGGCAACCATGGCATCGATCATCTTGGTGTCGCCCATGCGCGCGCCGGAACGCATCGCCGGCGACAAATAGGCGCCGCGCGACATGACTTCGACGCCGCCGCCGAGGGCGAAGTCGGCATCGCCGAGCAGGATCGCCTGGGCCGAGCTGACGATCGCCTGCTGCGAGGACCCGCAGAGGCGATTCACCGCAAAGGTGACCGACTCCATGCTCATGCCGCCCTGGATCGTGGCATTGCGCGCGACGTAGGGATAGCGGACTTCGGTCGGAATCACGTTGCCCACGGTGGCGAAGGTAATGGCCTTGGGATCGACGCCGGAACGGGCGATAGCCTCCTTGACGACCAGGCCGCCGAGGTCGGCGGGCTCCATGCCGGACAGCGAACCCATGAAGGTGCCGACCGCGGCACGAACGGCACTCAGTACAACGACTTCTCTTTTGTCAGCCATTACAAAACTCCTAAATTAGATATCAACTGCCGACCCAACTGGAAATCCAGATCAGGGCCAGCACCGCCAAACCGAGCACGAGACTGCGCCAGACGAGGCCTATGGTGCTCTGCATGAAGTCGGGATCGGCGTCCTCCCCCAATCCCAGTTCCGGACGATCGCTAACGTCGCCCGTGTCTTGAATTACGTCATGTACCGGCATCCCCAGGCGTACCCCCAGGGCACCGGCACCGCTGGCCAGCAGTATACCGGAGCCGCCGTCGGGCCATAGATCGGCCTGATTTCGCCAACAATGCACTGCATCCTCGAAATCGCCGACCACGGCGAAGGCTGCGGCCGTGACGCGCAAGGGCAGCCAGTCGATCAGCGTGAAGGCCTGGTGCGCAAACTGTCCGAACTCGCCGAATTCGGCCTCCCCACGTCGGCCCCAGAACTCGTCGAAGGACTGAGCCAGGCGGTAGAGCAAGGCGCCTGCCGGCCCCAGCACGGCAAACCAGAGCAGCGGCGCAAAGACATGCCGATGCGAGGCAAGCAGGGCCTGCTCGATTGCCAGCCGCGCAATCTCGCCGGTGGTCAGGCGGTCGCCGGCACACCCGCGCCATTGCGCCAGCGTTTGCCGCGCCTGGTCGACTTCGCCGAGGCGTAGCGCGAGATGGATGTCGGTAAAGAAATGGCTGAACTGGCGAAACCCCATGGTCAGGTACAGCACACCGATTCCGAGCAGGAAAGCCAGCAGCGGCTGAAAGTAGCCCAGCAAGCCATGCGCCAGGGCAAGCAGCGCCGCCGGCAGCGCAACACCCAGGCCCCAGGCGATGGCGCCATGGCGGCGGCCGCCATCATTGAACTTGTCTTCCAGTAGCGCCGCCATGCGCGCCAGGGGGGCGCGCACCGCACCTTGCACCGGTAGCGCGTGCAACTGCTCGATCACCAGGGCGATGACGATGGAGATCAGGGTCATGTAATCATGCCTCGGCGTACAGGAATCGATGCAAGGCCACCAGCATGCCGGCGGTCGCACCCCAGATGAAATAGCCCTGCCAGGGCATGGCCCAGTACTCGTGCATGGCGCCGCGCACCTCGATGCTCTGGCGCTGATGGTTGGCACTGTCGAGGAGGAATTCGAGCGGCGGCTCGAAGACTTCCGCCACCTCGAAATCGTCGAGTTTCAGGTTCAGCGGCGGTGTCACCAGGCCCACCACCGGCGTGATGACGAAGCCCGTGCCGGTACGGTACTCCGGCAAGCGGCCGAGGATTTCGACCTGCGATGGCGCCAGACCGACTTCCTCTTCGGCCTCGCGCAGGGCCGTAGCCTCGGGCGAGGCGTCGCTCTCTTCACTGCGCCCACCGGGAAAGCTGACCTGTCCGGCGTGATCACGGAGGTGCGCGGTGCGCTGGGTCAGCAGCATGGTCGCCCCGGTCTGGCGCACCACCACCGGCACCAGCACGGCGGCGGCAATCAGATCGGTCTCGGCCGACACCCAGGATTCAATTACTGGAGGCGCAACGAAGCCTTCGCTGAATCGACGACGCATCAGGGAAAGCAAGCCTCCGCTAGAATTCGGGCTTGCGCTAACTAGAGACTCCGGCATGAAACCGATCGCAGTATTCCGTCATAGTCCCGGCGAGGGACCGGGCTATTTTGCCACATTCCTCGACCACCATTCGCTGCCGTGGACGCTGTTTAGGATCGATGACGGCGTGGTGCCACCGCCGACTGCCGACGCGTTTTCCGGACTCTGCTTCATGGGCGGACCGATGAGCGTCAATGACGATCTGCCGTGGCTGCCGCAGACGTTGCAGCTGATCCGCGAGGCCGACCGCAAGGGCATCCCGGTGCTCGGCCATTGCCTGGGTGGGCAGCTCATGGCCAAGGCCTTCGGCGGCAGTGTGGCGCGCAACCCGGTCAAGGAGATCGGCTGGGGGCCGGTTGAGGCGACCGCCGATGGCGCGCCGTTGACCACCGAGTGGCTGGGCGGCCCGCTGAGCTTCGAGGCATTCCACTGGCACGGCGAGACCTTCAGCCTCCCGCCCGACGCGACGCGAATCCTGACAAGCGCCTACTGCGCCAACCAGGCCTTCGTCCGCGGTCCGCACCTGGGCATGCAATGCCATGTCGAAATGACCGATACGATGATCCGCGCCTGGTGCCAGCAGTGGGCGGCGGAAAATGTCCCGGCCTCGGCCTCGGTGCAGACGCCGGAACAAATGCAGACCGACATGGACGCACGCATCGCGGCGATGCGCGTCATCGCCGACCGGCTTTACAGCCGCTGGATCAAGGGACTGCGCCGGGATTGAAAGTCGGCGTCGGCACCACGGCGCCGCCTTGCTTCAATCCCTGAAGTTGCCGTACTGCAGCGGAAAGTCGGTAACCGACTTCTTCACCAGGGCGATGGTTTCCTGCAACAGGTCGCGTTTGGCGCCGGTGACGCGCACGGCGTCGCCCTGGATGCTGGCCTGCACCTTGAGCTTGCTGTCCTTGATCAGCTTGACGATCTTCTTCGCCAGTTCCTGCTCGATGCCGACCTTGATCGTCAGCACCTGCTTGGACTTGTTGCCGCCGACCGATTGCACCGGGCCGTGCTCCAGGCGCTTGGTGCTTTCGCGCTCCTTCTTTTCCATTTCCGGAAACAGGATGTCCTTGACCTGACCGAGCTGGAATTCGGAATCGCCGTGGATGGTGATGGTCTTGTCCTTCTCGTTCAGCTCGGCGCGCGCCGAAGTGCCCTTGAAATCGTAGCGGTTGCCGATGTGGCGCCCCGCCACATCGACTGCGTTCTTCAAGGCCACCAGATCGGCTTCGGAAGTGATGTCGAAAGAAGGCATGGCGCTCTCCCCGGATCAAGCAAAGTGACAGACGTAGTGATAGGGCTCGCCGCTGACTTCGATCTCGAAGCTGGAATTGCCCGGCACCTTGAAGCTCTGGCCGGCGCCGCTGGAGTTCCAGTCCTCGCCTTTGATGCGATAGCGGCAGACGCCGGAGACGCATTCCATGATTTCCGGCACGCCCGTGTTGAAGGTCAGGGTCGACGGCAGAATTACGCCGACGCTCTTCCTGGTGCCGTCGGCAAACTGCACCGTATGGCTGACGCACTTGCCGTCGAAATACACGTTGGCCTGCTTGACCACCGAAACATTTTCAAATTGCGACATATCAGATACCCCACATTTTTTGAATAATCATCTTGGCCACGAAACCGACCATGCCGAACGCCAGGACAAAGAACAGGACGAAGGTGCCGAGCTTGCCCGCCTTGGACTTCCAGGCCAGCTCGCCGATGATGAACAGCATGTACAGCATGAACGCGCTGATGCCGAACGTCATGCCGAACTCTGTCAGTTGCTCCTCGGAAATGCCGAACATCGGCGCCTACCCCATCTGCTAGCGATGCTCCGTCAGCCCTTCTTTTTGCCGATCCGGCTCTCGTCCCGATTGGCGCCTATCCGCAAGCGCAATGCATTGAGGCGGATGAAGCCGTGGGCGTCCTTCTGGTTGTAGGCCCCGGCGTCGTCCTCGAAGGTGGCGATGGTCGGATCGAACAACGAGTCGGTCTTCGAGTCGCGGCTGACGACGATGACATTGCCCTTGTAGAGCTTGAGCCGGACCCAGCCATTGACGCCCTGCTGGGTGTGGTCGATCAGGGCCTGCAGGGCGCGCCGCTCCGGGCTCCACCAGTAGCCGTTGTAGATCAGGCTGGCGTAGCGCGGCATCAGGTCGTCCTTGAGGTGCGCCTCCTCGCGGTCGAGGCAAACCGATTCGATGGCGCGATGCGCGCGCAGCAAGATGCTGCCGCCCGGCGTTTCATAGCAGCCGCGCGACTTCATGCCGACATAGCGGTTCTCGACCAGATCGAGGCGGCCGATGCCGTGCTTGCCGCCCAGCGTGTTCAGCGTGGCGAGCAGTTCATGGGCTTTCATCTTCTTGCCGTTGATCGCGACCAGATCGCCGCGCTTGAATTCGAGATCAAGGTACTCGGCCTGGTTCGGCGCCTTCTCGGGCGATACTGTCCAGCGCCACATCGATTCCTCGGCCTCGGCGCCGGGGTTTTCGAGATGACGTCCTTCATAGGAGATGTGCAGCAGGTTGGCGTCCATCGAATACGGCGAGCCGCCCTTCTTGTGCTTCATTTCCACCGGGATGCCATGCTTCTCGGCGTAGGCCATCAGCTTCTCGCGCGACAGCAGGTCCCACTCGCGCCATGGCGCAATGACCTTGACGTTGGGCATCAGGGCATAGGCGCCGAGCTCGAAACGGACCTGGTCGTTGCCTTTGCCGGTGGCGCCGTGGGAAATCGAATTGGCGCCGGTCTTTTTGGCAATTTCGACCAGACGCTTGGCGATCAGCGGTCGTGCGATCGAGGTGCCGAGCAGGTACTCGCCTTCATAGACGGTGTTGCAGCGGAACATCGGAAAGACGAAATCGCGGACGAATTCCTCGCGCAGGTCGTCAATGAATATGTTCTTCGGCTTGATGCCCATCTGCAGCGCCTTGGCGCGCGCCGGTTCGAGTTCCTCGCCCTGCCCGAGGTCGGCGGTGAAGGTCACCACCTCGCAGTTGTAGGTGTCCTGCAACCACTTGAGTATCACCGAGGTGTCCAGCCCGCCCGAATAGGCGAGGACAACCTTGTTGTTGGCTGCCTTGCCCACTGCTGCCTTGCTGACCTTGTTCTTGCCTACTACTGATTTCATCGGTTTTCCTTCAATCATTCACCCTGCCCAGGAGCAGGAATTCCATCAGAGCCTTCTGCGTATGCAGCCGGTTTTCGGCCTCGTCCCAGACCACGCTTTGCGCACCGTCGATCACTTCGGCGGCCACCTCCTCGCCGCGATGCGCCGGCAGGCAGTGCATGAACACCGCATCGGGACGGGCGGCGCGCATCATGTCTGCATCGACCTGCCAATCTGCAAAGTCACGCATGCGTTCTTCGTTCTCGGCCTCGAAGCCCATCGAGGTCCACACGTCAGTGGTCACCAGGTCGGCGCCGCGCGCCGCATCCATCGGATCGGCGAACTGTTCGAAATGGTCGGTGCCGTAGAGGCCGGCACGCTCGGCTTCGACCTCGTAACCAGGTGGCGTCGACACATGGACGTTGAAGTCGAAGACCTCCGCCGCCTGCAGCCAGGTGTTGCAAACGTTGTTCGAATCGCCGATCCAGGCCACGGTGCGCCCTTGGATCGGGCCGCGCTGTTCGATGAACGTGTATATGTCGGCCAGGATCTGGCAGGGATGGTACTCGTTGGTCAGGCCGTTGATCACCGGCACCCGCGAGTGGCCGGCAAAACGCTCGATGATTTCCTGCTCGAAGGTGCGGATCATGACGATGTCGCTCATGCGCGAGATCACCTGCGCCGCATCCTCGACCGGTTCGCCGCGGCCGAGTTGCGAATCGCGCGTATTCAGGTAAATCGCCGCACCACCCAACTGCTGCATGCCGGCCTCGAAGGAGAGGCGGGTGCGGGTGCTGGCCTTCTCGAAGATCATCACCAGCGTGCGGTCCTGCAAGGGCCAATAGCGCTCGTAGGCCTTGAAGCGCGCCTTGATCGTGCGGGTGCGCTCAAACAAGTAGCCGAGTTCCTCGCGCGATAGATCCTTCAACTGCAGAAAGTGTCGCGGCGCGGCCATGGTCAGACTCCGAGAAACTGCTTGATCAGCGGCACCAGGCCGGCGACCAGTTCCGCGGCCTCGGCATCGCTCATCACCAGCGGCGGCAGCAGGCGCACCACCTTGTCGGCGGTGACATTGATCAACAAACCGGCTTCGAGTCCGCGCGTGACCAGGTCGGCACAGGGCCGATCCAGCTCGATGCCGATCATCAGGCCGTCACCGCGCACCTCGACAAAGCCGCCGATGCCGGACAAGCCGCTGCTCAAACCGCTGCGGATCGTCTCGCCCAGTTTGTCCGCGCGCGCCATGAGACCGTCTGCCTCGATCACGTCCAACGTGGTCAAAGCCGCGACGCAGGCCAGCGGGTTGCCGCCAAAAGTCGAACCGTGGTTGCCGGGCTTGAATACGCCGGCGGCACGTCCTGCGGCAAGGCAGGCGCCGATCGGCACGCCAGAACCGAGCCCCTTCGCCAGCGTCATGACATCCGGTAGGATTCCGGCGTGCTGATGGGCGAACCAGGCTCCGGTACGCCCGATGCCGCACTGCACTTCGTCAACCATGAACAGCCAGTTCTTGCGGTCGCAGATCTGCCGCAGAGAACGCATGAAATCCTTATGCGCGATATTGATGCCGCCTTCGCCCTGAATCGGCTCGAACAGCACCGCAACCACATTGGGATTGCGCTCGGCGAGTTGCTCGATAGCCGCGAGGTCGTCGAACGGCACCCTGACAAAACCGGACACCAGCGGCTCGAAGCCAGCCTGCACCTTGCGATTGCCGGTGGCCGAGAGCGTCGCCAGGGTGCGGCCGTGGAACGCATGCTCCATGACAATGATGGCGGGTTGCTCGATGCCCTGCTGGTGCCCGTACATTCGGGCAAGCTTGATCGCCGCTTCGTTGGCCTCGCAGCCCGAGTTGCAGAAGAACACCTCGTCCATCGCGGAGAGCGCGGCGAGACGATCGGACAACGCCTCAGCTTCGCTGATGCGGTACAGGTTCGACGCATGCATGAGGTGGCCGACCTGCCCGGTGAGCGCCTTCACCAGCCGAGGATGATTGTGGCCCAAGGTATTTACAGCTATTCCCGCCAGGGCATCCAGATAGGACTTGCCCTGCTCGTCGAACAGCCGGCAACCCTGGCCATGGGTAAAAGCGAGCGGCAGCCGCCCGTAGGTATTCATGAGATGCGGCATCAAAGCACTCCGCGAAAAGCTCCACGCAGAAAAACATACGGCGGCCGAAGAGCAACGCGGCCGCCGTGCTTAGAAACGCCTCTATACTAAGTGAAAAATTAGCCCCTGTACAGAGCAGGAATGCGGAGGATTCGGCGGTGAGGATGGCGGTTTTCAATCAAAAAGGCGGGGTCGGCAAAACGACGACTGCGCTGAATCTTGCCGCCGCCTTGGCACGGTATTCGGCGCCGGCGCTGCTGGTCGACCTCGATCCGCAGGCACACCTGTCGGCCATCCATGGCAAGGCGCTGGGCG
Source organism: Rhodocyclales bacterium RIFCSPLOWO2_02_FULL_63_24 (assembly GCA_001828935.1). Lineage (GTDB taxonomy): Bacteria > Pseudomonadota > Gammaproteobacteria > Burkholderiales > Rhodocyclaceae > Sulfuritalea. The sequence goes on from MHZX01000047.1 coordinate 12,010, forward strand.
AAGCGCACAACAGCGTTTTTGCCCTCTATCAGGACAACCGGCCGCTCGACGAACTGGCTGTAACCTGGGACGGAGTAGGCCGCCTGATCCCGGCGCATGCCGAATTGATCAAGGTCGATTCGATATTCGGCAAGGGGCCGGCCATTCTCAACAGGCTCAACACTGGTTTGCAGTCCCTTGAAACATCCGGCGGCGAAAGCACTGCCCTGATCGACTGTTGCCCGTTTCTGGGTGTGCTCTCGCTCAACGCGATTTTCGCTTCCGACCGGATTCTGGTGCCCATCTCATCGGACTACCTTTCCTTGCGCGGCGCCTTGCAGATAGAACATACGCTGAAGGCGCTGGAGCCGGTGCTCAAGCGACGCATCGAGCGCCGCTACCTGCTGACCCGGTTTGATAGACGCCGCAAGATGAGCTTCGACATCCAGGACCGGCTGCGCCAACAGTTTGGCGCCGAGCTGTGCGAGACGGTTATTTCGGAAAATGTGGCGATCGCCGAAGCGCCGGCATTAAGCTTGGATATCTTCGGCCACAGCCCCACTAGCCGCGGTGCGCTGGATTATCTTGCGCTAATGGAAGAATTGCAGGCAGCGCGCTTTCTCTAACCGCTGTCCGAGAACAAAGCCCAGCGCTATAGGGCAGAAGCCCGGCATGGCTTCACCGAACGATAAGATTAGCGACTTCCTCGAAGCTGGCCACCGGCACCCGAACGCTGCCGCGATGGCAAATGCACTCTATGATCTGGCAATCGTGATACACCTGCCGCAGCTTGCGCTGAGCGTCGAACTCGTCGCGGCCATGAATCATCAAATTATCCACAACCACGCCAAGTCGGGTGCGGATACGAAATGCATATTTTATGAACTGATGGGATTGCATGAAACCCCTTTCACTTCAATCGAGTTGATCGATTATATGCAGTGATTTCGGCAAATTCAACCTATTTCTTTAATTTAGATACACATTTATAGAAGCGTTATGCCAATCGTGGTTTCCGGAAAGTCCAAAAACAAAAAGGCTGCCCCGGGTGGAGGCAGCCTTCTATTTGGGGTGTTGCGCCGGCGACGGATCAGAGCGCCTTGATCGCAGCCGAGAGACGGCTCTTCTGGCGAGCGGCGAGGTTCTTGTGCACGATGTCCTTGTCGGCGATCGAATCGATCACGCACTGCGACTCCTTGAATACGGCTTGCGCAGCAGCCTTGTCGCCAGCGTCGATTGCCTTGCGCACCTTCTTGATGGCGGTACGCAAGGTGGAGCGCTGGCTCATGTTGTGAGCACGCTGCTCGGTTGCTTGACGGGCACGCTTGCGGGCTTGGACGGAATTGGCCATATCGATATCCGGTAGATCTGGGGAAAGCGCGAGATTATAAGGGGGTCTTCCACCCATTGCAAGCAGCTTCTGCCGATTGCATCCCGGATACCATACCGACCATGAATCTGCTCCGCGCTTTGGCCACCGTCAGTGGGATGACCCTGCTATCCCGTATCCTGGGCTTCATCCGTGACTTCGTGATTGCCCGAAGCTTCGGTGCCGGCATGATGACCGATGCCTTCTTCGTCGCGTTCCGCCTGCCCAACCTGCTGCGTCGTCTGTTTGCCGAGGGCGCGTTTTCGCAGGCATTCGTCCCCATCCTCGCCGAATACCGCAATCGCCGAGGGGAAAGCGAGACCAAGAGCCTGGTTGATCGCGTCGCCAGCATGCTGTTCCTGATCCTGATCGCCGTCAGCGCGCTGGGTATGGCCGCCGCTCCGGTGCTGATCGCGGTGACGGCGCCTGGTTTCAGTGCCGATGCCGAGAAATTCCAACTGACCGTCGAACTGACCCGGATCACCTTTCCCTACATCCTGTTCATGTCGCTGGTGGCCCTGTCGGCAGGCATCCTCAACACCTGGAGTCGATTCGCCCTGCCCGCCTTCACGCCCGTAATGCTTAACCTGTCCTTCATCGCCATGGCGCTTTTCGCCGCGCCCTGGTTCGATCCGCCGGTGCTGGCGCTGGCCTGGGCGGTCTTTCTGGGCGGCGCGCTGCAACTTGGAATCCAGCTTCCCGCCCTGGCGAAGCTCGGCATGCTGCCGCGTTTCGACCCGGTCTGGCGCGACGAAGGCGTGCAAAGAGTCCTCAAGCTCATGGCGCCTGCGGTGCTAGGTGTTTCGGTGTCCCAGATCAGCCTGTTGATCAATACGGTTTTCGCCTCATTCCTCGAAAGCGGCAGCGTCTCATGGCTTTACTACGCGGACCGACTGATGGAGTTTCCGGCCGGACTGCTGGGCGCGGCACTGGGCACCATCCTGTTGCCGAGCCTGGCCAAGACCCATGCCAGCGGCAAGACCGAGGATTTCTCGGCATTGCTCGACTGGGGCCTGCGCCTGACCTTGATGTTGACGCTGCCGGCATCGCTGGCACTGGCAATGCTGGCCGTGCCGCTGTTGTCCACCTTGTTCCAGTATGGCGCTTTCGCCGCCGCCGACGTCCTGCGTACGCGCGAAGCCCTGGTGGCTTATTCGATCGGCCTGACCGGGCTGATTCTGGTCAAGGTGCTGGCGCCGGGCTTCTACGCCCGACAGGACATCCGCACGCCGGTGAAGATTGCCTTGGTCACGCTGGCATTGACGCAGATGATGAATATCGCCTTCATCGGCTGGCTCAAGCACGCCGGACTGGCTCTGTCGATCGGCCTGGCCTCGTGCCTCAACGCGGGCCTGCTCTGGCGCGGACTGCGGCAGCGCGGCGCCTACCTGCCGCGACCGGGCTGGGGCGCGTTCATGTTGAAGCTTCTTGCCGCGCTGATCGTTCTGGGCTCCGTGCTGTGGTTTGCCAGTGCCGGGGATCAGGCATGGCTGGCCATGAGCGGCCACCAGCGTATACAGCAATTGTCGGGGGTGGTACTGGGCGGCATGGTCAGCTACTTCGCCACGCTCTGGCTGCTCGGCTTCCGCCTGCGCGATTTCCGCCGCAAAGCCGACTGATCATTCACCACGAGCAACGCCTTCGCGGCGCGGGTCGGCAGCCCCTGCCCAACGTTCGCCGAGGCGCACGATCAAATGCAGGCCGCTGGTCATGTCCATCTGCTGGACGCGGTGGCCCCTCCTTTCCAACTCAAGCGCCAAGGCGTCCAAGCCACGACCACGCTCGATTTCGGTCGCGCCGTTGCGGTTGCCGACATGGGCCAGCGAAACCGCTGCCGCCGGCTCCTGCCGGCCATCCAGCAACGCAACAAGGGTGCGCGCGACATAATTGATGATGCGATTTCCGCCCGGCGACCCGAGCACAGCGTAGAGTTGCCCGCTTGCATCGAAGACAAAAGTGGGGGCCATCGACGACAGGGGACGCTTGCCGGGTTGCAGACGGTTGGCAACGGGCTTGCCATCGCGCTCGGCAACAAATGAAAAATCGGTCAGTTGATTGTTGAGCAGGAAACCACCGACCTGGATGCGGCTGCCGAAGGCGCTTTCGATCGAACTCGTCAGCGCGATGGCGTTGCCGGCCGCATCAACCACTGAAATATGCGTGGTCGCGGGCAACTCGGGCGCATCGTCGTCGGCCAATGCATGACGCTCGGGAAGTTCGCCAGGCGGCGCGTCACCCATGCTGTGCCGGGGATCGATCAAGCTCGCTCGCCGTTGCAGGTACTCCGCCTGCAATAACGCGCGCTGCGGCACCGAAACGAAGTCGGGATCAGCCAGGTAGCGCGCTCGATCGGCGTAGGTAAGTCGTCCGGCCTCGGCAAACAGGTGCGCCGCTTCCGGCGACGCAGGATCGCCCGCCGGCAGACCGCTACGCTCCAGCACACCGAGCAATTGCAGGACGCCGATGCCACCGGATGAAGGCGGTGGCATGCCACAGATACGCCAGGCTCGATACAGACCGCAAACCGCATCGCGTTGTCGCGGTTGATAGTCATCCATGTCCGCCACCGACAGACTGCCCCCGCGCGCCCTTACTGCATTCGCGATGGGTTCGGCCAGTGCGCCACGCTGCAACGCCCGCAAACCCGTTTCCGCGACGGCGCGCAGCGTGGCGGCGAGCTCGGGATTGCGCAGAATTTCACCAGGGCGCCTGGCTTCGCCGCTCGCCTGGTAATAGAGCGCGCGTGCCGCCTTGTCCTGACGCAACCATGGGTCGTCCCGCAGCAACAGATGCAGGCGTGGCGAGACCGCAAAACCATTTTCCGCCAAGCGTATCGCGGGGCGCAACAGGCGCTCCCACTTCAGCCTGCCGTGGCGACGATGTGCCGCGTCCAGCATCGCCACAAGCCCGGGCGCGCCAACCGCCCGCCCCGTCGCCAGCACTTCGGAAAAGCTTGCCAAGCTGCCATCGGCACGTCGTGCAAAGTCGGCGCTGGCGCTACGGGGAGCCGTCTCGCGACCATCCCACGCCGACACCCGACGGCGTTTCGCATCCCAGTGCAACATGAATCCGCCGCCACCAATACCCGACGACTGAGGTTCAACCAGATTCAACACCCACTGCGCGGCGATCGTCGCATCAAGCGCATTGCCGCCAAGCTGAAGGATTTCCACCGCAGCAGCGGTAGCGTAAGCATTCGCGGTGACCGCCATGAATTCCCGGCTGACAACCGCCGGCCGCGGCACGAATCCGCTGGCCGCTTCCGGCTGCACGGCCTGGGCCGACGCCGTCGCAGCCCAAGCTGAGAGGGCCAGCGCCAGGATTCGGGAATACTGTCTCCGCCCAACGACACGGAGAAATAAAAAACGGGCAGCCCGCAGGCTGCCCGTTCGATCGATCACGCTGCCGGGAATCACGCCACCAGCGGCAGGATCAGCAAAGCAACGATGTTGATGATCTTGATCAGCGGATTCACCGCGGGGCCGGCAGTGTCCTTGTAAGGATCGCCCACGGTGTCGCCGGTCACGGCCGCCTTGTGCGCTTCGGAACCCTTGCCGCCGTAGTGACCATCCTCGATGTACTTCTTGGCATTGTCCCAGCAACCGCCACCGGTAGTCATCGAGATCGCCACGAAGATGCCGGTCACGATGGTGCCCATCAGCACGCCGCCCAGCGCGCGCACGCCGGCGCCAGGACCCATCAGCATATTCATCGTGACGGCGGCGACAACCGGAACCAGCACCGGCAGCAGCGAGGGAATCATCATTTCCTTGATCGCGGCCTTGGTCAGCATGTCGACACAGGTGCCGTATTCCGGCTTCGCCGTGCCTTCCATGATGCCCTTGATCTCCTTGAACTGGCGGCGCACTTCGACCACCACCGAGCCTGCGGCACGGCCCACCGCTTCCATGCCCATCGCGGCGAACAGGTAGGGCACCATACCGCCGATGAACAGGCCGATGATGACCGCCGGATCGGATAGGTCGAACGCAAACTTGACGCCCGGCTTGAGCGATTCCAGGCCGTGCGTGAAGTCGGCGAACAGAACCAGTGCAGCAAGACCGGCGGAACCGATCGCGTAGCCCTTGGTCACGGCCTTGGTGGTGTTGCCCACGGCATCGAGCGGATCGGTGATGCCGCGCACGGAATCCGGCAACTCGGCCATTTCGGCGATGCCGCCGGCGTTGTCGGTGATCGGGCCGTAGGCGTCAAGCGCGACGACGATGCCGGCCATCGACAGCATGGAGGTGGCTGCAATCGCGATGCCGTACAAACCACCCATGGTGTAGGACGCCCAGATGGCGGCACAGACGGACAGGACCGGCCAAGCGGTGGACTTCATGGACACGCCAAGGCCCGCAATGATGTTGGTACCGTGACCGGTGGTCGAGGCTTGCGCGACGTGCTGCACCGGCTTGAACTCGGTGCCGGTGTAGTACTCGGTGATGTAGACCATCAGGCCGGTCAGCACCAGACCAATCACTGCAGCACCGTAGAGGCGCATTTGCGAGCCGCCGCTGATGTTCAGCACGCTGTCGAGCAGGTGATCATCGATCAGCCAGGTCGTCATCGGATAGAAGGCGACCAGCGCCAGAACGCCGGCGACGATCAGGCCGCGGTACAACGCGTTCATGATCTTGCCGCCCGGCGATGCCTTGACGAACATCACGCCGATGATCGAGGCGATGATGGAGAAGCCGCCCAAGGCCAGCGGGTAGATCACGGCCTGTTCCGCAAAGGCGGGATTCACCTTGAGCAGCAGGGCGCCGAGCAGCATGGTCGCCACTGTCGTCACGGCATAGGTTTCGAACAGGTCGGCTGCCATGCCGGCGCAGTCGCCGACATTGTCACCGACGTTGTCGGCAATCACCGCGGGATTGCGCGGGTCGTCTTCGGGAATGCCGGCTTCCACCTTGCCCACTAGGTCGGCGCCGACGTCGGCGCCCTTGGTGAAGATGCCGCCGCCGAGACGGGCGAAGATCGAAATCAGGGAAGAGCCGAAACCGAGGCCGACCAGCGGATGGATGATGTCTTCCATCTTGGCGCCGGTGCCGCCCAGCGTTTTCAGCACGGCGTAGTAACCGGCAACGCCCAGCAGGCCGAGGCCGACCACCAGCATGCCAGTGATCGCGCCGCCCTTGAAAGCGACGTTCAGCGCTTCATTGAGACCGGCGCGTGCCGCCTCGGCGGTACGCACGTTGGCACGCACCGAAACGTTCATGCCGATGTAGCCTGCGGCGCCGGACAATACCGCGCCAAGAATGAAGCCAACTGCCGTGGTGGTGCCGAGAAAGATCCAGATGACAACAGCGAGAATTACGCCGACTACGCCGATCGTGGTGTATTGACGGTTAAGGTAGGCTTGGGCGCCTTCCTGAATGGCCGCCGCAATTTCCTTCATGCGGTCGTTGCCGGCCGGTTGGGCCAGAATCCACTGGCTCATGATCCAGCCGTAGGCGATTGCCGCTACCGCGCAGATCAGCGCAAACATCAGTCCTGCTGACATAAACTCCCCCCCGTAAATTGATAAACACAACCTATAAGCTTATCACGCTCTCCACACCGTATGACCCGTGCCAACCAACTTTTATTGTTTCAAATCTAAGAGATTCTGCCAGCCACCCCGAGGACGCAATGATGTTCCAATTCGACTTGTCGATCGACTTCGGCAAGCACAGATCCACTGCGGCACAAATCCGCTTGATGGACCAATCCGGTTGATGGATGCCAGCCTCGCATATTGCCGGATATAGTAGATAGCGAAAAGCAGGTTTGCTGTCTGTCTGGGCGCAGCGTCGAAGACGGATTCGCTCGCAGCCCGAATCAACCATCCAATCTGATCAACTGAAAGGAACGCCAGATCATGCCGCTGGGAAAGGTATTAGTCGCGCAGGGTGGAGGCCCGACCGCCGTCATCAATCAATCGATGGCAGGCGTCGTACTCGAAGCACGCAAGTTCCGCAATGTCGAATTGGTCTATGGTGCCTACCATGGCGTTTCGGGCATCATCAACGAGGAATTTCTCGACCTCACCCAGGAAACCAGCCATAACATCGAAATGGTGGCCGACACGCCGTCCTCTGCCCTTGGTTCCACGCGCGACAAACCTGACTTGAAGTATTGCCAGGAGATATTCAAGGTTCTCAAGGCGCATGGGATAGGTTATTTCTTTTACATTGGCGGCAACGATTCGTCCGACACGGTGCGGATTGTCAGCGAAGAAGCGAAGCGGGCCAACTATCCGTTGCGCTGCATCCATATCCCGAAGACCATTGACAACGATCTGGTCGGCAATGACCACACGCCAGGCTTTCCATCGGCGGCGCGCTTCGTCGCGCAGGCTTTTATGGGAGCCAACCTGGATAATGCCGCTTTGACCGGCGTGTATTTGGGTGTGGTGATGGGACGGCATGCCGGCTTTCTCACGGCGGCGGCGGCGCTGGGAAAGAAATTCCCAGACGACGGCCCGCACCTGATTTACCTTCCGGAACGCGTCTTCAGCGTCGATAATTTTCTCGCAGACGTCAAAGCCATTTACGAAAAGTACGGCCGATGCGTGATCGCCGCCTCGGAGGGAATCCACGACAGCAAGGGCACGCCCATCATCACTCAACTGGCGAGCCAGGTTGAGCGCGATGCTCACGGCAATGTGCAACTCTCTGGCACCGGTGCCCTCGCCGACCTGCTGTGCGACGAAATCAAGGCCAAGCTCGGCATCAAGCGCGTGCGTGGCGATACCTTCGGCTACCTCCAGCGCTCGTTCATAGGATGCGTGTCCGACGTCGATCAGCGCGAGGCCCGCGAGGTGGGAGAAAAAGCCGTGCAATATGCGATGTGGGGTGACCGCGATGGCTCCGTCGCCATCAAGCGTACCGGCTTCTACTCGGTAGACTACCAACTGGTCCCGTTGGAATCCGTGGCAGGGAAAACCCGCGTGATGGAGGACGAGTTCATCGCTGACAGCGGAACCGACGTCACAGACGCATTTCGCATGTACCTGCGCCCCCTGCTGGGCTCCGGACTGCCAGACGCCTATCGCCTGCGCCTGAACAAGGTGCCCAAGATCCTGAATCCGGACAAGTAAACCGAGCTGTTCCGCGACCGACGATTGACCTGCACCGCCTGGGGCAGATCAATCGCCGAAGCAGATACCCAGGTCTTTGCCGGTCTGTAGCGTATCGCTATCGAGGGGAACGGCCTTCATGCGGCCGGCCACCTCCTCCAACGCGACGTAATTCACGTTGGGAAACCCGAGCGCTACCATGATTCCGGACTGCCCCTCGTCAAGTGCTCTGACTGCAGCAGAGCCAAAACGCATCGCGGCCAGGCGATCGAACGAGGTCGGGCTGCCTCCGCGCAAGAGATGGCCCAACACGACCACCCGGACGTCCTTGCCGGTCCGCTCCCCGAGAACCTTTGCGATTCGCTCGCCGACACCGCCCAAACGTTCGGCGTGACCAATTTCGGCGGGCGCCAACACTTCCCGGTGGCCGTGAATGGGCTCCGCACCCTCGGCGACCATGACCAGCGAATACATTCGCCCCTCGCTGTCCCGCGCGCGAATCTTCGCCGCCACCTTGTCCACGTCGAAAGGAATCTCCGGGATCAGGATCGCGTGGGCGCTTCCAGAAATGCCCGCGTGCAGCGCGATCCATCCGGCGTAGCGACCCATGACCTCGACCACCATCACCCTCTGATGGCTTTCGGCTGTGCTGTGCAAACGATCCAGACACTCCGTGGCAAACGCCACAGCCGTGTCGAAACCGAACGTGGTGAAGGTCTTGTCCAGGTCGTTATCGATGGTTTTTGGCACACCGACCACGCGCAACCCCTTTTGATGCAGGGCGTTGGCGATGGTGAGGGACCCATCGCCACCTATGGAAATAAGGGCATCGAGCTCCTTCCTGGCGAAAAACTCGAGAATCTCGTCGGTACGATCCGTGTCCTTCATCGTGCCGTCGGGCATTTTCATCGGGAAATGGAGCGGATTACCCTTGTTGGTAGTGCCCAGGATGGTGCCGCCCAAATGCCCGATGCCGCGCACTTTTTCCCGGGTTAGGCGAAACACGCCGCCCCCGGGATAGCGCTCGGGGAAAAGTATGCCGTTGAACCCGTCGCGTATGCCGTAGCACTCCCAGCCCCGATTGGCGGCAGCAATCACCGCAGCCCGAATAACGGCATTCAGTCCCGGGGCATCGCCCCCGCCGGTACAGACAGCAATGCGTCGGATATGGTCGGACATGGCAACCCCCGCTTTGGAGATGGAACTCAGGAATCCATCAACTCAGCGCGGCAAACACCGCGCTTGTGATCGCATCGAGCGAACCGACCCCGGAGACTTTCCTATGTTTCGGTGCGCCCTTGGCCCCAGTATCGGACCACTTTGAATAGTAATCAATAAGAGGTTTGGTTTGGCTGTGATATACAGCCAGGCGTTTCTTCACTGTTTCCTCTTTGTCGTCGTCGCGCTGGATCAGCGGCTCGCCGGTGACATCGTCCTTGCCTTCGACCTTGGGCGGATTGAACGCGACGTGATAAGTGCGTCCCGATCCTAGGTGCACGCGACGTCCGCTCATGCGTCTGATGATTTCCTCGTCGCTGACGTCGATTTCCAGCACGTAGTCGAGTTCGACACCCTGGGTACGCAAAGCTTCCGCCTGAGGAATGGTCCGCGGAAATCCGTCCAGCAGAAAACCATTGGCGCAATCAGGCTGTTTCAAGCGGTCGGCGATCAAACCGAGGATGATGTCGTCCGAGACCAAGCCGCCGGCATCCATGACTTTTTTTGCGGCCAGCCCCATCGGCGTACCGGCCTTCACCGCTGCGCGCAACATGTCGCCCGTGGATATCTGCGGAATGCCATATTTCTCGGTAATGAATGCAGCTTGCGTGCCCTTGCCGGCGCCCGGCCCACCCAACAGGATCAATTTCATATCTATCTCCCAAAGTAAAGTTTATCTCAATGATTTAAAAGTAATTTTTTAATTTTTCAACGCAGCAAAACTTACTCCGAAACCTGGCCGGCGTCAAACAATCGGCGAACGCGTTCCAGGTCCTCGGGGGTATCGACACCCGGCACCGGCGCATGATCGACACTGACGACCTGAATCGGATAGCCATGCCAAAGGGCGCGCAACTGCTCCAGCGACTCGCAGCGCTCAAGGGGAGAGGTCGCAAGCTGTCCGAAGCGACGCAGAAAGCCTACGCGATAGGCGTACAGGCCAATGTGGCGTTGTGCGGGAAGGTCGGCGGGCAGCACATCGCGCCGCTCGGCCAAGTGATCCCGGTCCCAGGGGATCGGAGCGCGACTGAAGTACAAGGCACGACCGCTCACATCGCATACCACCTTGACGACATTGGGATTGAAAAAATCGGACGCCTCGATCACCGGATGCGCGGCCGTGGCCATGGCGGCGTCCGGATCGCCGCGCAAGGCCGTGGCCACGGCCTCCAGCAAGGCCGGATCAAGCAGCGGCTCATCGCCCTGGACGTTGACCACGATGTCGGCATCGTCCCACTCCAGCAGATCGGCCACTTCCGCAATGCGGTCGGTGCCACTGGCGTGGTTGGCGCGGGTCATCACGGCATCGAAGCCATGCTGCCGAACCGCTGCAGCAACCCGCTGATCGTCGGTGGCCACCCAGACCCCTTGGTTTCTGGCACGGCTTGCCGCCGCGGCCACGCGAACGATCATGGGCTGGCCGGCGATGTCGGCCAAGGGTTTCCCGGGCAGACGCGTCGAAGCATAGCGCGCCGGTATGACGACGCGAAACCCCATCAGACTTCTTCTGCGCCCAGTGGCCGGGCCTCGTCTTCGAGCATTACGGGTATATCGTCCTTGACCGGATAGGCCAGCTTGCAGCCCTTGCAGACCAGTTCGGAAGCCGCCTTGCGATTCTCCAGCGGCCCCTTGCAGACGGGGCAAACGAGTATTTCAAGCAGACGCGGATCCATTGAGCTTCTCCAGAACAAATGCAGCGAGGTCGGGACTTACTTCGGCGTTCACGGGCAACACCCAGACCGCCAGAGGCAAGGAAAGTCGAGCCAATTTTACGGCATCCTTTTCCGTCGTCAGAATCGCGTCGCCGGCAAAGGCCAGGTCCTGTGCGCAAAACTTGTGGTGGTCGGCAAAGGAATGCGCGGCAAAGCTCAACCCCATCTTGCCCAAGCGATCGAAGAAGCGCTGCGGCGAACCGATGCCGGCCACCGCGTGCAACTGTCGGCCTAGCAGATCTGCGGTGCGGCATGTCGTCAGCGGATCGTCGAGCCGATGGAAACGCTCACCCCGCAATTGCATCAAGAATACCGGCTTGCCAGAGGTCGGCGCTGGCGGCACGGTGCATCCATTGAGGACCACTGCGTCTACCTGTGCCAGGCGTGCGACCGGTTCCCGCAGCGGCCCCGCAGGCAGAGGCCAGGCGTTCATCACGCCGCGCTCGTCGAACAGGGCAAGCTCGACGTCGCGAGCCAGCCGATAATGCTGCAGGCCGTCATCGGCAAGAATCACGTTGCATTCCGGATGTGCGGCAAGCAAGGCGCGCGCCGCGGCCGCCCTATCCCTGCCGACATATACCGGGCAGCCACAGCGTTGTGCCAGCAACAAGGGTTCATCGCCCACCGCGCCGGGATCGCTGGCGGTCGTCACTTCCGCAACCTGCGCAGTATCGCCGCGATAGCCGCGACTGACAATTCCCGGATACCGCCCAAGCCGTCGCAGGCCCTGTGCGAGGTGGATCGCCAGCGGCGTCTTGCCGGTACCGCCAACCGTCAAATTGCCGATGACCACCACGGGCACCGGTAGCCGCACGCTGCGCAAGAGTCCGCGGCGATACATGGCTCGCCGCGAAGCCACGAGCGCGGCGAACAGCAGGGAAAGGGGGCGCAGCAGGCAAGCCACCGGGCCGCGCCGCTGCCAGGCGGCGGCTAGTCCGCCGGGATCAGCGTTGCGCCTGCTGGGTGGCAAAGGAAATGTGCGACAGCCCGGCCTGCTGGGCCGCCTGCATGACATCGATGACGCTCTGATGCGCGGCCTTGGCGTCGGCATTGATGATGACCACCGGTTCCTTGCCGGCACCGGTCAGCCTTCTCATTGCAGCCACGATGGAGTCGATGTCGCGGCTGCCAATCGCAGCCTTGTTCACCATGATCTCGCCGGCGGCAGTCACCACCACATTGATTTCGTTCGGCTGCTCCTTGTTCTGCGGCGCATCGGCGGTCGGCAGATTGATTTCGAGCCCGGAAAACTTGGAATATGTCGTCGTGATCATCAGAAAAATCAGGATCACCAACAGCACATCGATCATCGGGATCAGGTTGATCTCCAGTTCTTCGCGCTGCCGTCCTCGCTGGAAGTTCATTGCCCGTTATCCCTACTTGCGTTCGCCGTGCATGATTTCAACCAGTTTCACCGCTTCCTGCTCCATCTCGACCAGAAAGCCGTCGACCAGTGCCCGGAAATGGCGATAGAAGATCATGCTGGGAATCGCGATGATCAAGCCGAAGCCGGTGTTGTATAGCGCCACCGAAATACCATGAGCCAAGGCTTGGGGATTGTTGCCGGAAGAGGTCGGCGAACCGAAAATTTCGATCATGCCCACCACGGTGCCGAACAGCCCCATCAGTGGCGCAATCGAAGCGATGGTGCCCAGCGTGGTGAGGAAACGTTCGAGATCGTGGGCCACGCCGCGCCCGGCCTCTTCGATCGCCTCTTTCATGACTTCGCGCGAGGCCTTGGCGTTGCGCATGCCAGCGGCGAGTACGCGGCCCAGCGGCGAATGCGCTTCGAGGCGCAGCAACTGAGGATCGGCGATTCCGCTCTTGCGGTAGTCGGCCACCGTGCTTTGTAGCAGGCCGACGGGAACGATCTTGGCGCGGCGCAGAGCCGTCGCGCGCTCGATGATCAATGCGACAGCGATTACGGAAGCGAGTAGCAGTGGCCAGATCGGCCAGCCGGCAGCCTGAATAATGGAAAACACGGGGACGACTCCGGTAAGCGGGAAAGCGCGAACTTTAGCCCGACTGGCACGATTCGGCAATACAAACGGATACTGGGCAAGGTTTGCGGCGATAAACCGGCCAAACACTTGTATAATTGGTTTATCGCACCCGGTACCATGTCATACATGCCGATGACCAACAAACCGCCGCACGATCGCCGCACCGCCCGTCTCGCCGCCGAAAAGGAGGTTCTGCGCTATGCGCGCGAGCATCCGGAATTTGGCCAGGCACATGTTGCCGAAGCATTGCGCGCCGCAGGATTCAACATCTCCCCTTCCGGCGTACGCTACCTGTGGCAGGAACATGGCCTGGAAACCACATACAAGCGCCTCAAGGCACTGGAACGTAGCTCTGGCCCGGAATTCGAACTCTCGCCCAATCAGCGTGAATTTCTGCGCCGCGGCGACGTCAGCCGCAAACTGGCGCGCAAAACGCAGCGCCGGACCGTTGCTGGCTCCGCCGAAACCGAGGCGACGGCCGAACGACGCCAATTGATTCTCGCCGCCGCGGCACAGCTCTTCGGCGAACGCGGCTACAACGGCGCCTCGGTTCGCGATCTGGCACAACAGGTCGGCCTGCTGCCAGGTTCGGTCTACCACCACTTCCCGTCCAAGGAAGAACTCTTCGTCGAAGTGCATCGGGAAGGCTTTCGGCAACTGATCGCGGACGTCGAAGCAGCAATCGGCCGTGAAGCCGACCCGTGGCGCAGGCTCGAACTCGCCTGCACGGCCCATATCCACGCGCTGGTGGAAGGCAACTCGATTTCAACGGTCACCGGCGTCAGCCTGTTCTCCCTCCACGAGCCACGCCTGAAGCGCCGCCTGCAGGGCGATCGCGACCGCTACGAGGAAATCTTCGTGCGCCTGATCGGCGACCTGGAGCTGCCGGGCGGAATCGACCGCACGCTGCTGCGCATGTTCCTCTTCGGTGCTCTCAACTGGACGCTGATCTGGTTCCGTCCCGGCAAAAAGAAGCCGCAGGAAATCGCCCGGCAGATGGTGACGATGATCCGCGGGCACTGAACGTCCATCTGACGCGTTGGTCGTCGGCGCTTATGTCGCGCTCTTGATGCCGAGGTAGCTCTCGGCGATTTTCGGGTTGTCGGCAAGTTCGAATGCCGGGCCTTCGATCAGCACGTCGCCTGTTTCCAGTACATAGCCATAATCGGCCACCTGAAGCGCGGCGCGGGCATTCTGCTCGACCAACAGAATCGCGGTGCCCGTATCGCGCAGGTCGGCGATGATGTGGAATATCTCGCGCACGATAAGCGGCGCCAGGCCAAGACTGGGTTCGTCGAGCATCAGCAGCTTCGGCCGTGCCATCAGCGCGCGGCCAAGCGCGAGCATCGCGCGTTCGCCGCCGGACAGGGTTCCGGCGAGCTGCGTGCGCCTTTCGTTGAGACGCGGGAAGCGCTGAAAGACCTCGGCCATGGCCGTTTCGTGACCGCGCTTGCCCGCCGCGAAGCGTGCGAAGCCACCGAGTCGCAGGTTGTCTTCGACACTCATGCTGGCGAACAGCTCGCGTTTTTCAGGAACCAGTGTCAAACCGCGTACGACCATGTCCTCGACTTCCACGCGTGCGTGGCACTCGCCGGCGAACTCGATCTTCCCGTCGGATGGCAACAGACCCATTATTGCCGAAAGCAGCGTGGTCTTGCCCGCGCCATTGGAACCGATGACGGTGACGATCTGCCCGGCGCCAACGGTGAGATCGACGTGGTGCAGCGCCGCGACCTTGCCGTAGGAAACCTTGAGGCCGCGTACCGTCAGGATTGGCTCGACCAAGCAATCCATTGCCTGCCTGTTCATTCGACGCCTCCGAGATAAGCCTCGCGCACCGCCGGATTGCGCTGAATCTCATCCGGCAGGCCTTCTGCAATTTTTTCGCCGAAATCCATGACGACCACGCGGTGCACCAGTCCCATGACGAAATCCATGTCGTGTTCCACCAGCAGAATGCCCAGCCCCTCGCCGCACAGCTTGCGCAGCAGCTCCGCGAGGGCCTGCTTTTCGAGGTAGCGCAGGCCCGCCGCCGGCTCGTCGAGCAGTAGCAGGCAGGGATCGGCACAAAGCGCGCGGGCGATTTCAAGGATGCGCTGTTTGCCGAGCGGCAGACTGCCGGCGGCATCGTGCAGGTGCTCGCCGAGCCCGACTCGCTGGACTTGGCGCGCAGCTTCCGCGAGCAAGCGCGCCTCTTCTCCCCGTTCGAGATGCAGCGACGAGGACAAAACGCCGGCCGCGCCACGCAGGTGGGCGCCGATGGCGACATTTTCCAGCACGCTCATCTCGCGCAGAAGGCGTACGTGCTGGAAGCTGCGGCTCATGCCGAGTTTGGCGATGCGGCGCGGATCAAGGCCATCGATGCGGCGATCGAGAAAATGCACCGTACCCGATGTCGGCGGCGCCACGCCGGAAACCAGGTTGAACATGGTGCTTTTTCCAGCTCCGTTGGGACCGAGCAGCGCGAGAATTTCGCCGGCCTTGACGGTCAGGCTCATGTCATTTACCGCGACCAGCCCGCCGAAGCGCTTAACCGCCGCTTTCACTTCGAGCAATGTCGTGCCCGACGCTGGCTTGTCGCGCTGCGTCAACGGCTGCGCATCGCTTACCGCAATCTCGCGCCGGGGCGCCGGCAGGCGTCGGGCCAGCAGTGGCCAAAGCCCGTTCGGGGCGTACTGCAACAGGAGGACCATCATCACGCCGAAGACGATCATCTCGAAGTTGCCGCTGGCACCCAGCAGCTTCGGCAGCAGATCTTTCAGCCATTCGTTGAGCAGCGTGATGACACCGGCTCCGAGCAGCGCACCCCAAAGGCTCGCCGCGCCGCCGACCACAGCCATGAACAGGTATTCGATGCCGTGGTGCAGGCTGAACGGCGTCGGGTTCACGAAGCGCTGCAGATGGGCATAAAGCCATCCCGACAACGAAGCGAGCAGTGCGGCAATAAGGAAGGCGATGATCTTGGTGCGGGCGATGTCGACCCCCATGGATTCGGCCATCAGGCTGCCGCCCTTCAAGGCCCGGATTGCCCGGCCTTGGCGCGAAGCAAGCAGGTTCTGCGTTGCCCACAACGCCGCCAGCGTAATCGCCCAGATCAGGTAGCCGAAATCACGCCCGGATTCGAGGCTGAGGCCGAACAACGAAACCGCCGGTATGCCAGTAATGCCGGTATGGCCACCGAGCGCATCGAGGTTGCCGAACAGGTAGTAGAGGCTTATGCCCCAGGCAATGGTGCCGAGCGGCAGGTAGTGGCCCGACAAACGCAGCGTCATGGCGCCCAGCAGCAGTGCGGTGGCGCCGGTAACAGCGAGGCCGATGAACAGGGTGGCCCACGGCGACAGTCCGTGCACCGTGGTGAGATAGGCGGTCGCGTAGGCGCCAAGGCCGACAAAGGCGCCCTGTCCAAAGGACGTCATCCCGCCAATTCCGGTCAGCAGTACCAGACCGAGTGCGACCAGTCCGTAGAGCCCAATGTAGTTGAACAGCGTGACGTAGAACTCGGGCAGCAGGCGTGGACCGAGCGCGACCAGGGCAAGTAACGCCACCAGCGGAAGACGACGCGCCATCATTCGTCCTCCTCGATGTGATGCGTGGTCAACGAGCGCCACAGCAACACCGGAATGATCAGCGTGAACACGATCACTTCCTTGAAGGCGCTGGCCCAGAACGAAGCGTAGGACTCGATCAACCCGACCAGCAGCGCTCCGCCAGCGGCAACCGGATAACTTGCCAGTCCGCCGACGATGGCACCGACAAAGCCCTTGAGGCCGATGATGAAGCCGGTATCGTAGAAGATTGTCGTGATCGGCGCGATCAGAATCCCGGAGAAGGCGCCGATCGCGGCCGCCAGCGTGAATGCAAGGCCGCCGGCCATGCTGGTGCGGATCCCCATCAACCGGGCGCCCGTACGGTTGACCGCCGTGGCGACCAGCGCCTTGCCGTAGAGCGAGCGGCTAAAGAACACATAGAGCGCAAGAATCAGCACCGCGCTCGATCCATAGACCCACAACGACTGCCCGGAAACGTTGATCTCGCCGAATTTGAGCATCGCTTCGGAAAACGCCGGCGTGCGCGAACCCTCGGCGCCGAAAAAGAACAGGCCGAGACCCGCAAGCGCGAGGTGCACTGCCACCGAGACGATCAACAACACGAGCACCGAAGCTTCGGCCAACGGCTGAAACGCGAGCCGATAAAGAATCGGCCCCATCGGCACGACAATCGCCAGCGAAAGTGCAATCTGCACCGGAAGCGCCAATTTCAGCGCCGCCGCCCACCAGGCTGCTCCGGCCACCACGGCGGGCAGCAAGCCGTAGAACAGCAAGGCACGTGCGAGGCGCTGATTGTTGCGCTCACGCCGGGCCGCCACCGCTTCGACCAGCAGCACCAGCGCGGCACCGCCAAGCAGCAGCCAGACGGTTCCCGGCAACTTGCCGTTGTCGAAAGCGGCAAGCGTCAGCGCGCCAAAAGCGACAAATTCACCCTGCGGAATGAAGATCACGCGCGTCACTGCGAACACCAGCACCAGCGCCAATGCCAGCAGCACGTAGATCGCGCCATTGGTCAGGCCGTCCTGCGCCAGCAACAAGGCGATTTGGAGATCCATCGTAGCTCCGATGCGCCTCTCAGGCGCCCTTCTTCTTGCGTTCGAGAAAAGCGGCGATGCCGTTCTTGGCATCGTCGCTGGTTTGCGCCAGCGCCGCAACCAGCGACTCGGTGTACAGGCCGTCGCTCGCCGACATGTCGTCGATGCGCGCGATTGCAGTCAGCATAGCGTAGTTTGACAAGGGGGCATTACTGGCAATGGCGCGCGCCAGTTCGATTGCCTTGGTCAGCGCGTTGCCAGCGCCGACCAGGTAGTGCGCAAGGCCTAAGCGCAGCCCGTCTTCGGCATCATAGCGACGACCGGTAAGCATCATCTCGGTCATGCGGCCGGCGCCGATCGCCCGCGCCACGCGCACCGAAGCACCGCCACCGACAAAGATACCGCGCTGCCCCTCCGGCAACTGATAGAAGGTCGACGGTTCCGACACACGCACGTGGGTTGCCATCGCCAGTTCGAGGCCACCGCCGATCACCGCGCCCTTCATCGCGGCAACGACGGGCAGACCGCCGGACTGGATCAGTTCGAAAGCGCGGTGCCAACCCTGCGAATGACGCATCACCTCAAAGGGGCTGCGCTCCTTGTGCTCGGAAAGATCCAGCCCAGCGCAGAAGTTCTCGCCGCGAGTATGCATGACGATCACCCGGGCGTCTTTCGGCGGCGCCGCGAAGAATGCATGGATCGCCGCGATGAAGCCATCGTTGATTGCGTTGTGCTTTTCCGGCCGCGTCAGTTCCAGCAATGCGATGCCGTCGGCATCGACGGTGCATGAAAGGTAGGTCGGGGCTTTCTTCATGTGCGTCTCCTTGGGGTGTTCTTGCGCAGCGCCTGCCAGTCGGCTACGTAGGCGGCAACTGCATGCGGAATTTCGCGGCCTTGCATCATGCGATCGGCAAACTGGCCACGCTCGGGCGGCAGCCAGTCACCGTGAAAGTCGGCGGCCACTCGACGCCGGCGCAAGCGCCATGGCATATGGCAAAGAGCATCGACATAACCGGAGCGCGATAATCGATCATGCGGCGGCGTTCTCGACCAGGATTGCCGTGCCCTGCCCGCCACCTGCGCAGGCCGATGCAATGCCGTAGCGCAAACCACGACGCTCGAGTTCGCGCGCGATAGTCAGCGTACAGCGCACACCGGTTGCGCCGAGTGGATGGCCGAGCGCGATCGCTCCACCGTTAACATTTACCTTGCCTCGATCCAATCCGAGCTCCCGCTCGACCGCGAGATACTGGGCGCCAAAAGCTTCATTGATCTCGAAGCGATCAATATCGGCCAACTTGAGGCCGGCAGCGGCCAGCACACCGCGGATCGCCGGGGCCGGACCAATGCCCATGACCGCAGGCTGGCAGCCGACCGAGACACCGGCGACGACGCGCGCCAGCGGCTTGAGACCAAGCGTGCGCACCATCTCGCCAGTCGCCAGCACAACTCCTGCGGCGCCGTCGACTATCGCCGAAGAATTACCGCCCGTCTGTACCCCGCCGAACGCCGGCTTGAGCTTCTGCAGCGCCGTCAGCGGAGTCGGCCGCACGTGCTCGTCGACGGCAAACTGATCGATCCCGCGCGGCAGCTTGATGCCGCGCGGCTGCAAACCTTCCGGTTGCCAGCGTTGATCGGCCAGCGCCACAATTTCACCGGCGTGGAAACCCTCTTGCTGTGCACTGACAGCACGGGCGAAGCTCTCGGCGGCAAAGGCGTCGACGTCGTCGCGCGTTATGCCGTACTGCTTGGCGAGATTCTCCGCGGTATCACCCATGCGTGCGTTCGCCGATGTGTCAAAGGTCGCTTCCCAGAGAAAATCCTTGAAATCGACCTGCCCCATGCGAAAACCGCCGCGCATCGTGTACGAGACTAGCGGGTTGCGCGACATCGACTCGGTGCCGACGGCGAGCGCGGTCTTGATGCGGCCGAGCTGCATCTGGTCTGCGCCGAGCAGGATCGCCTCGAAGCCCGAACAGCACAGGCGGTTGATCTGCAGCGCCGGAACGCCGACCGGCACGCCGGAATAGAGACCGATTTGGCGCGACAGGTAATAGGCGTCGAGGCTAGTCTGCGCGACGCTGCCCGCGTAGATGGCGCCGATCCCGGTCGCCGCCACGCCAGCCCGGTCAAGCGCGCCTCGTGCCGCAGCAATACCCAGATCAGTCGCCGAAATGTCCTTCAGCGTGCCGTTGTAGTCGGCGAAGCCGGTGCGCGCGCCGGCGACGAGCCAGACGTCTTGATAAACATAGCCCATGGTGTTTTTTCTGTCGAAATTGGAGTTGTCTGAATGGTCACTTGAGCAGTATGACGTCGGGGTCGGGCGATGCGGCATATAGCCGGTCGACCAGGTCGGCCCGCCGCAAAAGCGCGGCTCTCTGGTTGATGTAGCCCTTGTCGGTAATCTCGTTGGCATCGATCGAGGGCGGCTCGCTCATCAGCAGCGCGCGCGTTGGACGATTCGAGCCGCCGGTCGCCTCGGCGGCAAGCCTGGCCAGCGCTTCAGCCATCTTTGCGCGTACGCGCGGGTCGGCAGTCACATGCGCCAGCGGCGTGTCAGCAGACAATTCTGGACAAAGACTGCGGCAACCCGGATCGCTGGCAAAGATCAGGAGGCCGATATCTTCGCGGTTGTGGCCGGTGATCACCGCATCCTGGACGACCGGCGCGCCGGCGGCAATGACACGGACGCGCAGCCCGCCGACATGCACCCAGGTGCCGGACATCAGCTTGAAATCCTCGGCGATGCGGCCGTCGAATTCGATACCGTGCGCCGGCTCGTCAGGGTTCGCGAAACGGCCTGCATCGCCGATGCAGTAGTAGCCTTCGGCATCGAAGGCGGCGCGCGTCAGGTCGTCACGCTTCCAGTAGCCCGGCGTCACGTTCGGCCCGCGCACGCGCAACTCCATCTTGCCGCCGTTGGGCACCAGCTTGAGCTCGCTGCCCGGCCCCGGCAAACCGATTACGCCGGCGCGCTCTATCTCGAAATGCACGGAGGTAACCATGGGCGCAGTCTCGGTCGAACCCCAGGCCGAGACCAGCCGCACGCGCTCGCCACGCGCCACCACGGAAACGTCTTCGAGACGCTCCCACAGATTCTGCGGCAGCGCCGCGCCAGCATAGAAAATCAGGTCGAGATCGCGAAAGAAGCTCCAGCGCAGGGACTCATCTCTTTCCAGGTAGGGCAGGAGCACGTCGAAACCGCGCGGCACATTGAAATACAGTGTCGGTGAAACCTCGCGCAGGTTGGCGACGGTCTTCTCGATCAGACCTGGCATCGGCTTGCCGTCGTCGATCCAGATGGCGCCGCCGTGACGCAGCATCATGTTGAAGTTGTGATTGCCACCGAAGGTATGGCTCCACGGTAGCCAGTCGACGATGGTCGGTGTCTTTTCAGCGAGAAACGGCCAGAGTTGGAAAATCGCCTGCTGGTTGGCGAGCAACATGCGCTGCGTGTTGACGACGCCCTTTGGCAGGTCGGTCGATCCGGAGGTGAACAGAATCTTGGCGATGGTGTCCGGGCCGACCGCGGCAAAAGCGGCATCGACGCCGGCAGCAGCCTGAGTCGCGAGGAGGTCGGCGAATGCCGTAGTTCTGATTTCGTCAGGCGGGTTGGTGCTGACCACGACTTCGGCACCCTTCAGGTCTACGGCCTTGAGTGCGGCGCCGAAGCGTGCGCCATCGGCGGCAAAGACCAGTCCGGGTTCGAGAACTTCGAGAATATGCTTGAGTTTCCCGTGATCTTTCGATATCAGCGAATAGGCAGCCGAAACCGGCGCTGCCGGAACCCCGACGTGCATCGCGGCAAGCATCAGCAGCGCATGGTCTACGCCGTTGTCGGAGAGAATCGCGACAGGGCGCTGCGGCGACAGTTGGCGATTAACAAGCGCCTGCCCCAGGCAACGCACAGCCGCCAATGCGGCCCCATAGGTGACTTTGTACCACTCTCCGTTGCGACGCTCGGCCAGAAATACGCGCTCGGGCGCGACGCTGCTCCAATGTTCCAGCCATTCGCCAACGCAACGGCCGATCGCGCCGAGTGGCTGCGGCGAGCGCAAAACCATGCCGCCGTCGGCATGCGGTTCCACTTCGACCGCAGCCTCGGCAAAGTTCAGACGGTTAAAGGCGGGCTTGCTCATGATTCGGTCTCCTCGCTGCTATTTTGCGGACGGCCGTCACCATCCCGCGCGCAATCCAGCGCCAGATACCGGCGCGAAATCTGGATGCGGCGGGCGGAACAGCGTCCTTTATGGATTTACTTCAGAAGCTTCCAGTCGCCGTTTTCGACGGTGGCCATGACGGCAGCACGCGCATCGAAGCCGTTGTGGTCCTTGGCCGACATGTTGAACACGCC
>MHZX01000048.1 GCA_001828935.1 Rhodocyclales bacterium RIFCSPLOWO2_02_FULL_63_24
GCGTGGTGCAAACCCTTTGCCCGGTATGACTCGATCAACTCGCGATCCTCATCGGTAAGATGCAATTCGGTCTGTCGCATGGCCAACTCCTCGTCTTGGGATGGATATGCGACAGCATAATACATGTATCGTTATTTATGTGTTCCAATACTAGTTAGCAGTCGGCGTGGAATCGAAATCGAGAGACGTCGGGACGAATGGCTGCCAAGATAGCGACCGGCAATCGCGACCACCGGCTTTGGAAAACGCCACCACCACCCGGTTCTGGCCGTTATGCCAAAACCGGGCGGCCGCGAAGCACCCCCGTCTCGCCGTGTCCCGAGCGCCGACTCTTGCGTCGAGCACAGCGCGCAAAAGGCGACTGGCACGTGGTTTCCTAAAGCATCAAGCCGGGTAGAAGCGCTCCCCACGCGCCGCCATCTCGCGAAGGAGTTTCGGCGCCGCGAAGCGCGGGCCGTATTGGGCTGCCAGCCGATCCAGCGCTGTCACGGCCTGCGGCAGGCCCAGCATATGCAGCCAGCCGATCGGCCCGCCACGGAAAGGCGGATAGCCCCAGCCGAGAATGGCGCCGACATCAGCGTCGATCGCCGCGCGCAGCACCTTTTCTTCAAGGCAGCGCAGGGTTTCGACCGACTGCACGAGGATCAGGCGTTCGATGATCTCGTCGAGGCTGATCGTCGCCGTGCCATCAGCGCCGACTCTCAAGGGGAACTGCTCCGCGAGGCCGGACCACAAATGTTTCGGCCCGTCCGCCGGATAGTCGTAAAAGCCGGCGCCCGATTTGCGGCCAAGCCGGCCCAGCTCCGCCACCATCTTCGCCGCGACGCGATCGGCGGCGCGCTCGACATAGGCGGCGCCGAGATCGGCCCTGGTTTGCTGCGCGATCTTGTGCACCAGTTCGATCGAAACTTCGTCGGCCAGCGCCAGCGGCCCCACCGGCATGCCGGCGATCAGCCCGGCCTTGTCGATCAGCGCCGGCGGCACGCCTTCTTCGAGCAGCGCCATGCCTTCCGAGACATAGGTGCCGAAGACGCGGCTGGTGTAGAAGCCGCGCGAGTCATTGACCACGATCGGCGTCTTGCCGATTGCCCGCACATAATCCATGGCCCGGGCCAGCGTCGCATCCGAGGTGGCCTTGCCGACGATGATCTCGACCAGCGGCATCTTCTCCGCGGGCGAGAAGAAATGCAGGCCGATGAAGTTGGCCGGCCGCACGGACGCTTCGGCCAGACCGGTGATCGGCAGGGTCGAGGTGTTGGAGGCGAAGATCGCGTCGGCCGCAATCACCGCTTCGGTCTTTCTGGTCACATCGGCCTTGATCTCGCGCTTTTCGAACACGGCCTCGATCACCAGTTCGCACGCCGCAAGATCCGCATAGCTCGCCGTGGGATGGATGCGGCCGAGCAGGCCTTCCATCGCCTCGGGCGTCATGCGGCCTTTCTGCACCTGCTTGGTCCATTGCTTGCGCGCATAGTCCTTGCCCTTGTCGGCGGCCTCCTGCGCGGTGTCGAGCAGCACCACGTCGATGCCGGCCGCCGCGGTCGACATTGCGATGCCGGCGCCCATCATGCCGGCGCCGAGCATGCCGATCTTCGAATACTTCTGCGGCGGCACCGGGTTAGCCAAATTCGCCGGCCGCGAGGCCAGCTTGTTGGCTTCCTGCATGCCGAAGAACAGGCTGCGGATCATCGCCTTGGCCTGGGCGCCGGTCGCCAGATGCGTGAAGTAGCGCGCCTCGATGGCGAGGCCGGTGTCGAGATCGGTGGACAAGCCTTCGTAGAGGCAGGAGAGAATGTGCTTGGGTGCCAGGTAGTTGTCGTAGGTCTTCTCGCGCAGCATGGCGTTGCCCGCCATCAGCATCTGCATGCCGGCGGGCGTGTTGGGGCCGCCGCCGGGGATCTTGAAGCCCTTGCGGTCCCACGGCTGCAGCGCGTTGCCCTGCCCGTCGCCGAGCAGCCATGCCTTGGCCGCGGCGCGTTCCTCGCCGGGCGCCACGACGGCGTGGATCAGTCCCAGCTTCAACGCCTCGGCCGCCTTGATGCGCTTGCCCTCGGTCAGCAGGGGCGCCGCGGCCATCATGCCGACCAGGCGCGGCGTGCGCTGCGTGCCGCCGGCGCCCGGCAACAGGCCGAGCGTCACCTCGGGAAAGCCGAAGCGCGCCTTCGGATTGTCCGCCGCGACGCGGTAGTGGCAGCACAGCGCGAGTTCCAGGCCGCCGCCCAGCGCAGTGCCGCAGAGCGCCGCCGCGACTGGCTTGCCGCCTTTTTCCAGCTCGCGGGTAAACAGGTTCCAGTTGACGATGCTGGCATGGAAGGCCTTGACGTCGGTCGCGCCGAGCAGCATTTCCAGGTCGCCGCCGGCGATGAAGTCCTTCTTCGCCGAACACACCAGCAGTCCCTTGACGGATGGATCGGCCAGCGCCATGCGGCTGGTCTCGACGAAGGTCCGCAGCGAGGCCTCGTTGAGGATGTTCTGCGACTTGCCCGGGTAATCCCATTCCAGCGTGGCTATGCCTGCGGCATCGACGGTGTAGTTCAACATTGTGTACTCCAGCTTCTCTGATTTAGTCACCCCCTTCCGCGGGAAGGGGGCCGGGGGGATGGCCGTCACAATTGCAACAGTCATAGCCTTTCGATGACTGTGGCGGTGCCCATTCCGGCGCCGACGCAGAGCGTGGCCAGCCCCATAGACAGGTCTCGCCGCTCCAGCTCGTCGAGCAGCGTGCCGAGGATCATGGCGCCGGTGGCGCCGAGCGGATGGCCCATGGCGATGGCGCCGCCATTGACGTTCATCTTGTCATGCGACACATCGAGCACCTGCATGAAGCGCAGCACCACCGCGGCGAAAGCCTCGTTGAGTTCGAACAGGTCGATGTCCTTGACCGACATGCCGGCGCGCTTGAGGGCCTTTTCCGCCGCATACGAGGGACCGGTCAGCATGATCGAGGGTTCGGAACCGATCGAGGCAAAGGAGCGCACCCGGGCACGCGGCTTGAGGCCCAGTTCCGCGCCCATTTCGCGCGTGCCAAACAGCACCGCTGCGGCGCCATCGACGATGCCCGAGCTGTTGCCGGCGTGATGCACGTGGGTAATGCGTTCGACTTCCGGATAGCGCTGCAGGATCACGCTGTTGAAGCCGTATTTTTCGCCCTGCTCCAGAAACGCCGGCTTGAGCTGCGCCAGGGATTCCAGCGTGGTCTCCGGCCGCAGGTATTCGTCGCGGTCGAGCATGACCAAGCCGTTGATGTCCTTCACCGGCACAATGGATTTGGCGAAGCGCCCCTCGTCCCAGGCCTGCTTGGCGCGGCGCTGGGATTCGGCGGCGTAGGCATCGACATCCTGGCGCGAGAAGCCCCACTTGGTGGCGATCAGGTCGGCCGAGATGCCCTGCGGGACGAAGGCGGTCTTCGCCGCCACCTGCGGATCGGTTGGCCAGGCGCCGCCGGAGGAGAACATCGGCACGCGCGACATCGACTCGACGCCGCCGCCGACCACCAGGTCGGCCTGTCCCGACATGATCTGCGCCGCGGCCTGGTTGCAGGCTTCGAGGCCAGAGGCGCAGAAGCGGCTGACGGTGACCCCCGGCGCACTGGTCGCGTAGTCGGCATACAGGGCGGCGACGCGGGCGATGTCGGCGCCCTGCTCGCCGACCGGCTCGACGCAGCCGAGTATGACGTCATCGACTTTCGCGGTGTCGAGCTGGGTGCGTTCGCGCAGGGCGCGCAATGCCGTCGCCGCCAGATGGATCGGCGTCGCCTGGTTCAGCGCACCGCCCGGCTTGCCCTTGCCGCGCGGCGTGCGCAGGGCATCGAAGATAAATGCTTCAGTCATTACAGGCTCCTGCTGATGAGTTCTTTCATGATTTCGTTGGTGCCGCCGTAAATGCGCTGGACGCGGGCGTCGGCCCAGGCGCGGGTGATCGGGTATTCCCACATGTAGCCATAGCCGCCGTGCAGCTGCACGCATTCGTCCATGACCTTGAACTGGAGGTCTGAGCACCAGTACTTGGCCATCGAGGCGGTGGCCGGATCGAGCTTGTTGGCCAGCAGCAGCTCGACGCAGCGGTCGACGAAAACGCGCCCGATCTGGATTTCCGTCTTGAGCTCGGCGAGCTTGAAGCGGGTGTTCTGGAACTTGGCGATCTCCTGGCCGAAGGCCTTGCGCTCGTTGGTGTATTGGATGGTCCACTCCAGCGCCGCCTCGGCCGAAGCCATCGATATGACGGCGATCTGCAAGCGTTCCCAGGGCAGTTCCTGCATCAGGTAGACGAAACCGTTGTTCTCCTCGCCAAGCAGGTTTTCCGCCGGCACCCTGACATTGTCGAAGAACAGTTCGCAGGTGTCCTGCGCCTTCATGCCGGCCTTGTGCAGCGGCTTGGCCTTGGTGAAGCCGGGCATCGAGGTATCCACCACCAGCAGGCTGGTGCCCTTGGCGCCCTTGGCCGGATCGGTCTTGGCGACGACGATGACGAGGTCGCAGAGGTAGCCGTTGGTGATGAAGATCTTCGAGCCGTTGAGGATGTAGTGGTCGCCGTCCTTCACGGCGGTGGTGCGCACACCTTGCAAGTCGGAACCCGCCGCCGGCTCGGTCATGGCGATGGCGCCGATCATTTCGCCGCTGGCCATCCGCGGCAGGTACTTGCGCTTCAGCGCTTCGCTGCCGTAGTGCAGCAGGTAGGGCGCGACGATTTCCGAATGCAGGCCCCAGCCCAGGCCCGTGGCGTTGATGCGCGCCGCTTCTTCCATGACGATCACCGAGAAGCGCTTATCCACGCCGACCCCGCCATATTCTTCGGGCATGGTCGCGCAGAGGAAACCGGCGGCGCCGGCCTTGTTCCAGATCTCGCGATCGACGTGGGATTGTTCCTCCCAGCGGGCGTGATGGGGGGCGACTTCCTGCTCCATGAAGCGGCGCACGGTGTCGCGGAAGGCTTCGTGGTCCGAGTCGAACAGGGTACGCGGAATCGACATCATGAAGGTTCTCCGGTTGCTGCAGCAGGGCAGCCATGCTACCAAGCAAGCGCTTGCTTGACAAGCTGGCGGGGCAGGGCAAAAATGGCCGCCATCGCGATGGAGGACACGCCATGATCCCGACACCACCCATAATGACCGCCACGCATGAAGTGCTGAACCAGGCCCATGCGCTGGAGAACTACAACGCCTACGCCAACAACATCCCGCTGCAGGAGGCAGTGAAGACGCAGGGTGCCGGCTGGGCACAGGACTGGCTGCTGGCACGCGGCGCCGAGGTCGGCAGCGCGGAATGGATCGAACATGGCCGCCTGGCCAACGTGAACATCCCGCAACTGCGGCTGTTCGACCGCTACGGCAATCGCCGCGACGAGGTCGAATTCCATCCTTCCTGGCACGAATGCCTGGGCTGGCTCAAGCGCCACGGCTGCGACACCGGGCCTTGGGCCGAGCCGAAACCGGGCGCCCACGTCGCGCGCGCCGCCGCTTACGTGATGTTCGCCGAGATCGAGGACGGCTCGCTGTGCCCGACCACCATGACCTACGGCGCCGTGCCGGTGCTCAAACATGTGCCGGAAATCGCCCGCGAGTGGATGCCGAAACTGCTTTCGCGCGCCTACGACAAGCGCTTCATCCCGGCCGCGCAGAAAAGCGGCGTGCTGATCGGCATGGGCCTCACCGAAAAGCAGGGCGGCTCGGACGTGCGCGCCAACACCACGCGCGCTGAAGCAGCAGGCGACGGCAGTTGGCGCATCACGGGCCACAAGTGGTTCCTCTCGGCGCCGATGTGCGACGCCTTCCTGGTCACGGCGCAATCGCCCAAGGGCCTGTCCTGCTTCTTCGTCCCGCGCTGGACGCCGGACGGAAGGCTCAACGAACTGCGCATCCAGCGTTTCAAGGACAAGCTCGGCGACCGCTCCAACGCCGGCACCGAAATGGAGTTCTGGGGTTCGCAGGGCTGGCTGGTGGGCGAGGAGGGACGCGGCATCCCGACCGTGCTGGAGATGGGCGTGTATACGCGGCTCGATTGCGCCATCGGCAGCACCGGCATCATGCGCGGCGCGCTGTCGCAGGCCATGCATCACACCGGCCTACGTTCCGCCTTTGGCAAATTGCTGAAGGACCAGCCGCTGATGATCAACGTGCTGGCCGACATGGCGCTGGAAACCGAGGCCGCCACCGCGCTGTCGATGCGCCTCGCGCGCGCCTTCGACGCGCAGGAGGATGAAGCCGAATCGCTGCTGCGCCGGATACTCACCCCCGTGGCCAAGTTCTGGATCTGCAAGCGCTGCCCGACGCTGGTGGCCGAGGCCATGGAGGTGCATGGCGGCAACGGCTATGTCGAGGAAGGCCCGATGCCGCGCCTGTTCCGCCAGAGTCCCTTGAACTCGATCTGGGAAGGCTCGGGCAATGTCATGTGTCTCGACACGCTGCGCGCCATGGGACGCAGTCCGCGCAGTGTCGAAGTGCTGGCC
>MHZX01000049.1 GCA_001828935.1 Rhodocyclales bacterium RIFCSPLOWO2_02_FULL_63_24
CAGAGGGGGCGCCCAGAGCTCCGAACCAGGCTCGTCCAACAAACGGATAGATCGTGGCTTCGCACGATCTATCCTTATTCGTTAGCCGTCGCTCCGAGCGAGCTGTTTCACGTTAGAGGTCGCCGCTGGCCTGTGCGCTGCGCAGGGCCTGCGCATGGCGATGGCGCGCCATCAGGCGCGGATCGGTGACGATGACGCCGATGGTTTCGCCGATCACCATCACCACCCCCAGCACCGGCAGCACCAGCATCAGGCCGGCCACGCCGGCCACGGCGCCGCCGACGAATATCATCAGCACCGTCACCAGCGGATGCAGTTCGAGGCTCTTGCCGATGGTCAGCGGCATGTACACGAAATCATCGAGCAGCCGCACCAGGACAAACAGGGCGATCGCCCAATAGGCCATGCCCGGCGCATCGGGGAAGTCGGTCGCCGCCACCAGCACCACCAGCAGGCCGCCGAGAATCGAGCCGACGTAGGGAATCCAGGCCAGCACCGCGCAAATCAGGCCCAGTGCGAAAGGCCCGGGAATGCCGAGCAGCCACAGGCCGGCCGCCAGCGTCAGGGTATCGAGCAGCGTCAGCTTGATCAGCCCCTGGAAGTAGGCACGCGAGGTGCGATCGATTTCGTAGAGCAGATACAGCGTCTTTTCGAAGAAGGCATTGGGCACCGCGCCGCCGAGAAAGCGCTGGAAGCGGCGGCCGTCGCGCAGAAAGAAAAATGCCAGAAACGGCGCCAGCATCAGCGACGGCGCCCAGGCCATGATGCCAACTGCAATCGGCTCAAGATGGTCGGTGATGCTTCCCGTACCCTGTACCAATCTCGCTGCCACAGTGTCGGCGAGGCGGGCGCGGGCAAGGGCTGCCGAGTGGCTCTCGAGTGCGCGCAACGAGCGGTCGAGCAGATTCAGTCCGCCCTGCAGATAGCCGCTGACGATCTCCTGCCAGCCGGCGATGTGGCTGGTGACCCAGGGCGCCAGCGCGACGCCGATGACGGCCAGCAGCGCGAGAAAGGCCAGGGTGACGATGCTGGCCGCCGCATCGCGGCTCATGCCGCGATAGATCAGCGCCTGCATCGGCGCATAGAGAAAATAATAAAGAATCAGTGCGAGCAGGAAAGGCACAACCAGCCAGAGGATTTTCTGGAAGAAGAACAGCAGCAGGCAGGTGGTGGCGATGATCGAGGCCCAGACGATGGGACCGGCGCCATGCTGGCTTTCTTCGACCGTGTAGTTCGCGGGTTCCGTGGCGGCCATCACAGATGCTGGTAGGCGCCCATGGTCAGCGCCATGTCGCGCATGCGGGCGCCGAGATGACGCGCCAGTTCGCGGGATATCTTCGAGGCGATGCGGGCGTGGGTATCGAGCAGGCCGACAAAGTCATCCCGGAAGAAAACGATCAGCTGACAGGCGGTCGTCGCCCGCGCCTGCGCCGAACGCGGCGAGTTGTCGAGCAAGGCCAGCTCGCCGAAAAACGTGCCGGGGCCGAGTTGCGCCACCCGGCCAGCCTCGCCCTCCCCCTGGCGGCAGATCAGCACCTCGCCCGAAGCGACGATGTAGATCGCCTGCCCTTCCTCGCCCTCGTCGAAGATCACCTCGCCGGCAAGGTAGTCGCGTTCGTGCAGCAGGCCGTCGACGATCTGCAACTCGGCCGGCGTCAGGTTGACGAACAGGCTGAGGTGGCGCAGGCGCTCCAGGCGCGGCGTGGTTTTTCTGGGGCGAAACAGATTGACCAAGGGCTAGGCTCCAAAAAAATAATGCCGCGATTCTAGCCGGGGTCGGCGGCATCGAGCGGAAAGCTTGCCAGTGTCTGGTAACTCGCGGCGGAGGGATGCAGATGGGTCTCGACCAGGGCGAATTCACCGACTCGCCAGCCAATCGGCGTTTCCAGTCGCGGCATGGATGTGCAGCGGACGCGGCGCGCCAGCGTGACGTGCGGCGCCAGGGCGGAGCCCGAACGTTGTTCCACGGCAAAGCCCGCCGCGCGCAGTTCGCCGGCCAGCAAGCCGGCCAGACTGCGCAGCGGCGCCGGTGTCTGGCGGCAACCGGCCCACAGGATGCCGCGCTGCGGCCAGAACCCGAGGCGGTCGAGACTCAGATCGAAGGCCTCGGCGCGAACCCCGGCGGCAATCGCTTCGAGTTGGTCGACCTGGCTTGGCGTCACCGAGCCGACGAAGGCCAGGGTCAGATGCAGCGATGCCGGCCGCATCAGGCGACCGCCGCCAGTGGCCAAGTGGTGCGCCAGGGCGGACAGGTGCCCAACCGCCTCGTCGTCCGGCCACAGCGCGAAGAACACCCGGCGCGAGTGCGCCTCAGCCACGCCGGCTCACTCCTTGCGCACCAGCAAGGCCACGGCTTCGGCCGCGATGCCCTCGCCGCGCCCGGCGAAGCCGAGCCGCTCGGTGGTCTTGCCCTTGATGTTCACGGCATCGGCGGCGATTCCCAGGTCGGCCGCAATGTTGGCGCACATCGCCCCGACATGCGGTGCAATGCGCGGCGCCTGGGCAATGACGGTGGCGTCGATATTGCCGACCTGCCAACCGGCCGCATTCACCGCCGCGACGGCGCCGCGCAGCAGGCGCCGACTGTCGGCCCCCTCCCATTGCGCATCGCTGTCGGGAAACATGCGGCCGATGTCGCCCAGCGCCGCGGCGCCGAGAATCGCATCGGTGATCGCATGCAGCAACGCGTCGGCGTCCGAATGCCCGAGCAGGCCCTGCCGATGCGGAATCTCGACCCCACCCAGAATCAGGCGGCGGCCGGGCGCCAGTGCGTGCACGTCGTAGCCCTGACCGATGCGGTATGGAATGCTCATTGCCGGAAAGCCCTTTCGCAAGACCAGGGCTTCATGCCTTGGCCGCCTTGTATTTGCTGGATTCGATGATGCCGCAGAAAACCCGCATCAGCGCGGGATCGTGCTTCGCACCGGTCTCTTCATGCAGGATCGCCATGATTTCCACGTGCGTCCGCGCCCGATGATAGGACCTGGTCACGGCCATCGCGTCGTAGCTGTCGGCAATGGCGACAATCCGGGAGCAAATTGAAATCTGATCTCCCGCGAGACCATCGGGATAGCCCGAGCCGTCGAAGCACTCGTGATGGTGACGGATCACCTGGGCAGCCTGCTGCGCGCCTTCGAGATCCATCGCAGCCATGATTTGCGCGCCCATGTCGGAATGCTGCTTCATCACCTCCCACTCCGCCTCGTCGAATTGCGCTGGCTTGCGCAGGACCGGGTCGGGTATCCCGATCTTGCCGATATCGTGGAAGGAAGCGGAAATCTTCAGAATGCCCAACTCGTTGCTGGACAAGCCGCACTTCATCCCGAGCTCCTCGGCGAGGCCAAGCACCCGCTCCGAATGGAGTCGCGTCAGCGAGTCCCGGTAGCCGAGCGCCACCGACAAGGCTTTGGTGTACTTGTACAGTGCGTTGTAGATCGGGTCTTCCGCTTCCATCTCGGGCTTCTCTGAAAATGTGCTGCCACGGTTCAGGGGACTGCGCCCCATTATCGCAAAACGTCCGCTGGAACAGTGCTTGGCGTGGCAGATCGCAATCGCGGCAACCAGCTTAGCACCATCATCCGTCGGGCCGGCTGGGTCGTCGTCGAGCCCCACCCGCAACAAGCGGCAGACACGCATCGAAGTCGCGGCATTGGGCTTGCCATAAGCCGGCCTCGGCCGCAGCGATGGGGCAGGCAAGTCATTTATACTGGGTCGCCAATTGCTCGCGCAACCGCATCGCCATTACGGACCACAGGAGGAAGGAACATGATCCCAAAATCAGCCTTGATCTTAGTCTCTGCGCTCTGCCTGCCATCCCTTGTCCTCGCGCAGGACGCCGTGCGCTGGGGAAGCTCCGGCAAGCTCCCCGCCGCGCGCCAGGCGATCGACGGCATGAAGGCGTACTACGAACCGGAAAAGGTCGAACGCAAGGGCGACGTCAATTCATTTACCCTCTATCGCTCCAGCACCCCCGGCACGGCGGACGAACTGGGCCGCTACATGATCAACTGCGATACCCGCGAATTCGTCAGCACGATCAACGGGAAAACTACCGAGCCTTCGCGCTTGATCGCCGGCGAGGAGCTCTATCCCATCGGCAAACTGCTCTGCGACTGGGACAAGAAAAGCTTCTTCAAGAAGATCCTTGAGTAAGGCCTTGCCCTGCGCTAAGTCGCCGCCCCCATGCGCTCGGCCCAGCGCATGGCATCCCACTGGGTCTGGTTGATCTTGGCCACATCCAGGCCCAGCGCCTGGGCGAGGCTGTCCACGCGATCCGATTCGCCGGCCTCCAGCGCTTCCACCAGCATCAGCAGCATGCCAGGCACGCCCTCTTGTTCCAGCACGGCGCGGATCACCGGCTCGGGCAGCGGCAGCCGCGCCAGCACTTCGATCAAGGGCCGGCCGAACACCACGTCGAGCAGCGACACCATGCCGATCACAAACAGGTTGTCCAGCTCGTGGCGCGGTACGATGTCGCGCCCCAGCAGTTCGAGCAGACGGCTGCGGGTGAGCACCGTTTTCATCAGCGCCGCCGACGTTTCGCCCTGCCCCGCCGTATAGAGCAGCAGGGCGATCCAGCGATACAACTGCTTGTAGCCGAGAATCTGCACCGCGTGAGCGACGCTGGTCACCTTGCGCACCATGCCCATGCCTGCCGAGTTGATGTAACCCAGCAACTTGAGCATCAAGGTCGGCGAGCGCTTGAATGCATCCTCGATTTCGCGCGGCGTGGCCTGAGCCCCGACCAGGTCGAAGATCTGCACCAGTTGCGCCAGCCCCGGTTCCGGTTCGCGGGCCTGCACGATTTCCGGGCGGGTGAAGAAATATCCCTGGAATAATTCGATGCCGGCATCGCGGCAAAACCGGTAGTGCTTGCTTTCCATCATGCCGCGCGCAATGCAGCGCAGCGGCAGGCCCTTGAGACGGGCATAGCACTGATAGAAGGTCAGCGCATCGAGCACCGAGAGATCCAGCTTGACGAACTCGGCCCGGATCAGCAGTTCGGGACTACCCTCGACCAGTGCCCAGTCGTCCAGGCACAGTCCTATCCGGCGCCGCCGCAGCGCGTCGCAAGCCAGCAGCAGGGCCTCGTCAACCGCCGCCACATCGCCCGACAAATCCAGCACCACGCGACCATCGGGCAGCAGTTCGAGAAAATCCGCGTCGCCCAGCAGCGACAGGTCGGCCTGGATAAAAACCCGCTTGCCTTCCGGCAGCCAGTCGTCATCGAGGTCGCCCAGCAGATGGGCCAGCACCGCAGCGCTGCCGGCCAGCGGATCGACGGGCGCGGCCGCACCCGCGTAATGCTGGCGCAATTCGTAGCCGAAGGTGTCGCCGTCTCGGCCGACCACCGGCTGACGCTCAATCCAGGCGCGCTGCAGTTCGGCGGAATGGGGAAGCGGATCGTTCATGGTGGCGCACGTTGTAGTCCAACCTGTCCCTTTACGACCGGTCAGATTCGAACATTAGTCCGATTTACGCGGTTTTGCAGTATCCATTCCGCAAGCTGCAAATCCAGCGGATAGGTAACCTTGAGGTTGCTGACGTCGGCCGCCACCAGGCGCGGCGAGAGCCCCAGCGCTTCGACGGCGCCGGCTTCGTCGGTGACTTGCGGTGCGGCCGCCAGGGCATCGAGCAGCAGCCGGTGACGAAACATCTGCGGCGTCTGGGCCTGCCAGAGACCATCGCGCGGCACGGTGCGCAGGATGCGGCCGCCCGCGCCGGCCTGCTTCAGGGTATCCGCGACGGGCACCGCCAAGAGGCCGCCGGCATCGTCCTGGCCAACTTCGGCGATCAGCTTTTCGACCATCGGCACTGTCAGGCAGGGCCGTGCCGCATCGTGCACCAGCACCCAGTCGTCGGCAATGTCGCCCAATTCGACGGCCATCGCGCGCAGGCCGTTGGCGACGCTTTCCGCCCGGGTCTCGCCGCCGCAGCGAAGCACCCGCAGTTTCCCGCCGAGCGGCGCCATCGCCGCCGCCGGCCAGAGCGTATCGTCGGGCGCCAACACCACGAACACGTGCGCAATCGCCGGAGTGGCGCACAATGTGGCCAGCGCATGCCGGATCAGAGGCTGGCCGGCCAGCGGCAGGTATTGCTTGGGTGTGGGCCGGGGTCCGGTCGACTGCGCGCCCATGCGCGATCCGCTACCCGCGGCTGGAACCAGTGCGTGATATGTCATGCCGCAATTCTATACAATCGCCTTACAGGAACTTGCGCGAGAAACAACATGTTCGCCGCAGAACCCGGATACGAAGCCTTGCAGGCTTTCGCCACCAGCATCGGCATCGGCCTGCTGATCGGTCTTGAGCGGGAACGCCAGTCCGACCTCAAGGCTGGCCTGCGCACCTTCGCCCTGGTGGGCTTGCTGGGTTGCCTGTGCGCCCTGCTGGCCCAGATCACGGACAACGGCTGGATACTCGCCGCCGGCCTGCTCGCCATCGCCGCCATGATGATCGCCGCGCATGTTTCCGACCCGCTCGACACCGGCGATCCGGGAACCACTTCGGTGGTCGCGCTGATGGTCTGCTACGCGCTGGGAGCAATGGTCTGGTTCGGCTACACCTCGATCGCGGTCATGCTGGCCATCGCCACCACCGTGCTGCTCTACTTCAAGGCAGAGTTGCACGGCATTTCGAAGAGCATGACCCATGTCGACCTGCTCTCGATGCTGCAGTTCGGCGTGCTGGCCCTGGTGATCCTGCCGATCCTGCCCGACCGGGATTTCGGCCCCTACCTGGCCTTGAATCCGCACAACATCTGGTGGATGGTGGTGCTGATCTCGGGCGTCTCGCTGGCCGGCTACGCGGCGTTGCGCCTGACCGGAGCCCGGCATGGCGCCGCGCTGATCGGCCTGTTCGGCGGCTTTGCCTCATCCACCGCGACCACCATGATCTTCGCGCGCAATGCCCGCGCCAACGCCAGTCTCGCGCGCACCGCGATGGTGGTCATCCTGCTCGCCAACATCGTGGTCATGGTCCGCATCGGCGTGGTCTCGGTCGCGGTGGCGCCGGACATCGTCGGCCCGCTGTTCGGCATACTCGGCGGCAGCATCGCGCTGGGCGTCGCCGCCACGCTGTGGGGCTGGCGCCAGCTTGAAGGCGGCGATACGCTGCCGCTGCCGAAGGTGACCAATCCGACCGAAATCAGGACGGCGCTGACTTTCGGCGCCCTCTATGCGCTGATCCTGGTGCTCTCCGCCTGGCTGCAGGACGTGGCCGGAAACCGCGGGCTGTATCTGCTGGCACTGGCCTCGGGGCTGACCGATGTCGATGCGATCGTGCTGTCGTCGCTGCGCATGTTCAGCACCGACAAGCTCAGCGCGGCGCAAACCGTCACCGCGATCACCCTGGCAACACTCTCCAACCTCGCCTTCAAGACCGGTCTGGTGCTGGTCATCGGCGGTGCGGCGCTGGCCCGCCTCACCCTGCCGGGACTCGCCGCCATCGCCGTGGGCCTGATTGGCGGTCTTATTCTGATCTGATCGGGAACTCGCATGTTGATACGCAAACTCGTCGTCACCACCGGAATCTACTATGTCGAGATTCCCGCGGCTGGCCTGTATCTTCTCTGCGGGTCGCCCGCCGACAGCGTCAAGCACCTGCTGCGCCGGGGAATCATCCAGACCACCGAACTCAACGGAGTGACCTTCGAGAACGGGCCCAATGCCATCCTGCTGTCCGACTCGATGATCCAGAACGGGCACTTGTGCAACCTGGCCGAGTTTCCGGTCCTGCAGATGCTCTATCGCCAGGGCATGCTGCTGCCGAACCATCCCAACAACACCGGCCGCAAGCCGATCCTGATCGGCACCCCGGAACAGCTTGCGGCGCAACTCCGCTACATCCATCGCGGCAACTACGGCCTGATCTCCGCCGACGAGATGAAGAAGGCGGGAACTGCCGAACGCGAGGCCGACGAGCTGATGCGCATCAAGCTCAAGTTCGCCTTCGGCCAGATTTCGCAGCCGGACTGCTTTGTCGAATGCCTGCCGCTGACCGCCGGCCCGCGCGACATCTGCGAAGGCGTCAGCATCGAACGCGTGGCGAACAACGTGTTCGAAATCAGCTACGGCGACGAATGCGTCGAGATCGACCTCAATCTGCGCAAGCACGAAACCTATCCCTGCCCCTACCCCCTGAGCCACGTCGCCATCGACCGCCATTATTTCGCCGTGGTGCATGCCGGCGACGGCGACGGCTGGGACTACAACCGTCCGACCATGGGCAGCGTGCTGATCCACCAGGGCCGGATATATCTGATCGACGCCGGTCCGAACATCCACTACAGCCTCGACGCGCTCGGCATCGGCAAAAAGGAAGTGGTCGGGATCTTTCACACGCACTGTCACGACGACCACTTCGCCGGCCTCACCACGCTGCTCCAGTGCGACCAGCCGCTGCAGTATTTCGCCACGCCGCTGGTGCGCGCCTCGGTCACCCGGAAATTCTGCGCCCTGCTGTCGATACCGGAATCCGAGTTCGCCCGGTACTTCGACATCCACGATCTCGAAGAAGGGCAGTGGAACGACATCATGGGGCTGGAAGTGCGGCCGATCATGTCGCCGCACCCGGTGGAAACCACCGTTTTCAATTTCCGCGTGCTGTGGGAGGGCGGCTACCGCACCTATAACCATCTCGCCGATATTGCGTCGTTCGCCGTGCTCGACGCCATGACCCATGCCGACGACTCGGCGCTGGGACTCAGCCCGGAACGCGCAAGCGCCGTCAAGGAGGCCTATCTGGACGCCGTCGATCTCAAGAAGATCGACATCGGCGGCGGCATGATTCACGGCAACGCCTGCGATTTCGCGGAGGATGCCTCGACCCGGGTGCTGCTCGCCCACACCGCACGGGAGTTGACCGACGCGGAGCGGCGCATCGGCTCGGGAGCGCCCTTCGGCACGCTCGACGTGATGATTCCGGGACAGCAGAACTTCCTGCTGCGCGACGCCAGCGAATTCCTCAAGAGCTACTTTCCCACGGTGCCGGCGGAACGCCTGCACATGCTGCTCAACAACCACATCGCCACTTTCAACCCGGAAACCATCATCACCCCGGCGGGCAGGGTTCCCCGCGAAATCTACCTGCTGCTGGCCGGCAAGGTCGAGATGCTGACGCAGGACCCGAGCAATTCCCACTTCCTGTTCAGCGGCTCGCTGCTCGCCGAATCCGCCGCGCTCCATAACCGCGAGAGCGAGGAGACCTACCGCTCGGTGGGCTTCGTCAAGGCCTTGCGCCTGCCGTCCGACCTCTACCGCAACTTCGTCGAGCGCTTCTTTTCCAGCAGCGAACTGCTCGAGGTGCGCAAGACCGAGGAGCGCCTGCGGCGCACCTTCCTGTTCAGCGACGCCGTGACCAACACCACGCTGTTTTCGCTGGCCAAGCACTGCACGATCGCCGAACTGCCTGCCGGCGAAAACTTCGTCGGCAGGCAGGACCAGCTGCACCTGGTCGGCCGTGGGCGGCTGTCGCTGGGCGACGAGGAAGGCGCGCCGGTACTCGGCAAGGGCGAATTCTGGGGTGCCGACAGCCTTTTCAGCCCGATCCCGGGGAGCCCGACGAATCAGCCAGCCGTCGCGGAACCTGAAAAACCCACCATCGCGCTCGACAGCTGCGAAATCTACTCGGTGCCCTTGGCGCTGGTGTCGAGGATTCCGGTGGTGCGCTGGAAGCTCTTCGAAGCCTTTCGCAACACTCATCCTTACGCGGCCCCCCGCTACAGGGGCACCGCTCGGTAAGCGATCAAACCCACTCAGGGAGACCCGCCATGAACCCTGCCACCGCCACGCGTCCGCCGGCCGTCGCCGGCATGTTCTACCCCGGCGATGTCGCCAGCCTTGAGGATGAACTGGCGACCTGTCTCGCCGCAGAGCCAGCGCCGACTCGCGACACGGCGACGACGGAAATCATCAAGGCGCTCATCGTGCCGCATGCCGGTTACATCTACTCGGGCGGCACGGCGGGCCATGCCTATGCCCTGCTCAAGCCGCTGGCCGCGCGCATCCGGCGTGTGGTGCTGCTCGGGCCCTGCCATCGGGTATCCGTGCGCGGACTGGCGGCGCCCACCGCGCGCGCTTTTGCCACGCCGCTGGGCAGCATTCCGCTCGACCGCGCCGCGATCGACGCGCTGGCCGACCTGCCGCAAGTCGTCGCCAGCGACGCCGCACATGCCCAGGAGCATTCGCTCGAAGTGCAACTGCCCTTCCTGCAGACCGTGCTGGGCAAGTTCGAACTGGTGCCGCTGGCGGTGGGCGATGCCAGCGCCGCCGAAGTCGCCGAGGTGCTGGAGCGGCTCTGGGGCGGGCCGGAAACGCTGATCGTGATCAGTTCCGACCTCTCCCATTTCCACGGCTACCGCGAAGCGCA
Organism: Rhodocyclales bacterium RIFCSPLOWO2_02_FULL_63_24; assembly: GCA_001828935.1. GTDB lineage: Bacteria > Pseudomonadota > Gammaproteobacteria > Burkholderiales > Rhodocyclaceae > Sulfuritalea. The sequence continues at coordinate 10,368 of MHZX01000049.1, forward strand.
AGCCATCGACAAGGCCACCGCCGCGCACATCCTGGCCCTCGATCAGCTCACCAGCTTCGACCAGGCCTGCGGCGCGCTGCCGATCAACGGCCTGCTCGCCGTGGCGCGCCGACGCGGACTCGGCATCGAACGTCTGGCGCAATGCAACTCGGGCGACACCGCGGGCGACAAATCGCGCGTGGTCGGCTACGCCTCCTTCGCCCTCTATGAAGCGCAGACCGCGAGCGACGATCTCGGCCCTGCCCTGCTGGCGCGCGCGCGCAATGCCATCGCCGCCCACTTCAAGCAGCCGGCGCAGGCCGAACCCGACCATCCCGCGCTGGCCCTGCCTGGCGCCACTTTCGTCACGCTGACCCAGGACGGCGAACTGCGCGGCTGCATCGGCTCGCTCGAAGCGCACCGTCCGCTCGACGCCGACGTGCGCGCCAACGCCGTCGCCGCCGCCTTCCGCGATCCGCGTTTTCCGCCGCTGACGCAAGCCGAACTGGCCCGCACCCGCGTCGAAGTCTCGCTGCTGACGACGCCGACGCCACTGGCATTCGACAACGAGGCCGACGCCTTGCGCCAGCTGCGGCCCCATGTCGATGGCGTCATATTCAGCGCCGGCCAGCGCAGGAGTACCTTCCTGCCGCAGGTCTGGGAACAACTGCCGGAACCACGCCTGTTCATGGCCCATCTAAAACAGAAGGCCGGCCTGCCGGCCGACTGGTGGTCGCCGGAAGTTCAACTGCAACGTTACGAGGTGCGCAAATGGAAAGAAGCCACGACGAAATAGCCGGCACGCCCGCCCGCTGGTGGCATCGGCTCGACGACGGACGCATCCAGTGCGATCTCTGCCCGCGCAATTGCCGCCTGCACGAGGGGCAGCGCGCGGCCTGCTTCGTCCGCGCCATGAAGGATAGCGAGATGGTGCTGACGACTTATGGCCGCAGTTCGGGCTTTTGCATCGACCCGATCGAGAAAAAGCCGCTGAACCAGTTCTATCCGGGTTCCAGCGTGCTGTCCTTCGGCACCGCCGGCTGCAACCTCGCCTGCAAGTTCTGCCAGAACTGGGACATCTCCAAATCGCGCGACATGGACCGCCTGATGGACGACGCCACGCCCGAAGCCATCGCCCGCGCGGCGCAGCGCTACGGCGCCAAGAGCGTGGCCTTCACCTACAACGATCCGGTGATCTTCGCCGAATACGCGATGGACACGGCCGATGCCTGCCATGCGCTGGGCGTCAAAACCGTCGCCGTCACCGCCGGTTACATGCATCTGGCACCGGCGCACGAGTTCTATTCGAAGATGGACGCCGCCAACGTGGACCTCAAGGGCTTCACCGACGACTTCTACGTCAACCTCTGCGGCGGCCATCTGCAACCCGTGCTCGATATTCTCGCCATGATCCATCACGAAACCGATTGCTGGCTGGAGCTCACCACCCTGCTGATTCCCGGCAAGAACGATGCGGAAGATGAACTGAAGGCGTTGTCGGCCTGGGTGGCGAAGGAGCTGGGAGCGGACGTGCCGCTACACTTCACGGCCTTCCACCCCGACTGGAAGCTCGACACGATTCCGCCCACCCCGCTGACGACGCTGGCCAACGCCCGCCGCATCGCCCTGGATGCCGGCCTGCACTACGTCTATACCGGCAACGTACACGACAAGGCCGGCGACAGCACCTACTGTCCCGGCTGCGGCAAGGCCGTGGTGGTGCGCGACTGGTATCGCATCCTCGACTACCGGATCGACGCCGGCGGTCATTGCGGCCACTGCGGCGCCGCCATCGCCGGCCGCTACGGGGAATTCGGCCAGGCTTTCGGCCCGCAGCGGATTCCGGTGCGGCTGCACGCCGACGCCTGAAGAATACCGCCGTATCGCCCGCGCCGACTTCCGTCGGTCGGCCCTGCGGTTTCGGCTCAAATAACGCCGACCAGCCTGGAAATCAGCTCACCGGCCGAGTTGGCGCCGAGCTTCTTGATCATCCGGGCGCGATGGGCCTCGACAGTGCGCGGACTGATGTCGAGCCGTCGGGCAATCTGCTTGCTGGTTTCACCGGTCGCCAGAAACTGGACGATTTCGCGTTCGCGCGCGGTCAGGTCCGCCTGCACCGGACGCTTGGCGGAGATATCCTCGAACATCCAGACAGCGCAGGCAAAAGGATCGTTCCGGTCGAGCGAGCGCCCGGCCACATGGCACCAGAACAGGCGGCCGCTGCGATGCCGCATGATGCGCTCGTCGCTGTAGCCTCCCGTTTCCCGCATTGCCGCCCAGCCCCGCGCCCCGATATTTTCGAATTCGCGGCTGGAAGGATAAAGGCAGGCCAGCGACTGGCCGGCCAGCTCGGCGACGCCAAAGCCGAACATCGATGCCAGCGCCTCGTTGCAGCGCTGGATCACCCGCTCGCGGGAAACGCAGAGGCCGACCGGCGCCAGATCGAAAGCCAGCGCGAGATCGTCCTGCGAAAGCAGTTGGCCGGGAGATGGAGTCATGACAGGATTATCCACCCGCGCAGGGCTTACGTAGAACTACGATGGCGTAGGACTACGAATAGATACTGCCGCCCGTCTTGCCTATAGTGGCCGGACCAGAACGCTAACCACAGGAGGCAGGCAAATGGCGACATGCATGGTCGGTTGGGCGGTAGCCAATTACGTCAGCATCCTGGAGGCGGCCAAATGAACATTGCCCAGTTGCTGCTGCGCACCGCCACCGTCTATCCGGATCGCCCGGCCATCCTGCACGGCGAGCGCGTGCTGTGCGACTACCGGACCTTTGCCCGCCGCGCCTCCTCGATCGCCGCCGGCTTGCGCGCGAAAGGCTATGCGCCCGGCGATCGCGCCGCCGTCTTCATGGGCAATTGCCCCGAATATCTTGAGGTGCTTTACGGCATATGGTGGGCCGGGCTGGTCGCGGTCCCGGTCAACGCCAAGCTGCATCCGCGCGAACTGGCCTACGTGCTGGAGAATGCCGAAGCCTGCTGCCTGTTCGTCAGCGCCGATCTGGCGCCGGCCACCCTGCCGGTGGTCGCGACCACGCCGACGGTGAATCAGGTCTTCATGCCCGGCGCAGGGGAGTACGAACAACTCCTGGAGTCGGCGCCGATGCCGCCCGAACATCGCGCCGCCGACGATCTGGCCTGGCTGTTCTACACCTCCGGCACCACCGGCCACCCGAAAGGCGTGATGGAGACCCATCGCAACCTGCTCGGCATGACCAGCTGCTATTTCAGCGACGTCGATCCGGTCGATCCCGACGACGCCATCGTCTATGCCGCACCGATGTCGCACGGCGCCGGGCTGTACAACTTTCCCCATGTCCTGAAGGCGGCGCGCCACGTCGTTCCGGCCTCCGGGGGTTTCGATCCGGCCGAGCTTTGTGGCTTGGCCGAGCGGCTTGGCCGCCTGTCGTTGTTTGCCGCGCCGACCATGGTCAAGCGCCTGGTCGAACACATCGCCGCCAGCGGCGCCGACCCGCGCGGCTTCAAGACGATTGTCTATGGCGGCGGCCCGATGTATGTCGAAGACATCCGCAAGGGACTCGACCTGATGGGCAAGCGCTTCGTCCAGATATATGGCCAGGGCGAGTGCCCGATGACCATCACGGCCTTGTCGCGCGAGCAGTTGGGCGACCGCGATCATCCGCGCTGGGCGGAACGCATCGCCTCGGTGGGCGTGGCGCAAACGCTGGTCGAGGTCAAGGTCGCGGCGGAGGACGGCAAGGCCCTGCCCGCCGGCGCCACCGGCGAAATCCTGGTGCGCGGCGACGTCGTCATGGCCGGCTACTGGCGCAATCCCGAAGCCACCGCCAAGACCTTGCGCGATGGCTGGCTATGGACCGGCGACATGGGCAGTCTCGATGCAGATGGCTTCCTGACGCTCAAGGATCGCTCCAAGGACGTCATCATTTCAGGCGGTTCGAATATCTATCCGCGCGAAGTCGAGGAAGTCCTGCTCAAGCATCCCGCCGTGCGCGAAGCCTCGGTGGTCGGCCGCGCCGATCCGGAATGGGGCGAGATCGTGGTCGCTTTCGTCGTCGCCGATGACCTTACCAGCGCCGAGCTCGATGCGCTTTGCCTCGACCACATCGCCCGCTTCAAGCGTCCCAAGGAATACCACTTCGTCGATAGCCTGCCGAAAAACAACTACGGCAAGGTCCTCAAGACCGAATTGCGGCAACGCCTCAACTAGGAAGGGAAACTCCCATGCATGCCGCCCCCGCCGGCCGTCGCGCCCTCGTCACCGGGTCCTTTCAAGGGATCAGACTCGCCATCGCCGAGGCCCTGGCCGCCGAGCAGTGCCATCTCGTGCTGCACGGCATCGCCTCGCCCGAGCAGCAGCAAGCGGCATGCGGGCGCGTGCTCGCCGCCGGCGCCTTGTCGGTGAGCTGCATGGATCACGATCTCGCCGCGGCCGACCGCATCGACGACCTGATGGCGACCGTGCTGGCCGCCGGCCCGCTCGACATCCTGGTCAATAACGCCGGCATCCAGCAGACCGCGCCGCTGGCCGAGATGCCGACCGAGGTCTGGGATCGCGTCATCGCGATCAACCTGAGCGCCGCCTTCATGACCATGAAAGCGGCGCTGCCGGGTATGGCCGCGCGTGGTTACGGCCGGGTGGTGAATGTTGCGTCCGTGCATGGCCTGGTCGCCTCGACCCACAAGGCGCCGTATGTCGCCGCCAAGTTCGGCCTGGTCGGCCTGTCGAAGGTGGCGGCACTGGAATACGCCAGCGTCGGCAGTCGCGAGCAAGGCGGCGTCACGGTCAATTGCATCTGTCCGGGCTGGACCGAAACGGCGATTCTCGAACCGCAGATCGCGGCGCGCGCCGCGTCGTTCGGGGGTGACCGCGAGGCCGGAATCCGCGATCTGGTCAGCGAAAAGCAACCCAGCCGGCGCATGTCCGCGCCCGCCGAAATCGGTCAATTGACCGCCTGGCTTTGCCATCCGATCGCCCACAACATCACCGGCACGTCGATCCCGGTGGAAGGCGGCTGGACCAGCCAATAAGCGCCGTGTCCAGATCGGCTTGGCCGTCGGCAGCCAAGTCTTCGCCCGTCAAGAAATAATGGGAGGCATTGACAAGAGTCGGCGCTGACGGAACGGCGATTCAGACTGCCTTGAAGATCAATTCGACGCTTTTAATTAAAATCGCCCCTGGCCAGTTCTTGTCGCTACCTTGCGACCCTTCGACGCCCATGGCATCCGCTTCCCCCTGGTTTGAAATGCCCAGCCCCTTCGATTTCCACAGCGGCCGGGTGCTGATGCTGGAGCCGCCCTGGGCCAGCGCGGAGGCGTTGCGGTCACAGTTGCTGGACGCGACCTATAACAAGCCCTATGTGGTGGACGATGGCGAGCGGCGTTATCTTCATTTCGATGGGCGCTTGATCCAAAGCGCCATGCGTCTTGCGGCGCCCAACGACCTGGACTTGCGCTACACGCAAAAAATGATGTCCTTCCTGCTGTTCCGCACCCGGCCGCGACGTCTCTTGCTGATCGGCCTCGGCGGCGGTTCCCTGGTCAAGTTCTGCCACTACCGGCTGCCGGCTACGCACCTGACCGTGCTGGAAAACAATCCCGACGTGATCGCATTGCGGGACGCTTTTCTGATGCCGCCCGACAACCCCAATCTTGAGATCCAGGAGGCCGACGGTGCAGCGTATCTGGCGCAAACGGAGAAAGGAATCGACGTGTTGCTGGTGGATGCCTTCGATAGCACCGGTTTCGCCCCCAGTCTCGCCAACCAGGAATTCTTCGAGCAGGCCCACGCCAAGCTGACGGGGAGCGGCATGTTGGTCATGAATCTGGCAGGCGACGAGCAGACCTATGCCGGGCTGATCGCGGTGGTCATGCAGGTCTTCGACGATCAGGTGATCGTGTTCCCGGTGCGGGAGGACGACAACTATGTGCTGCTGGCCTTCAGGGATCCCATGTTCGAGCCCAACTGGCGCCAGCTGCGCGGTGTGGCCAAGGAATTGCGGTCCAAGTACGGACTGGATTTTCCCGACTTCCTGGAAAAAATCCAGCGTTCGGCCAAACTCGGTCTGGCCCGCCGCGAAGCCGCGCGCAGGTCTTGATTCACCCGTAAGCGCGCAAACCCGCAGCAGGCGTTTTCAAATGGCCCGCCCGTAATTCGCCTCCGGCGCGCCGGTCGCCCACGCCCACATTTGGTCTCCCAGGGAAAAGTGCCACCACTCGTTGGCGTGCCGGCTGAAGCCGGCCGCAGACATCACCGCGTTGAGCAGACGCCGGTTCTCGTCATAGCTGCGCTGCTCCGGCGCAGTGGCACCCGCGTAGTAATCCGGATAGGCGCGCTGCGTCGTCTCGTCGATCGGGCAGCCCATGCCCACTTCATGACCCGACGCGTCTTGCACCGTCAAGTCGACTGCGGCGCCGGTACTGTGCGGCGGCGGCGTCTTCGGGTCATCGCTGGGAATTCCCCAGAATTCGAATACCTTGGCCGCCAGCACGGCATACACATCGGGATCCTGTTTTTCCAGGTCGGCGGGATTGCCATAGGCCGCCAGCGAATGGCCCGCAAGCGCGGCCTGGATGCGAAATTCCCGCCACACCATGAATGCCTGCACCGGAACCGGCCGGTAGGCATCGAACAGCTTCAGCCGCCATCCCGCCCGCAACGAGTTCAATGCATCGTGTGCCGTCAGCAAGGCATCGAGGACGCGTTGCCTCAGCATCCAAGGCGATGTGCCAGCATAAGGGGCTCCCAGGGCAACATAGGGGTGCGGCTGAGTGAAGGCAAAAGCGTGATGGGGAATGGCGACCAGCGGGTCGTGACATTCCTTGATGACAACGGACTGGTAGGTTTTCATGACGGACTCAAAAATTTGACTGGCAATCTGGCAGAGAGGAATACCTGCTGCGCGGGCGTTGTTCCAGCCAAAGACGACACTCGGTTGACAGCGACGGAAATCGGCTACGCAGCAAAGCCCTTCCCTGACGGGGCGAGTATATCGACACGGCCAGTTCCGACCGGGCGCCGGTTCTTCTGCGAGCGGCATTCGCGATGATTACCCTGGAGCCGCAGGTCATTTATCTCATCAAGCTATGCAGTGGCGAACAACGTCGCTGGCAGTATCTGCGGACGGACGGGCTCACCAGAACCGTGTGGCGGGATATGGATACCGGGCGTGAATTCAATGAGACGAGCGTCCTGTACGTCTGGGAGATCGTCGGCAAGGACAGCTCCCAGCATGGGTAGCCCCGCATCGAAGTAATGGCAGACGCTTTGGCTCAGTTCAACATAGCGATGCAGGAATACTCATCTATACTGGTGCGCATCCCACCGCCGCTGTTTCGTCCATGCCCACGCCGCCGCTCGGAAAAGCTGACCAATCCGCCACCGGCAAAAGCGGTGGCAAGAAGAAGGTTTTGTGGGCAATTTTGTTCCTTGCAATGTTTGCTTACCTTGGAAGTTATATCGCCGTCATTGCCTATGTGTACTTTGGCGGTCGGGTCGTCAAGGATTTCTGCAGTCAGGAATTGATTGGCAAGTCTGTGTCGGAGGCAAAGGAACTTGCCGCCAGGAGCGGTCTGGAGATCGTTGAACGGGAGGGATTGCTTCGCGTGACCACGGACCCAACCATGTCCCGCCATACCTGCGACCTCAAGCTCGACGCCGGCAAAGTGAGATCCGCCAAGGCGTTCTTCCGATTCTGACGATCCACGTGACCGCTGCGGGTCGAGAATCGCCGCTGGTAGAGGTCTCAGTTTGGCCATTATGCGGCCCATCAGGAATTCACCCGTAACGGCCGTTCGGTGGAATTGGGCACCTTCGGAAAAATGATCAACAAATAAGTCGAAGACCGAGATGACTTCGATGTACGACAACTTCAGGAATCGCATGCCGAGGAGTTTGACTCGTACGTCGTCGGTGGCGCTTCGCATCTAAGGGATCGAGTGTCGCTCGCGGCTTGGTGCGAGTAAAATTACTCACAAGGAGATGAAATGCCAACAATCAGCATGTTCTACGGCATCCTGGTATGAGTTGTTCGCCGACTGGGAATTGGCAGTTGCCGGCGAACAGCCCTTCCGTATCGCACCGCTGCAATAAGAAGCTAGCGCCATGGAAGTCCTGCTGGACGTTGTAAAGGTCGAAGCCAAGCCTGACTACAAGCTGTTCTTGGAGTTCGAGAACGGCGAGAAGCGGATTTTCGACATGGCACCGTATATGGATAAGAAGCCGTTTGCCCAATTGAAGGGTTCTCCCTTATTTGGCAAGGCGTCCGTCGCTTGCGGCACAGTCGTTTGGCCAGGTGACATCGACATTGCCCCAGAAACGCTTTACGACCGATCTCGGCCGGTGTAGCTCTAACACCTCAACCCCCGCACAGCTTGCTGTCGGGGGTTTTCACATATGGAGCCCGGCGAATGTCCGTCTGCTTTCCTGGACTGGCTAGGTCCGCTGTGGGCACGTTCTCGCCGGTGGCGTGAGTTAAATCGGGGCAGCTTCGAATTTGTTTTCAATCCGGCCTGACGCGCGCGACGGTTTTCATTTCCCTCTGCAACGCCGAGCGAGGAAGCAGGTGTCCGGTCGCGTTATCCGACGCCGTCCCGCGAAGCGGAATCCAGGCGCGCAAAGCGAGCGGCGAGTTCAGCGACCGGCCCGGCAGGCCTTCCGCCGCGAGGGTAGCCCGCAGGGCCGGGGGCGGCGAGGCACGTTGGCTATCACGCCCGGGCGAACTGTTCCCTGAGTTTCTCGACCGTCTCGCGCTCGCCGCGCACGCGCAGCGTGGCGCCTTCTTCGTCGGCGCGCTCTTCCAGCACTTCGCAGCGGGCGAATATCTGGCCGCGCTGTTGCTGTGCCGACCAGGGCAGGAATAGTTCGGCCTCGACCTGATCCTTCTGGAAGAATTCGACGATCGCCTCGCGCAGCAAGGCCACATCGCCGGCGCGGCGCGCGCTCATGACGATGCAATCGGGGTAGGCGGCGCGCAGCGCCGCTTCGCGTTCGGCTTGCGTCCCTGCATCGCCCACGTGGTCGATCTTGTTGAAGACGCGCAGGCGCGGCACGTCCTGCGCGCCGATCTCGGCCAGCACCTGGTCGGTGACTTCGAGCTGCCGCTCGAAGCCGGGATCGCTGGCATCGATGACATGGAGCAGCAGCGAGGCATCGAGCGCCTCGTCGAGCGTCGACTTGAACGAGGCGACCAACCCGTGCGGCAGGTTCTTGATGAAGCCGACCGTGTCGCTGACCAGCACGCGCGGCCGGCTTTCGGGCTGGAGGACGCGCACGGTGGTGTCGAGCGTGGCGAACAGCTTGTTTTCGACCAGTACGTCGCTGCCGGTGAGGGCGCGCATCAGGGTGGACTTGCCGGCGTTGGTATAGCCGACCAGCGCCACGTTGGCGAGCCCCTGGCGCTCTTGCCGCCGGGTGCGCTGCGTTTTGCGCTCGATCTCCATCGCGTCGATCTCCTGCTGCAGTTCGGCGATGCGGTCGCGGATCTTGCGCTTGTCCAGCTCGGTGTGCGATTCGCCGGCACCGCGGCCGCCGGTGCCGCTGCGCTGGCGGCCTTGCGGCCCGGCGAGCTTGGCCGCCTCGCGCAGGCGCGGCGCCATGTAGCCGAGGCGCGCGATCTCGACCTGCGCCCGCGCGGCACGCGAGCTGGCGTGGCGGTGGAAGATTTCGAGGATGACCATGGTGCGGTCCATCACCTCGCAGCCGACCTCCTTTTCCAGGTTGCGCGCCTGTGAGGGCGAGATTTCATGGTCGACGAAAATCGCATCGATCCTGCCGGCGTCGGGGTCGGCGGCAGCGTGCAGGGGCTTCTCGAAGGTGCCGGGCGCGGGTTCGCTGTCGACGAATTCGCGTATCTCCTCACGCTTGCCGGTGCCCAAGTAGGCCGTGGCGTCGAAGCTGGAGCGCTTCTGGGTGAACGTGGCGGTAATCACGTAGCCCAGCGTCTTGGCCAGATCGCGCAGTTCGGCCAGCGAGGCTTCGAACTCAATATCGCTCACGTTCGGCAGTTGCACGGCCGCCACGATGGCGTACTTGGGCTTCTCTTTGACTTCTTTTTGCATGCGGGGATGGCTTTTCTTGGGTAGGCAAAGGCGGATAGTACCCGTCAAAGCACGCCGACCCGAAACCGCGCACGACTACAGCGTCACCCGCGTCCCCAGCTCTACCACCTGATTCGGCGGCAGGCCGAAGAAATCAGCCGCGGTGCGGGCATTGCGGCACATCATGATCCGGCCCGCGGCGCATTTCGCTGCGGTTGTACGCCGATACCTGATGAATATCGCCGTGCCGTCAGCGCCGACTGTGAAGCAGGAAGGTAAAATGGCAACCCTTTCACCCCTTCCCGGCAGCATATTTCGGCGCAGTGCCGGCTGGCGGACCGGGGTAAGGTTTGATCGTTATCGATACCACCAGCAGATTGTCGGACTCGCAGTCGTCTCAGTCACTGTCAGGCGGTAAGGGGGAATAGTCTGATGGGAAGGCTGGGGTTATGCAGAGCGCAGGGGAGCGGCAGTTTGTCACGCTGGTTCCCGATCGCGGTGGCGTGTTGCGCCCTGCTGGCCGCCGGCAATGCCTCCGCCGCCGAAGAAGGCGGTTTGCGCCTGAGCGGCTTCGGTACCTTCGGCTACGTCCGCGACAATCGGCCGGACATTGCGCCGGCCCGCGATATCGGCCAGAACCCGAGCAATGGCTTCAGTACCGGACCGGGCTGGCAGTTGGATTCGAGGATCGGCGTCCAGCTCGAATACGCGGTCAGCCCCCTGATCGACCTGGTCGGCCAGGCGGTCTGGCGCGACCAGTTCAAGGCGGACGTCGACAGCTCCATTGACCTGGCCTACGTCGCGCTGAAGCCGGGGCGGAATCTCGATGTTCGCCTGGGTCGCATCAACTACGACGCCTTCCTCATGTCCGACCACCGCAACGTCGGCTACGCCTATCAATGGGTGCGGCCGCCGGCGGAGTTCTACGGCTGGATACCGATTTTCTCGCTCGACGGCATCGATGCCGCCTACACCCTGCGCGACGGCGAGGCCCAGTGGCGCTTCAAGGCGCAGGCGGGCAACAGCCGGTTAAGAATCCCGATCGGCAACGGCTACGACTTTCACGCCCACAACATGCTGGGCACCTCGGTCTCCCGTCAGTCCGGTTCCTGGCGGCTGAAGGCCGCCTACTCGCAGTTCGATTCCGCCAACGAGGTGCCCGCCTTCGCCGCCCTGCATCAGGGACTCGATCAGGTCGTCGCGGCCAACCTGCCCTCGACCAGCGCGGAGGCCGCGGATCTGCGCCGGAACCTCGCCTTCAAGAACGCCAAGATCAGCTACACGACGCTGGGCGCCGCCTACGACGACGGCGTCTGGCTGGGCCAGGCGGAACTGGGTCGATCGACAGCCACCGCCGCCGTCATCCCGCATGGCACGATGGCCTATGCCAGTATCGGACGCCGTTTCGGCACATGGACGCCAAGCCTGACGCTGAGCGCTTCGCGCCCCGGCAATCGGCTGCGCGCTGCCGCCAACAGCTGGGGGGCCTTCAACGCCACCGTGCGCGACCCGGCACTGTTCACGCTCAACGCCACCCGCATCGAGCAAAACACCCTGTCGCTCGCCGCGCGCTGGGATTTTCGCAGCAACGCGGCGCTCAAGCTGCAATGGGAGCGGACGGTCATCAAGCCCTCCGGTTACGGCCTGTGGTGGCGGGACACCGCGATCAACATGCAGACCAGCCGGATCAACCAGGTTTCGGCGACGGTGGACTTTACGTTTTGATCATGCGCGCCCACCTGACACGCCGGACGATTGCCTTCCTGTTCTGCCTGGCCTGGCCGCTGGCGGCGTGCGCGGACCTGGTGGTGATCGTCCATCCCGACAATCCGGTACGGGCCATGACGCCACGCGAGGTCTCCGACCTTTACCTCGGCCGCAGCCGGGTCTTCGACACCGGGGATCCGGCGACGCCCCTGACGGCCTTCATCTATGAACACCCTGCGGAAAGCCACTTGCGCGAAACTTTCTTTCGGGCGCTGAACGGCATGCCGATCAGCCGGCTCAACGCCTATTGGGCGCGCTTGCGCTTCAGCGGCGAAGTGCTGCCGCCGGTGGTTCTGGCCGATAGCCGCGCCGTGATCGACGCCGTGGGCCGTAACCGCAACGCCATTGGCTACGTTGACGCGGCGGCGGTCAGCAGCGCGCCAGTGAAAATCGTCCTGCGCCTGAAAGAATGATGCCCCAATGAAACTCCCGATCTTCGACCGCCTGGAATCGCGCCTGATCGGCACTGTCGGCCTGGGCCTGCTGGTCTTCTCGACGATCGCCGGCTTGTTTACCTACACCTATGCCTACCGGCACCAGCTTGAGTTGGCGGCCTCGTTGCAACGCCAACTGGTACGCGCCGTACAAGTCCAGGCCGAGGTCGCCGCCTTCGCCGCCAATGCCCAGATCGCCCAAGGGGTGCTGTCGGGCCTGGTCGCCAACCCCGTCGTCCTGGCGGCGCGGATCGAATCGACAACAGGCTTCAGCGTCGATCTGGGCTACCAGGAGAAAGCCAACCTGGGCACCGGCAGCGTCTACCCCTTGCTATCGCCGGTCGACCGCGTCGAGCCGATCGGCACACTGACGGTGATTCAGAACGATGACCGGGTGCAAGGCAACGCAGTGCAAACTGCGGTGTTCCAGACGGCACTGCTGTTGTTGCAGTTCCTGATCGCGGTGCTCATCCTGGCGGCCGTCTTGCGCGTCATGCTGATCCGTCCCATCACCCGTTTGGCAACTACCATGGCGGCGATCGAGCCCGGCAGTTCGGTGCGGCTGGAGATCGACGACAAACACGCGACCGATGAAATCGGGCTGCTGTCGGGCAGCGCCAATTCGCTGCTTGCCGCCTCGGAAGCGGCCATCACGGCGCTGCGTCACCAGAACGGTCTGCTCTCCTCGCTGCTGAAGAACATTCCGGTGGGCGTTTTCATGGTGGAAGCGCCCTCCGGCAAGCCGCTGATGGCAAACGAGGCCGCCTTGAAGCTGTTGGGGCGGGGAATTCAGCCCGATGCGACCCAGGAAAATCTGGCCGAGGTCTACCAGGCGCACAAGATCGGCAGCCGCTCCCCCTACCCCAGCGCGGAGCTGCCCATCGTGCTGGGCATGCACGGCGTGACCTCGCATGTGGATGACATGGTGGTCGAGCGTCCCGACGGCAGTGCGGCATTGCTCGAGGTATTCGGCTCTCCGGTAAAGGACGAGCAAGGGCAGGTCTGGGCCAGCATCGTCAGTTTCATCGACATCACCGAGCGCAAGCGGATGGAGGAACAAGTGCGCCAACTGGCGTTCCACGACACGCTGACGCAGCTGCCCAACCGCCGGCTGTTCAGCGATCGCCTGCGGCAAACCATGGCCGCCAGCAAACGCAGCGCGCAGTATGGCGCCCTGATGTTTCTCGATCTGGACGATTTCAAGCCGCTGAACGACAGGCACGGGCACGGCGTGGGCGACATGCTGCTGATCGAGGCGGCGGATCGATTGAAGAGTTGCGTGCGGGAGATGGACACGGTGGCGCGCTTTGGCGGCGACGAGTTTGTCGTGATGATCAGCGAACTGGATGTCGACCGGGCGGAATCCGCCGCGCAAGCCGCGATCATTGCCGACAAGATCCGCCATGCCCTGTCCGAACCCTATCGGCTGACGATCCGGCACCAGGGCGTGGCCGACACGGAAATCGAACACAGATGCACGGCAAGCATCGGCGTGGCCTTGTTCATCGATCATGAAGCCAGCCCGGACGAAATTCTCAAATGGGCCGATGCGGCGATGTACCAGGCCAAAGAGGCCGGGCGCAATTCGATCCGGTTTTACGGCTCGACGGCTTGAACGAGCGCGCAGGCGACTGGCGCGCGCCGGTGGATCATGCCGTCACTGACGTCTTCAGGCCGACCCGACGCCATCCGAAAAGACGTAGAGCCGCCAATACGGTGTCAATGCCGGCCTTCTGCACCGTGGTCGCCGTCGGTCAGGCCCCCGAAAAACCGGAAGGTGCTCCGTCCGGCGGCCTTGGCCGCATACATCGCCTGGTCGGCGGCACTCACGAGACTTTCACTATCCGCGGCATCGGCCGGGAATAGCGCGATGCCGATGCTGACGCCGATGCTCACCGCGCCGCCGGCAATTTCATAGCCTTGTCCGAGGCTCGCCACGATTTTCGCCGCGACCTGGGCGCAATCCTCGCGGCCACCGACCGCGCCGAGGATGACGGTGAATTCGTCGCCCGCCAGCCGCGCCACGGTATCGCTCTCGCGCACCAGGCTGCGCAGCCGATCCGCCACCTCCACCAGCAATTGGTCGCCGGCCTCGTGGCCGCGACGATCATTGACTTCCTTAAAGCGATCCAGATCGAGGAACAGCAGCGCACACGCGTTGCCGGCGCGGTGCGCCAGGGCCAGCACCTGGCCCAAGCGGTCGAAGAACAACCGGCGGTTGGGCAGGTCGGTCAGGGCGTCATAGTTGGCCAGGTGCACCACTCGCTCCTGGGCTGCTTTCTGCACGCTGATGTCTTCGAGAATGGAAACGAAGTGGCTGATGCGTCCTTCGGGATCGCGCAACGGCGTGATCGTCTGATGCACCGTGAAGCGACTGCCGTCGCGGCGCGCCTCGACCACTTCACCCTGCCAGATATTGCCGACGAGTATGGTTTCCCACAGGGCGGCATAGAAGGCCGGTGTCTGGATACCGGAACTGAGCAGCTTCGGATTGCGCCCGACGACTTCCGCCGGCAGGTAGCCGGTCAGGCGTCCGAACGAGCCGTTGGCCCAGAGAATGTTGCCGTCGGCATCGGTAATGAAGACGGCATTGCCGGTGGTCTCCAGCGCCGTTTCCATCAGGCTCAGGCGCTCCTGCTGCATGGCCGCCTTCATGGCCAGGCAAAGGCGGCTGGCAATGTCGTCGAAGCGTTCGAGGCAGGCGGTGTCCGGCGCCAGGGTATCGCGGATACCCAGGGTCAAGGCCGCGTACGTGCCGCCGTCGAGCGTCAGCGGGAGGCAGACGAGGTGGCCCGCGCCGTGCTCCGCCGCCAGCGCCTGCCAGGGACGGTTTCCCGCCGCTCCGGTTTCGGCCACTTGCAGCTTTCCCTGGCGCAAGACGCTGCACACCGGATCGCTGCCCACCTCGTCCCAACGCACGCCCAGCTCTTTGAGGCGCGCGAGATAGCCGGCGGACGCCTCGGCGCCGGCCGCCACTTCGATGCCTCCGTCCGCCTGCTTGCGCCCGATCCAGACAAACGCCAGGTCGAGGGTCGTGGCCAGGCGGCGGCAAAAATGCCAGACCAGGGTATCCAGCGAGATTTCCCGTCGCAGCAGCAAGGTTCCGATCTCATGAAACATGGCCTGCACGGCTTCCGCGCGCCGGCTCTCGGTCACGTCCTGGGCATAGACGGCGACCTGGCGCACCTCGCCGCTGGCGTCGGTGACCGGGAACAGGTCGATCTTGAATATGTTCTGCCCACGCTGGTCCACCATGGCGGCCGGCTGGCCGCTGGCGCAGACGCCGGCAAACACGGCGTGCCGGCGTCCGGCCACGGCCTTGGGCAACATGTCAAAGGCATCGCGGCCGGTGATCTGCTCCGGCGTGCTGCCCAGTCGGCGCGCACCTATCGAATTAATGGTCTCGATGCGCCCGTCGCGGTCGAGCAGCAGGGCGGAATCCGGTATGGCATCGATCAGCACATGCAATCTGCGCTCACTGACCGCCACGGCTTCCTGCGCGGATTTCTCCGCGCTCATGTCGTAGAAGGCCACCACGAGGCCACCTCCTGCGCCATTGGTGGGCGTCGCCCGGATCGATACCGGGACGCCGGCGCCGTCACTACGGCGGAATGTCATCGCGCGCGAATAGAACGGCATCCTCGACGTCGCAGCCGTGCATAGCGGGCATTCCGCAGTATCGCTCCCCTGCGCCGGCTGGAGCAATTGCGGACAATGCTTTCCAGCCAGCTGATCCTGCGTGCAGCCCAGCAGCGTCCCGGCCGCGGCATTGGCGAAGACGACAACCCCCTGGCCGTCGAGCAACAGCACCCCTTCGTCGAGAGCCTGGATGATGTTGCGCAACAACACCTCGTTTGCCAGCATCGCCTTCTGTTCGGCTTCGTGATTGGCGACCAGACGATCATAGGCATGCTGCCGCCTCTGGTAGAAAAAAAGACCCAGCGTCGCAGCCAGGATCAGCGCACCGAACAAGCCGAACTGGGCATAGGCATCCCCGCGCCAGGTGGCAAAGACAGCGGACAGATCGCGCGACACGGCAATCACCAGAGGCTTGTCCATGGCCATTGCCTCCGGCAGGACGGTGCGCAGGGCCATCATGCGCTCCTCGCCGGTGACGTAGGCGATACCGCTGAACATGCTCGCCGCTTGCCCGCTGTCCCGGTGACGGCTGAAAAAACTGCCAGCCACACCCAGATTCTTGCCGGCCAGTGCCTCCCGTTCCGGCATCATCAGGAACAGCTTGCCGTCGCCATGGGCCAGGTAGGTCCAGGTGTCCGTCGTGTAGCGCATCGAATCGAGCAGGATCCTGAAGTAGTCGGGGTCCACGCTGGCATTGACGACGCCGGCGAATTCGCCGGAGGGTCCAGTGATCGCGCGGCCCAGCGTCATAACTAAGACCCCGAGCACGGCCTTGATGGGCGGTCCGACGTAAAGGATGTTGCCGTCGGGGCGTTGCCGCGGCGTCTGGAAGTAATCGCGACGCGAGACATCGAGGCCGATGAGCTCTTCCCGGTCGCTGGCGATGACGATGCCGTCGGCATTGGTGACGAGCAGGGTACGTATGCCCGGCAGCGTGTCGCTGATGACTTTCAGCCGCTGGTTGGCGCGCTTGAGGCCGCCCTTCTCCTGCTTCCAGGACGGCAGGTCGGCGAGGATGCCGTCCAGCGCGCGCCGGGTGGAAAAAATCTGCGGCGCCAGATTTCTTTCCACGATCTGCGCATGAGCCGCCAGCCGTTCCTGTTCCCCGACCGCAATGCGCTGCCGATCCCGGTAGAGGGAATAGGCGATCGCCACGCCGCAAGCGAACAGGACAATGCCCAGCAGCAGCCATTGGCCGAGGTAAGAACTACGCAAAGGAATGCGGCGGGGCGGCATCATCGCTGTCTGGGCGCTTGCGGCTTAGCCGAATCGTCCCACCCCAACGCACCATCCTGCCGCTTGCCGCGTCACGTCAGCCGTGGCCAAGCGAACCATGATGTCGAACTTGCGCATGCCATCTCCCCTGCCCTGTCAGCGATATGCTGGAAATCGAAGCGTTTCCTGGCAATTCCTCGGTCATTGGCGAAGAGCCGACTGGAACTTTGCGCCCCTGCCCTTGCGGGCAGGGTGGCCTTGAGCAGGGCATCGGGCGTTGGTTTCTCCCGACACGATGGAAATATAACTTAAGAAATATGCCTACGGGGAAAAAAACATATCAAAATCGATGCATACCCTTGTGCTACAAATGCCGAACGTCATCGCCTTGACCGGGATCAAGAATGGCGATAATCCGCAGCACGGATCAAGCTCGGCGCACTCGCCGTTCTGCCAACCGGTGACCGCCGACGGCAATTGCATCCGCCGGCTGCCGACGCAAAACGAGGCGCCAAACCACAAAATGCCGGCCGCAACCAATACGTCGATTCAGCGCAGGCGGGCGGGTGCGATAGAGAACCGATAGTCGGCGCTGGCGCGCTCTGCGTGCCTGGACTCCGCATGACGGGATTTCCCTTGGAGCCGTCAATTCCGCTTTGCGGGCAGACAACGCCGCTGCGTATCCCACCAGGGGATACCGTCTGCCTTCCGTTGGGCGGCAGACATATAATTCGCGCCTCTCCGCTCGCCGCCGTCCATGAAGTCCCTGCTGTCGCTCCCCGCCCTGCCCAAACCGGGCCAACGTCTCGATTTGCCACCGTTGGCGCCGTCTGCCGACGCGCTGGCCCTGGCGCAGCTTGCCCGGCCCGGCCAACTGCTGGCGGCGGTAACCGCGAGCCCGCTCGAAGCCCAGCGCCTGGCCGAGGAAATCGCCTGGTTCGCGCCCGGCCTGCGTGTGCACCTGCTACCGGACTGGGAAACCCTGCCCTACGACAGCTTCTCGCCGCACCAGGACCTGATATCGGAGCGACTGGCGACCTTGTACGCGGTTTCGCGCGGCGAATGCGAAGTGCTGATCGCCGCAGCCTCGACCGCAATCACCCGACTGGCGCCGCCGGCTTTTCTTGCCGGGCACACCTTCTTCATGAAGAAGGGCGAGCGGCTGGACCTCGACAAGTTGCGCGCCCAACTCACGGTGGCCGGCTACCAGCATGTCACCCAGGTGGTCGCCGCCGGCGAATACAGCGTGCGCGGCGGCCTGGTCGACCTGTTTCCCATGGGCACCCAGTTGCCCTACCGCATCGAGCTGTTCGACGACGAGGTGGAAACCATCCGCAGCTTCGACGTCGATAGCCAGCGCACCCTGTATCCGGTGCCCGAGATCCGCCTGCTGCCGGCGCGCGAATTTCCCGCCGGGGATGCCGGCCGCACCACCTTCCGCCAGCGTTTCCGCGAAGCCTTCGAGGGCGATGCCTCGCGCGTCAGCCTCTACAAGGATGTCTCGAACGGCATCCTGCCCGCCGGCATCGAGTACTACCTGCCGCTGTTCTTCGAGCACATGGCGACGCTGTTCGACTACCTGCCGCAGGACACCACGCTGCTGCTTCACGGCGACGTGGCCGGTGCCATCGCCGAGTTCTGGACCGACACCCAGGGCCGCTACAAGATGCTCGGCGGCGACCGCGCGCGCCCGGTGCTGCCGCCAACCGAACTGTTCCTGCGCGACGAGGAATTTTTCGTCGCCGCCAAGCCGCTGCCGCAACTCGGCCTGAAGTCAGGAGTTATGCAAAGCGGTATCCCCTTGCGGGACGGCGCTGGCGCTGCGGCAACCCTGCCCGTGCTGGCCGTCGACCGCAAGGCCGACGATCCGCTGGCCGCCTTGCGCGGCTTTCTCGCCTTGCATGCCGGCCGCGTCCTGCTGCTGGCCGAATCGCCGGGACGGCGGCAGACGCTGCACGACTACCTGGCCGAATACGGTTTGTCGCCTGTTTCCTGCGAGGACTTCGCGGCGTTTCTCGGCAACGAAGAACGCTTCATGCTCGCTGTCGGCCCGCTCTCCGGCGGCTTCCTGCTCGACGCCCCGAAGGAAGTCCCCTTGGGGGACGGCGTCGCAATCATTACCGAGAACGAACTGTATGCCGCCACCGCGCGTCCGCGCGGCCGTCGCTCCGATGCCCGCCGCGCCAATCTCGAAGGCTGGCTGCGCGATCTTTCCGAACTCAAGGTCGGCGATCCGGTGGTGCATGAGAGTCATGGCATCGGCCGCTATCTGGGTCTGGTACATATGGATTTCGGTGAGGGCGACACGGAATTCCTGCATCTCGAATATGCCGAGGGCGCCAAGCTCTATGTGCCGGTGGCCCAGTTGCAGGTGATTTCGCGCTACAGCGGCGCCGATCCGGAAGCGATCCAGTTGCATACGCTGGGCTCCGGTCAATGGGAAAAGGCCAAGAAGAAGGCGGCCGAGCAGGTGCACGACACCGCCGCCGAGTTGCTGCACCTCTACGCCCAACGCGCTGCGCGCGAAGGCCACCCGTTCAGCTTCAAGCAGCACGACCTGGAAGCCTTCGCCGACGGCTTCGGCTTCGAGGAAACGCCCGACCAGCAGACCGCGATCAATGCCGTGATCGAGGACATGAAATCTGGCAAGCCGATGGACCGCCTGGTCTGCGGCGACGTCGGTTTCGGCAAGACCGAGGTCGCGATGCGCGCCGCCTTCGTCGCGGTGGCCGACGGCAAGCAGGTCGCGATTCTCTGCCCGACCACGCTGCTGGCCGAGCAGCATTACCAGAACTTCGCCGACCGCTTCGCCAACTGGCCCGTGAAGATCGCCGAGATCTCGCGCTTCAAGTCGGCCAAGGAGCAGGACGAGGCCGTCGCGCTGCTGGCCCAGGGCAGGATCGACATCCTGATCGGCACCCACCGCCTGCTGCAGAAGGACGTCAGATTCGATCGCCTCGGCCTCATCATCATCGACGAGGAACACCGTTTCGGCGTGCGCCAGAAGGAGGCACTGAAGGCGCTGCGCGCTTCGGTCGACGTGCTGACCCTGACGGCGACGCCGATACCGCGCACCCTGGGCCTGTCGCTCGAAGGCCTGCGCGACTTTTCGGTGATCGCGACGCCGCCGCAGAAGCGCCTGGCGATCAAGACCTTCGTCAGCAAATGGTTCAACGGCCAGGTGCGCGAAGCCTGCCTGCGCGAGTTCAAGCGCGGCGGCCAGGTGTATTTCCTGCACAACGAAGTCGACACCATCGAGAACATGAAGGAGCGGCTGCAGACGCTGCTGCCCGAGGCGCGCATCGTGGTCGGCCACGGCCAGCTGCCGGAGCGCGAGCTGGAACGCGTGATGCGCGAATTCACCCAGCAGAAGCACAACCTGCTGCTCTGTTCGACCATCATCGAGACCGGCATCGACAACCCGCATGCCAACACCATCGTCATCAACCGCGCCGACAAGTTCGGCCTGGCGCAGTTGCACCAGTTGCGCGGCCGCGTCGGGCGCTCCCACCACCAGGCTTATGCCTACCTGTTTACCCACGAGGACGCCAAGCCGACGGCGCAGGCCAAGCGCCGTCTCGAAGCGATCCAGGCCATGGAAGAACTCGGCTCCGGCTTCTTCCTCGCCATGCACGATCTGGAAATCCGCGGCGCCGGCGAGGTGCTCGGCGAATCGCAAAGCGGCGAGATTCACGAGATCGGTTTCGCCCTGTACACCAACATGCTCAACGCCGCCGTGCGCGCGTTGAAGGCCGGCGAGAAAGTGCCCGACCTGACCCAGCCGCTGGCCATCACTTCGGAAATCAACCTGCGCGTGCCGGCCTTGCTGACCAACAACTACTGTCCCGACGTGCATGAACGCCTGACGCTCTACAAGCGCCTGGCCAACTGCGACAGCGAGGACGATCTGCGCGCCATGCAGGAAGAACTGATCGACCGCTACGGCGAAATGCCGGCGCAGACCCTGGCCCTGCTGGAAACCCACCGCCTGCGCCTGGCCGGCCGCGCCCTGGGCCTGGCCAAGCTGGATGCAGGCCCCGCGGCGATTCAATTGCAATTCGTGCCCAACCCGCCGATCGACCCCGCGAAAATCATCCGCCTGCTGCAAAGCGACCGCAGCCTCAAGCTGGCAGGACAGGACAAGCTGCTTTGGCAGAAACCCTGCGCGACGCTCAACGAGCGGGTGGCGGCGGTGAAGGAACTCTTCAAGCGCCTCCAGGCCTGAAAGTCGGCGCTGATGAAGCCCCTGCGCAGCAGGGCGGTCGAGCAAAATGCGCTCTCCTCGCCGCTGCGGATGGCGGGACGGCGAAGGGGGGGGTGAAGCACTGCTTCGCGCCTCCGCCGGTCGGTGGGCCATGCAGGGCCCACCGAGGACCCCGATCAGCGGCCGAAGAACGGGCCGAAGACTAGCGGGTTCCGGCATATAGACGCCGGCCCTTGCGTCCCGCTATACTGCACAGAATTCTGTAACCCATCGCCAAGGAGTCAATCATGAGCTTTTCTGCCTGCGACGTAGTGCCGTTCACTCAGGCGCGCGCCAAGCTCTCCGATCTGGCCGATCAGGCCAAGGCCGGCGCCGAGAAGATCATCACCAAGAACGGCGAGAGCTACGTCGCCCTGATCGATGCCGATCGGCTGGACTACTACCATCGCCTGGAGCGCGAACACATCCACCTGTTGCTGATCGACGACGCCAGACGCGGCCTGGCCGACATCGCCGCCGGCCGCAGCGTCGAGGCCGACGGTGCTATCGCCCGGATTCAGCAGCGCCGCGCGGCCGGCGCCGCCAAAATCGCCCGTACAAATAAATCCGCCAAGAAGCGTGGCTGACACGCGCTATCGGGTCGAGCTGACCGTTAGCTTCCTGGAGCGCCTTGAAGCCATCGAGGCGCTACTGGTCGAGGCCGGCGCCGGCTTCGCCTTCGACGCGCTCCTGGCTGAGCTGCGGGCCACGGTCTTCCCCAACCTGCAGCGCTTTCCGCGTATCGGCAGGCGCTACCTGGACAATCCGCCGCAGTCCGCCGAGGCGCTGGCACAACTGGCCGCGCTGCCGGCGGGCGCACCGGAAGCGCTGCGCGAGTACCTGCATGGCGACTACCTGTTGCTCTATGCCGCGATGGAGGCCAGCGCCACCGTGTACCTGCTCTCCATCCGCCATCACCGCCAACTCTCCTTCGACTTCGCTCGCCTGTGGCCCAGCGCCTGATGGCTACCGCGCGATGTCCCTGACCAGAACCTGAGCCTTGGACCAAGAACATGCCGACACTGCAAAACGCAGTCATCCGGATTTGCTACTTCCCGCACCAACCCCGCCCCAGCAGCTTGACCACCTCATGTTGGTCAAGTAAGATGACCAACATGAACACGTTCAACATCGCCGACGCAAAGGCCCGCTTTTCCGAACTCGTGCGCAAGGCACTCATGGGCGAGGAGGTCGTGATCGCCCGCGACAACAAACCCCTGCTCAGGCTGGTACCCATCCAACCCCAGGTAACGGTGCGCAAGCCAGGCTCGGCGGCGGGACAGATTCTCTACATCGCGCCGGACTTCGACGCCATTCCAGAAGGCTTCGAGGACTATCAGTGAAGGCAGCGCTGCTCGACACCCACGCCTTCCTCTACTGGGTCGCGGGCGGCACAGAGCTATCGCCCGCGGCGCGGTCGTTCATCAGCAAGCCGGGCAACGAAATATGGGTCAGCCAGGTCACCGCCTGGGAGCTCGCCAGCAAGGCCGGCCAGGGCAAGATCAAGCTCAGTTGCTTGGTGTCCCGCTTCTTCAGCCAGCATGTCGAAGCCAATGGCTTCCGCTTGATGGGCATCGAGCTCGATGATGTCACCAGCATCGAATCTCTGCCGCTGCACCACCGCGATCCTTTCGACCGGCTGCTGATCGTGCAGGCCGCCAACCGCAAGCTGCCGGTGGTGACCTCCGACAGAACCTTCTCCACCTATTCCATCAAACGCATCTGGTAATTCCCCATGCAACAGACTGAAAACCTAAATATCGAAGCCTTCGAACCGATGCCGACGCCGGAGGAGATTCATGGCCGCGTGCCGCTCTCGGAAGCCGCCGCGCTGTCGGTGCTGGCGGGACGGCGCGCGTTGGAACGCGTTCTCGACGGCACGGATCCGCGCGTCTTTGTGGTGGTCGGCCCCTGCTCGATCCACGATCCGGTCGCCGGCCTCGATTACGCGCGCCGGCTGAAGCGCCTGGCCGACGAAGTGGCCGACACCATGGTGCTGGTGATGCGCGTGTATTTCGAAAAGCCGCGCACCGCCACCGGCTGGAAGGGCTATATCAACGATCCGCGCATGGACGACTCCTTCCACATCGAGGAAGGCATGCAGAAGGCGCGCGAATTCCTCCTCGCGGTGAATGAAATCGGGCTGCCGGCCGGCACCGAAGCCCTCGACCCGATCGCCCCGCAATATCTCGGCGACCTGATCGCCTGGGCGGCGATCGGCGCGCGCACCTCCGAATCGCAAACCCATCGCGAGATGTCGTCCGGCCTGTCGGCCCCGGTGGGCTTCAAGAACGGCACCGACGGCTCGCTCGACGCGGCGATCAACGCCATCATTTCCGCCTCCAGTCCGCACAGTTTTCTCGGCATCAACATGCAGGGCCGCTCCAGCGTGGTGCGCACCGCCGGCAACCGCTACGGCCACCTGGTGCTGCGCGGCGGCGGCGGCCGGCCGAACTACGACACGGTCAGCGTCGCGCTGGCCGAAGCCGCTCTGGCCAAGGCCGGCCTGCGGCACAACATCGTGGTCGATTGCTCCCACGCCAACAGCTACAAGAAGCCGGAAATGCAACCCCTCGTCATGCACGACTGCGTGAACCAGATCTGCGCCCAGCGCAAGAGCGGCCATCGCTCGATCGTCGGCCTGATGATCGAGAGCTTCATCGAGGCCGGCAACCAGCCGATTCCGGACGACCTGTCGCAATTGAAATACGGCTGCTCGGTGACCGATGCCTGCGTCGACTGGGCGACCACCGAAAAAATGATCCGCGACGCGGACGCTGCCTTGCGCGGCGCGCTCGCCGCCAGCCAACCCGCCTGAGAATCCTGCCATGAGTCTGATCCGAGCCTTCCGTGGTCTGCGTCCCGCCGCCGGCCAGGCCAGCGCCATTGCCGCCCCGCCCTACGACGTGCTGTCCAGCGCCGAAGCACGTCAGTGCGCGGCAGGCAAACCCTGGTCCTTCCTGCATATCTCCAAGCCCGAGATCGACCTGCCGCCGGAGATCGATCCCTATGCCCCGGCGGTTTACGCCAAGGCAGCGGAAAATCTGGCGCGAATGCTTGCCGCCGGTCTGCTGGTCAGGGATGACGCGCCCTGCTATTACGCTTATCGGCTGACCATGCCCGGCGCGACTGGTGAAACAGGCGGCGACCATGTACAGACCGGCCTGGTGGCCGCGGCCAGCGTTGCCGATTACGACAGCAACCGCATCCGCAAGCACGAGTTCACACGGCCCGACAAGGAAGACGACCGCGTGCGCCAGATCGAGGCGCTGAACGCCCAGACCGGCCCGGTACTGCTTGCCTACCCCGCCTCGGCAAGCGCCGATGCCCTGATCGATGCCATCGCGCAGGGCACCCCCGCGGCCGACGTCACCGCCGACGACGGCATCCGCCACCAGATCTGGGTGCTGACGGACCCGGCACGGATCGCCGCAATCACCCAAACCTTCGACGGCATGAAAGCGCTCTACATCGCCGACGGCCATCACCGCTCGGCCGCCGCCTCGCGCGTCGCCGCCGCGCGTCGTCAGGCCGGCCGGGAACGGTCCGCCGAATCCTTCCTCGCCGTGATCTTCCCCCATCACCAGATGAAGATCATGGATTACAACCGGGTCGTCAAGGACCTCAACGGCCTCCAGGAGTCGGCGCTGGTGGCACGCCTCGGTGTTGCCTTCACGGTCGAGGAAATCCCCGGGCGAGTGCATCCGGCCCGTCCCGGCGAGTTCGGCATGTATCTGGCAGGGCGCTGGCGCAAGCTGACGATCAGGCCTGAACTGATCCCCAACGATCCCGTCGCCAGCCTCGACGTATCGCTGCTCTCGGATCACCTGCTGGGGCCGTTGCTGGGCATCGCCGACCTGCGCCGCGACAAGCGCATCGACTTTGTAGGCGGCATCCGCGGCCTGGCGGAGCTGGAAAAGCGCGTCGACTCGGGCGAGATGGCGATCGCCTTCGCCCTCCACCCGACCCGCATGGATCAGCTCATGGCAGTTGCCGACAGCAACAATGTCATGCCGCCGAAATCGACCTGGTTCGAACCCAAGCTGGCCGACGGGCTGGTTTCCCACGTGCTCGACGAATAGCCTGTTTCAGCAGGGATCGCGGTCGGGAGCGCCAAAACCCGGCGGTAAATGACTTTCATCGAGCTGACGTACTCGAAGAAACCTCGCGAGAGACTTTTTGTATTATCCTTGCAGGTTAAAGAGTCAGCCGAGATTTGGCTCGTCCCGTGCCAGATATCCCGACACAAGATCGCGCTTAGCGGCGTCCGGAACACTATCCCACGGGTAAGGAATTTGATCGACGGGTTTGGGGAGGGTTGAGCATCAGTTTCCTCTGATTGCTTGGCCATGGGCATTTGATGAGTAGCGGTCGATGGAGATGCGCATGCAGTTCATGCCTTCAGCTATTAGCGGCATCAAGCAACCCATGCGCACGGGGATCCGCCTCACGCACCAATTCGCCCCCACCTGCAACTTGGCGCCCGCCGGCCGCCGCGCGACTCGATGAACGACGGGAATCTGGCCGAAATGCAGGCGCAGTTGGCGGACTTGCATGAGCAAGTGCGCCGCCTGAGCGAGGAAAATGCCCACTGGCGAAGCATCGCCGAAGATACCGACAACGGCCGCATCATGCTGCGACGGGAAGCTGAACTGGAACTGATCAAGGAGGTAGGTACCGCCATCCTGGTCGAACGCGATCTGCAAAAGGTGCTCGATCTGGTCGCCGACATGGCACGCAAGCTGACCGGCGCGGAAATGGCGGTACTGCCGCTGATGGACGAGGACCGCAGCACCTATACCTACGCCGCGGCGGTCGGCAAGCATGCCGAGGAAGTGCTGGGCAGCCGCCACGGGCTGGACATGGGCATGTGCGGCTGGGTGTTGACCCATGAACGCCCGCTGCTGTTCGGCCAGCCGGAAGGATGGTGGATGGACAGCAGGACGCGCTGGGAGGAAGGCATGGAATCCGCTGTGCTGGTGCCGCTCTGCGCACAACAGCGGATCATTGGCGGCATATCCGTCCTGGGCAAGACCGGCGGCGGCAGTTTCAGCCAGCATGACCTGGATATGCTGACCTTGCTGGCCAACCAGGTCAGCCACGCGATCGAAAACGCGCGTCTGGTCCAGGAAGCCAAGCAGTTGGTCGCCACCCTGGAACAACGCGTCTGCGACCGTACCTCGGAAATGACGGCGCTCAACAAGGAGTTGGAAGCCTTCGCCTATTCCGTTTCGCACGATCTGCGCGCACCGATACGCAGCATCGACGGCTTCAGCCTGGCCTTGCTCGAAGACTATGGCGAGCACCTGGACCCGGAAGCCCAGGATTACCTGAGCCGCATCCGTGGCGCGACCCTGCGCATGGGCCGGCTGATCGACGACATGCTGAAGCTGTCGAGACTGTCGCGCACCGAGATGTATCACGAGACGGTAAACCTGAGCGCCATGGCAAAACGCATCGCCGAGGATTTGCTGACACGCGAACCGGAACGCCACGTCGAGTTTTGTATCGCCGAGAATTTGACGGTCAGGGGCGACACCAGCCTGATCAACGGCTTGATGGAAAACCTGCTCGGCAATGCATGGAAATTTTGTTCGAAGCATGCCACGGCGCAGATCGAGTTTGGCATTCTCGACCAGTCGGAAGAGCACGGCGAAAATTCCGGACACATGCGCACCTTTTTTGTCCGCGACGACGGCGCCGGCTTCGACATGAGCTATGCCGCAAAACTGTTCGGGGCGTTCCAGCGCCTGCATACTGCGCAGCAGTTTCCCGGCACCGGTGTGGGTCTTGCCTTTGTCCAACGCATCATCAACCGCCATGGCGGCCGCATTTGGGCGAAGGGCGCACCGGAGAAAGGCGCGACCTTCTATTTCACGCTGGCACAACCGCCGCACGAGGATAGCGCCAAGCCCCCCGCGATATTGCGCATTTCCCGCGTGCCGCTGCCCGATCGCTGAACCAAACGGCGAAGGCGCGCCGCAGAAGTGATTACCAGGAGAAAACGATGGAAGAAGTTGAAGACAAATACATACTGCTGATCGAGGACAATCCCGACGATACGGCGCTCGCCCTGCGCGCTTTCAAACGAGCGCATATCCGCAACAAGATCGTCTGCGTCGACGACGGGGTAGAGGCCGTAGACTTTCTTTTCGGCCAGGGCGCTTACGCGCAGCGCGACATCGACCTGTTGCCGCAACTGATACTGCTCGACCTGAACATGCCACGCATGAACGGCCTGGAAGTCCTCCAGAAAATCCGTTCGACGCCGCACACCCGGCGCCTGCCGGTAGTCATTCTGACCACCTCCAACGAAGAGCGGGATCTGATACAAAGCTATGACCTGGGCGCCAACAGCTACGTCCGCAAACCGGTGGACTATGACCAGTTCGTCGCCGCCGTATCCCAGCTTGGGCTTTACTGGCTGGTACTCAACGAACTGCCGCAGGCGGTTCGCAAGCCCTGAGAGCGGCCGGCCGCCATGAGCAATTCCCTGCACGTACTGCATGTCGAGGACGACGAGAATGAAGGCGTGCTGCTCAGGCGCGAGCTGCGCCAGGGGGGGTACGATCCGGTAATCCATCGGGTGGAAACCGAGGAAGCCATGCGCCAGGCGCTGATGGACAGGACCTGGGATCTGGTGATCGCGGATTTTTCCCTCCCCGCGTTCAACGGACTGGATGCCCTGCGGGTGTGCCGCGAATCCGAGCCTGACCTTCCTTTCATCATGTTTTCGGGCACCATCGGCGAACGCACCGCGGTCACCGCGATGAAGGCCGGCGCCAACGACATCATCATGAAGGACCACAAGTCGCGGCTGGTGCCGGCGCTCGAACGCGAGCTGCGCGACGCTAGGGAACGCGCGGCGCGCCGGCGCGCCGAGGCGGAACTGAGCCATCAGGCGCTGCACGACCCGCTCACCGGCCTGTACAACCGGCGCGCCTTCGAACAACGCCTGCTGTGCAGCCTCAACGAAGCACGCCAGTTCGATACCCAGCATGTGTTGTGCATGATGGACCTGGATCAGTTCAAGGTCATCAACGACACCTGCGGCCACGTCGCAGGCGACGAGATGCTGCGCCAGATCAGCGCCATCCTCAGCGAAAATGTGCGCCACGGCGATACGCTCGCGCGACTCGGCGGCGATGAGTTCGGCATTTTGCTCAACGCCTGTCCGATAGAAGAAGCCAGCCGTGTCACCAGCGCGCTGCTGGATGCCCTCCAGGGCTTTCGCTTTGTCTGCGAGGGCAAAGTATTCGGCGTTGGCGGCAGCATCGGCATGGTAGTCATCGATGCCGACACCGAGAGTACCCAGACCCTGCTCAGCAATGCCGACAACGCCTGCTACCTGGCCAAAGAAAAGGGCCGCGGACGGGCGCAGGTATTCAAGCCGGACGACCAGGAACTCATCACGCGGCACCGGGAAATGCAATGGGTCGCCCGCCTCGGGGAGGCTCTGGAAAAAGACCGTTTCGTGCTCTATCAGCAACCTATCGTCACCATCGGCGAGAGCGGCATGCCGATTCATCACTGGGAAATCCTGGTGCGCATGCGCGAGCAGGACGGCACACTGGTGCGCCCCGGCGTCTTCATCCCGGCCGCTGAACGCTACAACCTGATGAGGAACATCGACCATTGCGTGGTACAGAAGGTTATCGACTGGCTGGAGCGACGCCTCCGGGAAGGACAGCCCCTACCGCACCTGATGGTCAACCTGTCCGGCGTGTCGCTGTCGGACGAGAGTTTTCTCGAACGCCTTGCAACTCGCATGCGCGCTACGCCTGTGCTCGCCCAGCAGATATGTTTCGAGATTACCGAGACCTCGGCCATTCGCCATCTCGCCGCGACGATCCGCTTCATCCATGAACTCAAGCGCCTTGGCGTGCAGTTCGCGCTTGATGACTTCGGCAGCGGCGCCGCATCCTTCACCTATTTGCGCACCTTGCCGGTGGACTACATCAAGATCGACGGCCACTTCGTCAAGGACATCGCCACCGACTCATTCGATCATGCGATCGTCGAGGCCATCCACCGCATCGCCCAAACCGCGAATCTGAAAACCATCGCCGAATTTGTCGAGAATGACGAAGTGCTGGCGCACGTCCGGGCCATCGGCATCGACTACGCACAGGGCTATGGCATCGCCGAACCCGCGCCGCTGGAGGACCTGGTTTTCCCCGGCGTGCAGTAACCGCGACCAGCGCATTGCATGCGATGCGAAACCCCGCCTCGCCCCCTCGCGGGGAGGCTTCTGATCCGCTCGCTTCGCTCGACTATCACCCGTCGCTCCGAACGAGTTATTTCATTACGTTAATCCAGACGGTATTGCCGGCGCCCGACGACCCTCGACAGATGAAGCCAAAATGCCCCTCCGCAAGGCATTCCTGTCGCATTATTTCGCACATTTCTATATTTCCTTAGTAATATACGGCATTCCCAATGCTTGTAGTCTCTGAGCCTCACGTTTGCTGGAGGGCGGATTTTGATCGAGCATGCCAACACAGTTTCAGCGCTGCGGCTTTCGCAGCCACCACAGCAGATGCAGCAGCAGAGTCCATTCGACGCGGCCGACCTGATTGTTTCCTATCTTGAGAGCATCGGCGTCGAGTATGTATTCGGTATTCCAGGCGGCGCCGTCGAACCCCTTTTCAATGCCCTCGCCCGCAGCCAACGGCGCGGCGGACTGCGCCCAATCGTGGCCCGGCACGAATCCGGGGCGGCCTTCATGGCCGACGGCTACGCCCGCGAGACGGGCAAGATCGGCGTCTGCGTGTCGACCTCCGGCCCCGGCGCCACCAACATGATCACCGGGGTTGCCTGTGCATTCGACAACGGCATTCCGCTGCTGGCCATCACCGGCCAGCCCGCCCTGCCGTCCTTTGGCCGTCGTCCGTTCCAGGAGTCGGGCTGCACCGGAATCAATGTGGTCGGCATGTTCCGCCATTGCACCGCATACAACTCGCTGGTTTCCCACAGCGCCCAGGTAGAGACCAAGCTGGTCAATGCGTTGATGCGCGCCAACCAGCTGCAGCGCCCGGTACACCTCTCGATCCCGGTCGATGTGATGCGCAGTCCGCTCGAACATCAGCCGCATGCCACGCTGGCCTACGACTTGCCGTCGCTGCTGACCAAACCCTCGCTGGTGGACGAACTCACGGTGCATGAGCTCTGCGACGAGATCAAGCGCTCGCGCCGAATCGTGTTCATCATCGGCGGCGGCTGCGCGGACGGAATCGCCCCGATCATGGAACTGATCGGGCTGACCAACGCGCTGTTCGTCTGTACGCCGGATGGCAAGGGCCTGGTCAATACCCATCACAGGGCCTGCCGCGGGGTGTTCGGCTTTGCCGGCCACGCCTCGGCCAGCGAGGTGCTGCTGAGCGAGCCTGACCTCATCATAGCGATAGGCACCAGCATGGGCGAATGGAACAGCAGCGCCTGGAGCGAAGCCATACTCAACGATCGGCTGGTGCATATCGATGTTTCGGAGGAGCGCTTGATGCGCACTCCGATGGCGCGACTGCACGTCCAGGGACGCATTCAGACCGTCTGCGAACGCCTGATCACTATCCTGCGGGCAAGTACCGACGCCCGAACGGAAACAAGGAGTCATGGCGTCGCCGCAAACATCACCGAGCCACGGCACGCCGAAACGGCCGACCATCCGCCGACGATGTGCGGCGACGACGCGGCGCCAATCAAGCCCCAGCAACTGATGCGCCAGCTATCCCGCCGCTGCCCGCCCTCCACGCGCTTCCTGGCGGATACGGGCAACAGCACGGCCTGGGCGGTGCACTGCCTGCAAAGGAAAAACCGCCGCATGGCCAACCATCGTCTGACGCCAGCCCTCGCTGCCGGCGTCGACGGGGAACAACGCCGCCGCGATTCCATCTGGTTGCGGGTCATCATGGACTTTGCCCCGATGGGCTGGGCCATCGGGGCCGCGATCGGCGTCGCGCGCGCCGACCAAAGCGGCCCCGTGGTCTGCATTACCGGCGACGGCAGCTATCTCATGAACGGCCAGGAAATCACCGTCGCGGCCTGCGAACAACTCTGCGTGCTGTTCATTATCCTCAACGACGGTGCGCTGGGCATGGTCAAGCATGGACAACGGCTGACCGGTGCCGAACCTATCGCCTTCGAGCTGCCCAAGGTGGATTTCTGCATGATGGCCGCGGCGATGGGTATCCCGGGACACGTCATAAACTCGCCGGCCGATCTCGATGCGCTCGACTTCGATGCCATCTTCAAGCGCCCTGGCCCGACCCTGCTCGACGTGCGCATCGACGGCGAGGAAGTGCCGCCGATGAACGTCCGCATCAAGAGCTTGACCGCCGCCGCATGAACAACGCATCGATCGCAGCGACGAAAAAACTGGGCGGCAAGGCCGCACTGATCACGGGGGGCTCCAGCGGCATCGGTCTTGCCACCGCCAGGCTCTTCCTGGAAGAAGGCGCGCGTGTGGCAATAACCGGGCGCGACGCGGACAGCCTGGCGCGGGCGCAGAAAACCCTGGGCGCGGAAACCCTGGTGGTCAAGAGCGATGCGAGCAACCTGGGCCAGATCGAAGCGCTGATGGCTCAGGTGCGGGACCGTTACGAGCGAATCGACGTTTTGTTCGTGAATGCTGGGATTGCCCGAGCTGCTGCATTCGAGGAAGTGTCCGAAGCCCAGTTCGACGAGATCGTGGCGATCAACTTCAAGGGAGCTTTCTTCACCATCCAGAAGGCATTGCCGCTGCTCGCCGCCAATGCGGCGGTCATCGTCACGACTTCGATTGCAAACCGCAAGGGGGCCCCGGATTACAGCGTCTACGCTGCCAGCAAGGCCGCGCTGCGCTCGCTGGTGCAGTCCCTGGGGTTGGCCCTGATCGGGCGCGGAATTCGCGTCAATGCGATCAGCCCGGGCCCGGTCGCCACGCCCATGTTCGGCCGCAGCGGCCTGCCCGAGGAACTGATGCAGGCGCGCAAGCGTGCCTTGGCGGAGAAATCGCCCATCAAACGCCTTGCCACACCGGAAGAGATAGCCCGGGTGGCGCTGTTTCTCGCCAGCGATGACTCCTCCTACATGGTCGGCGCGGAAATCGTTGTCGACGGCGCGATCGGCATTCTCTGAAAGGAGGGGAGCAAATGAGCGACACGGTGCCTGAACAAAGACTGAGCGACGTCGATCCGGCGGACGTGGTTCATACCCGGATATGGCGCGAAGACGCTGAAGCGGACAATCCCTTCGCCACACGAGCCGCCTACTGCCGGGGCTACGACGTTTTCGGCCAAATGGTCGGACGCGCGCGCTGGGTGGAAATGCTGTTCCTGCTGTTTCGCGACGACTTGCCTGGCGACAGCGCGCTCGATGCCATTGAAGCGCTGGCGGTCGCCCTGGCCAATCCCGGCCCCCGTGATCCGTCCATCCATGCGGCGATGTGCGGCGGTGTCGGCGGCTCCAGTGCGGCGGCCAGCCTGATAGCGGCACTTTCGGTCGGCGCCGGGCGCTATCGTGGTGCGCGTGACGTGTTCGATGCGATGACGGCCTGGCGTCGCTGCGGCACCGACATCGAGGCGTGGCTTGCCCATGTCCGCCGCGACACATGCAATGACGTCGAAATCTGGCCGGCACGCGAACATCCGGCCGGATTCGATCCGCACGGTGTTTCCATGACAACGCCGGTAAAGCAGTTGCTGGGAACCCTGGCGGGTATCGCCAACACGCCCAGGCTGAACTGGCTGACACAGCACCGGCAGGAGATGGAAGCCGCCATAGGGTTTCCGCTGGATATTTCCGGTGTCGCCGCCGCCGCTCTGGCCGATTTGGAGTTCACTCCGGCCGAGGGCGAGATGCTCTACCTGCTGCTGCGGCTACCGGGCGCGGCTGCGCATGCCCTGGAACAGGAAAAGCTGGGTTACAAGCGCTTCCCCTTTTACCCCGTCGAACTGGAAGACGATCCCGCAAACAAGGAATCAACATGAGCGGCCCGGAACTATTGGCATCCTGCGCAGGCGTACTGCGCACCAGGATGGGCGCGTTCTGGCCCGGCCAGCGCGCGGTATTTCGCGGTCGCGACCTGCACCAAGAATTGCGCAATTCCGACTGGCTCGCGCTCTACATGTTCGGCATTACCGGGCGGCAGTTCACGCCACAGCAGTTGAAGCTGCTGCACGGCATCTGGGTGATCACCAGCTACCCCGACACGCGCCTGTGGAATAACCGTGTCGCCGGCCTCGCCGGGACGGCGCGCAGTTCGCCGACGCTCGGACTTTCCGCCGCGCTGGCCGTTTCCGAGGCGACCATTTACGGCGGCGGCGCCGGCATACGGGCCTTCGATTTCATCACGCGTGCCGCGAAGGCTACGGAAGCAGGCCTAGTGTTGCGCGATTTTGTCAGCGAGGAAGTGAATTCCCGTTATCTCTATGGCTACGGCCGTCCCATCCATCGCAATGACGAGCGTTTGCAATGGCTGGCCAGCCTCGCCGAGGAACAGGGCCTCGCTTCTGGCAAACATTTCAAGCTGGCGTTCGAAGTCGGCAAAACCCTGGTCGAGATCGGCAAACCCAACCTGCGCATGAACTACGCCGGGATGGTCGCGCCCCTCGGCGCCGACCTGGGGCTGTCGCGACGGGAATTCCAGTTGTTCCGCGTCCCCCTGTTCTTTGCCGGCATGCCGCCGTGCTGGCTCGAAGCGGCCGACAAACCGGAAGGCACGCTATTCCCAACCCCCTGCGACAAGATCGTGTACGAAGGCGTCAAGCAGCGCGCCTGGCGCGCTTGACACACACATACCATGGATATCCAGCCCAGCACGCACTACCACTCCCAGGTAGTCAATGACTTCAACAGCAGCCGGCAAGGGCAAGTGCCGATCGACCTCTCCGAGGCGGCCTTGCTGGCCGAAGCGCGCAAGGAAACCGGGCTGGATCGCCTGGGCGACGAAAGCTTCCTGCCGGCCATGCGGGCATTGCTGACATCGCTGGAAGCCGACGCCCAACTCAATCCATTTGGCCGCTTCGTGGCGAAATCGCGCAGCCTGAACGCGCTCAGGAACCGACTCTGGGCCAACGCCTGTTTCGAGGCCCATCCAGAGATCCGGCAGCGCAAACTGCCCGCACCGATCGTCGTCATCGGACCGCACCGCTCCGGCACGACGCGCATGCACAGCATGATGGCCGCGGATGCGCGATTGCGGCATCTGCAGGCGTGGGAGGGAATCAACCCCGCGCCCCGGCTGGGGCAGCCGGATGCGGGGAAAGCAGCGCGCTTCGACGAAGTCAAACAGATGCTGGATACCCGCGCGGGAATCTATCCGGGCGCCTACCTGGCCCACCCGATGCGGGCGGATTGGCCCGAAGAAGAAATGCTACTGCTGAATCAATCATTTTGCGGCTTTTCTCCCTTGGGTCTCTACCACGTTCCAGGCTATTACCAATGGTTCCTCGGCGCCGACAAGACCGCCGGCTACCGCTACATGGCGGACCTGATGAAGCTGATTTCGTGGTCGCAAAACGAGGCGGAAGACAAGCGCTGGATATTGAAGAATCCCCAGCACATGCTGGACCTCGGCGTGCTTTTGGAAGTTTTCCCTGACGCAAAACTGGTATTCACACACAGAGACCCGCTGAAGACCGTCGGCTCTACCTTGTCGCTGATGTGGTACTACACGGTCCAGCATACCGATCAGCCCTGCCGCGCGCAGGTCAGGGACATCTGGCTGGACTTCTGCGAGCAGGCCGCGCGCCGCTGCATGCGCCTGCGCGAGCACATTCCCGAAGCGCAGCAGATCGATATCCATTACGAGGCCATGAACCACGATTGGCGTCATGTAATGCAGCGCATCTATGATTTTGCCGACATGGAATTTGTACCGGAGGCCGAACGGGCAATGGCAAGCTGGCTGGACATAAGCAACAGCGAGAAGACCCATGGCGGCCATCGCTATTCCCTGGAAGATTTCGGCACCAGCCGCGACGAAGTGGATGCGCGCCTGATGTTTGCCCGGGAAAAATATGCCATCCCTTACGAAGACAGGCCAATCATCAAAACTGGGGAACAGGCATGATCCGAAATCCTGATGCACGCTTCGACGAATCCTGTCACGACAGCACCGTCAGCCAGAATATTGCCTGGCATGGCAGCAAGGTCGCTGCCGCCGACCGGACCCGACTTTTGCGCCAGGAGCCGGCAACCGTCTGGCTGACCGGATTGTCAGGCGCCGGAAAATCGACCATCGCCTTCGAGGTCGAAAAGCGGCTGTTTGCGCTCGGACATGCGAGCTATGTGCTGGATGGCGACAACGTGCGCCACGGCCTCAACCGCGATCTGGGGTTCTCGCATGGGGATCGTACCGAGAACATCCGGCGTATCGCCGAGTTGGCCCGCCTGTTCAACGAAGCCGGATTGATCGTGATCGCCGCGTTCATCTCCCCCTATCGCCAGGATCGCGTTATGGCCCGGGAGATTATCGGCCCGGAAAGGTTCATCGAAACCCATCTGTGCGCAGAACTGGAGGTCTGTGAGCAGCGGGATCCGAAGGGGCTCTACAAAAAGGCGCGCCAAGGCGCGATTGCCGAGTTCACGGGCGTCACGGCCCCCTATGAGGTTCCCGAAGATCCGGAACTGAAAATTGATACGGGACGCTCGACGGTCGAGGATAGTGTTTCGGCAATCATCAAAGCGCTCGCACCGCGTCTGTTTCAGGCTGAGCCCATAGCGGCACGATCCTGCGGGACAGAACGGCCGTATTCCCGGCAAATTGACCTCAAAACTAGTGCGGCATAGCGATCAATATGGCTATACTCCACCCTGTTGCGGCGTACGCGATGATTCAGTTTCCGGCCAAGGAGATACCATGACAACCTCAACCATGAGCATCGATCAGCCTCGTGACTCATTGAAATTTAAGGCAATGCAGTGGCTTCCTCTGTTAATTTTGTTGGGCTGCATGCTGTTCCCTGCCCCGTCTGTATTCAGCCAGACCGGAGCCACGGCTCCCATCCCGTTTGTCATGGGCTTCGACGAGGACCCGAAGGTATTTGGTACTGCCTGGAGCCAGCGCATTTACACCGAAGCATTCAAGCGCTTGGGAATTCCGATGCAGGCCAACTTCTACCCCCTGGCGCGCCGCGCCGCCTTGGTGGATGAGGGCGCCATCGATGGCGACGCCGCGCGCGTCCACGGCTATGGCGCGGCACATCCGAATCTGGTTAGGATCGAAGAGTCCGTAATGGACTTCAATTTTGCGCTGTTCACCGCGCACGCGACGCTACCGCTCCAGCGCCTGGAAGATCTATCTGGATCAAGCTTGCTAGCGGAATACCGACGCGGCATCCTGCTCTGCGAAAATACCTTGAAGCCCTTGGTGCCGCCGGAAAGGCTATCGAACGTAACGAGCGAGCAGCAGGGCCTGAAGAAACTTCTGGCCAAACGTACCGATGTCTATTGCGATCTCGAAAGCGTCGTCAAACAGGGGCTCGCGTCGCCCGAACTCAAGGGCACCACGGGCATCCGCAAGATCGTCACTATCGGCCATCTCCAGACCTATCCGTATTTCAACAAAAAGCGCGCCGATCTTGCGCCGCGCATGGCAGCCACACTGAAGCAGATGAAAGCCGAGGGTCTGATCGATGCCTTCCGGCAGCAAGCGGAACGCGAGCTCGGGTGGACACAGTGAATGTCTATTTTTTCAGGAATTGCACCTACCTAGGCTCTTGATACCCACGGATGGATGTCAAAACACTGATATTCGGCAAGGAAAACCGCATCGGCCGTCGGCTGATCGTATTTGTCATTGCCTTCAGCTCGCTGATTACCCTCTGCGTATCAATTGTCCAGCTCGCGCTCGAATATCGCGGACTGCGCAGCGCGATGGACCGGCAACTCGACAACATCGGCATTTATGTGCCGACCATAGAAGGCAGCGTCTGGGACTTCGACGAGAAGCAGATCCAGCGTGCGCTGGATGCCCTGGTGCTGCTCCCCGACGTGGCCAGGGTCCGCGTTATCGCTGCCGAGCAAGGCAGCCAGTGGTCCGCGGGCAAGATTGCTTCCGCCAACACCGTGACGAGAACCTTTGCGCTGAAACACGAACACCGGGGCGAGAACAAGGAAATCGGCACGCTGGATCTGGTTGCCAGCCTCGACGGCATCTACGCGCAGGTGCTGTCGAGTGCGATCTCGATCCTCGTCAGCAACGCGCTGAAGACCTTCCTCGTCGCGGTGTTCATGGTCATCCTGATCCGGCGGCTGCTGACGACCCGTCTCGAAGGCATGGCGCGCAAGGTGCACGAGTTGATCCCCGGCATGCTGCCGGTGCGTCAACTGGTGGAAAACGAGCCGCAGCCTATACCGACCGCGCTTGACGAACTGGATGCCGTGAACTGGGCGTTGGACAAGACCACCGAAGACCTCGGCATTGCGGTCGGAGCCTTGCAGGAAAACAACGAAAAGCTCGACCAGACGGTAAAAGACCGGACCAAGGCGCTGGAAGAAGCGATTACGGAGCTCAAGGCCTTCAGCTACGCGGTGTCCCACGACATGAAGGCACCATTGCGCGCCATGAGCGGCTATTGCACGATGCTGCAGGAGGATTTCGCGGACCAGCTCGGCGCGGAAGGCGCGGGGGTGGCGTCACGGATTGTCGCCGCCGCCGAACGCATGGATTTGCTGATTAACGACACGCTGGGCTTGTATAGCGTCTCCGCATCGACGTTCAAGCCGGAGCGCGTCGACCTGACCCGGATGGCCAGGGAAATTGCCGACCAGTTTGCGCAGATCGACCCGAAACGCACGATCGAATGGAACATCGAGGAGGGCTTGCTGGCCGAGGGCGATCCTGGTCTGCTGCGTACCGCGCTGGAAAATCTGATCGGCAATGCGTGGAAATACAGCGGCAAGCGCGAGGTCGCGCAGATTGCCGTCGGCAAACGCCTGGAGAGCGACGGTAAAGTGGTCAATTACGTCAAGGACAATGGCGCGGGCTTCGATATGGCCTATGCAAACAAGCTGTTCATGCCCTTCAAACGACTTCACCACGAATCGGAGTTCCCCGGTACCGGAGTCGGCCTGGCGACCGTCCGCAAAATCGTCTCCCGCCACGGCGGCCGCGTCTGGGCCGAATCCGGAATCGATCAGGGCTCGACTTTCTACTTCACGCTGAACGAGACGCCGCCAGCGGCGCCGGATTGAGCGTTGAGTTTCCATCGCATCGTGCACTGCCTTGCCTGACTGAAATCCGACAGGACATTGTCCTACCCCGCCTCGTTGTGGTTGATCAAGGGCCGAAGTCCCTATATCCTTGGCGATATCGAAAAGAGATCAATGGCCGTGACTCTGTTGTCGACGCAAGCCGGCGGAACTAAGCGCGCTCGCACAAGTCCGCCAATCCCCGTTTTCGTTGCATGCGAATTGCACTGACACGGTAGAAAAAATAGGGTTATGGCGAACTTCAGGAACCTCGTCTTTGGCGAGAGAAACCGCATTGGCCGTCGGCTGATCGTTCTGATTATCGCCTTCAGTTCGCTGATCACTCTCTGTATCTCGGCGATTCAACTGACGCTCGAATACCGCGAACTGCGCAGCAGCGTCGATCGCGTGCTCGACGGAATCGAAATCCACCTTCCCAGCGTAGCCGGCAGTGTCTGGGATTTCGACGAAAAACAGATACAACTGACTTTGGGCGGCTTGGAGCAGCTGCCGCATGTCGAACGAGTCAGCATCGCCACAGCCAACGGCCGCCCACGCTGGGTCGCCGGCAAAATCATGTCATCCCAGGTGGAGAAACGCAGCTATGTGCTTCGCTACATGGATCGCGGCAAGGAAGTCGAGATCGGAACGCTGGAAGCCGTAGCAAGCCTTGACGCGATCTACCGGCAGATCGTCGCCCGGGCGATAACCATAGTGTCCAGCAACGCGCTGAAGACTTTCTTCGTCGCCCTGTTCATGATGCTCCTGTTTCGTCGGCTGGTGACAAAACGGCTCGACCAGCTGGCAAACAAAGTGACCACCCTGGTCCCGGAAACCCTGTCCTTGCCGCAACTCGCCGAAGCGGCATCCCACGTGATACCCGATCATCTGGACGAGCTGGATACGGTGGACTGGACCCTCGACCATACCGCGGAAAAACTGGCTATTGCGGTCGAGGCGCTGAAGACGCTGAACCAGGAACTGCAGCAGCGGGTGATCGAGAAGGACGTGATCCTGCAGAACGCGCTGGTCGGCATCCTCATGCTGCGCGAAGGCGAGATCGTGTCGTGCAACCGGCGCCTCGAAGAAATCTTCGGCTATGGCGGCGGCGAAATGACCGGTTTGTCGACGCGGGTGCTCTACCCCACAGAACACGCCTATACGTCATTCCGGGAAAAGGCCCATGCCGTACTCGGCAACGGCTTGAGCTTCAACGACACCCTGGTCCAATTGAAGCGGGACGGCACCCCGCTGTGGGTCGAGATCACCGGGCGCGCCCTGGATCCGCAAAAACCGGATGATGGCAGCATCTGGATTTGCTCGGACGTCACCGATCGCAAGGCGGCCGAGGAGAAAATCAAGTTCATCGCCTTTCACGACGCGCTCACCGGCTTGCCCAATCGCCTGTTGGTGCAGGATCGCCTGCAGCAGGCCATGGCCAGTGCCGACCGGGCAAAGGCCAAGGTTGCGCTGCTGGTTCTGGATCTGGACAACTTCAAGACCATCAACGACTCGCTCGGACATTCGGTCGGCGATGGCGTGATCCGCGAGATTGCCAGGCGTCTGACCGACGGCGTGCGCGACACCGACACGGTTTGCCGCCAAGGCGGCGACGAGTTTGTGATTCTGCTGCCGAACCTTCCCGACGCCGAGGCCACCGCCCCGATTCTCGTCCAGTTGATGGACCGCTTCGCCGATCCCTGCCGGGTGGACGGCCACGAACTCACGACCTCGGTCTCGGTAGGCATCGCCATTTATCCCGATGACGGCAGGGACCTCGATACGCTGATGAAGAAGGCGGACCTGGCGATGTACCAGGCCAAGGATGCCGGACGCAACACCTATCGCTTCTTCGACCAGCAGATGAACATCGAGGCCATCGAACAATTGAGCATGCGCAACGGGCTGCGACGCGCGCTGGCCAACGATGAATTCATCCTGCATTACCAGCCGCAGATCGATCTCGCCAGCAACACGGTAACCGGCGTCGAGGCACTGATCCGCTGGAACCACCCGGAGTTCGGCATGATCCCGCCCGGCCGATTTATTCCGGTCGCCGAGGACAGCGGCCTGATCGTACCGATCAGCGAATGGGTGCTGCGCGAGGCATGCCGGCAGGCGGCCCTCTGGAGCAAGTCAGAAGGGAGTTCCCTGACGGTGGCGGTCAACCTGTCCGCGGTCCAGTTCAAGCGCAGCAACGTCGAACAATCGGTCATTGCCGCCTTGGAAGAGTCGGGGATCGATCCGTCCCTGCTCGAACTGGAACTCACCGAATCGATCCTGATCACCGACACCGAGACCGTACTCAATACGGTCAGGCGCCTCAAGCAACTGGGCGTGAAGTTGTCGATCGACGACTTCGGCACGGGCTATTCGAGTCTGTCTTACCTCAAGCGCTTCCAGGTGAATACGCTGAAAATAGACCAGTCCTTCGTGCGCGATCTGGCGACCGATCAGGAGGATGCCGCCATCGTCGGCGCCATCATCCAGATGGCGCACAGTCTCGGCCTGACCACCATCGCCGAGGGCGTCGAGACGCAGCCGATTCTGGACCAGTTGCGGGCTTTTGGTTGCGACCAGGCGCAGGGCTATTTCTACGCGCGGCCGATGCCGGCAGATGATGTACTGGCCTATCGGCACCGGATGCAAGCCGCATCCAGCAGCGCCAAGAGCGCGGCATGAATTTGCCGCGACGGTACGAATCGGCAAGCCGCCGATAGCGAGAGGGAAGGCGCTGCCCCCTCGCGGGCGCGCATAAAACAAAGGGCAACCCGCGGGTTGCCCTGTTCACCGACAAGTACGCCTGTTACTTCTTCTTGGCGGCAGGCTTCTTGGCAGCGGGTTTGGCCGCCAGCTTCTTCGGCGCCGCGGCCTTGGCGGCGGGCTTCTTGGCCGCCGGCTTCTTGCCCGCCACAGCCGCCTTCAAGCCGGCGCCCGCGGAGAATTTCGGCACTGCCTTGGCGGCAATCTTCAGCACGGCGCCAGTCTTGGGGTTCTTTCCGGTGCGCGCGGCACGAGTGACGGATTTGAAGGTGCCGAATCCGATCAGGGCGACCGGATTGCCTTTGGCAATCACCGTGGTGATGACTTCGGTCAGCGCATCGATGGCTTTATTGACGGCGGCCTTGGACAGCTCGGCACGTTCGGCTACTGCTTCGATCAGTTCGCTCTTGTTCATCGAATTCCCCTTTGGTTTAGAAAATCGCATTGTTCCACTAAATTCGATGAAGTTGCAAGCCCGGCGAAGGCCTCCACAGCGCCGGCTACGGTCGTGTTGCGTGGCGATCGACGCGGCGTGCCCAATCAAGGTTCTCCGCAGAGCAAGCGGGGCAAGCCCAGGCGAACAATATGCACGCTCATGACAGATACCTGCTCACATTCCCTTCACCGCATACACTGCAGGCAGGTTGCGCCAGGCGCCCTTGACGTCCATGCCATAGCCGAAGACGTAGCGATTCGGCAGGTGCACACCGACGAAATCGGCGCTGATCGGCTTGGCGCGGCCAAGGTTTTTGTCGGCAAACACGGCACAAAGCACCTCGGCCGCCCCCTGTGCCATCAGTCGCTTGCTGACCTCGGCGAGCGTCACGCCCTCGTCGAGGATGTCATCGACGACGATAACGACACGACCCGTGACATCGGAGCGCGGTTCGACGATCCACGCCAGCTGCCCGCCGGTGGTGACATCGCCGTAGCGCGTGACATGCAGATAATCGAAATCGAGCGGAAAGATCAGCTGCGGCAGGA
Organism: Rhodocyclales bacterium RIFCSPLOWO2_02_FULL_63_24; assembly: GCA_001828935.1. GTDB lineage: Bacteria > Pseudomonadota > Gammaproteobacteria > Burkholderiales > Rhodocyclaceae > Sulfuritalea. The sequence goes on from MHZX01000049.1 coordinate 52,588, forward strand.
GCTGGCCGGCAAACACCACCGCGCCGCCCATCACCGCCAGCACCAGGGGATTGGCGTCGGCCACGCGCGCGGTGATCTCGGCGGCTACACGCCGTACCGCCAGAGCCGACTCTTCGGCCGAACACAGCAGATCGGCCTCCGCGAAAATCTGCCTCGCTTCCTGCGGACTCATGACATCCTCTTCAACATGGCGGCGAAGTCCTTGCCGACTTCGGGATGGCGCAGGGCGAAGGCCACCGTCGCCTCCAGATAGCCCAGTTTCGAGCCGCAATCGTAGCGCGTGCCCTGGTAGCGATAGGCCAGCACCTGCTCTTCGGCCAGCAGCGCCGCTATGCCGTCGGTAAGCTGGATCTCGCCGCCGGAACCCTTGCCGACATGCGCGAGGTGATGAAAGATGCGTGGCGTCAATACGTAGCGGCCGACCACCGCCAGCGTCGAGGGCGCGTCATCAGGCTTGGGCTTCTCGACGATGCGCAGAACCTGTTCCAAGGCATCGGTCATCGGCTTCGCGTCGACGATGCCGTAGCTCTTGGTATCCTCGCGCGGCACCTGCTGCACGCCGATCACCGAACTGCGGTAATGGTCATAGACATCCACCATCTGCTTCATGACCGGCGGATTGCCGTCGAGCAAGTCGTCGGCCAGCAGCACGGCAAAGGGCTCGTCGCCTACTGCCGGGTAGGCACAAAGCACCGCATGGCCCAGGCCCAAGGCCTCCGGCTGGCGGATGTAGATGCAGTTGATGTTCTTCGGGATCATGTTGCGCACGAACTCCAGCAGCTCGGTCTTGCCGCGCTGCTCAAGCTCGCTTTCGAGTTCATAGGCCTTGTCGAAATGATCCTCGATGGCACGCTTGGAACGACCGGTGACGAAAATCATGTCGGTGATGCCGGCCGCCACCGCCTCCTCCACCGCGTACTGGATCAGCGGCTTGTCCACGATAGGCATCATCTCCTTCGGGCTGGCCTTGGTCGCCGGCAGGAAGCGGGTGCCGAGACCGGCGACGGGAAACACGGCTTTGGTGACTTTCTTCATTTCTTGTTCCTTGGCTTGGAATCGATATTGGCGGTGAAGCCTATGCCGCGACGTGCAGGCGCCGGGGGATTCATCAACTGTCGAATCGCATCGATCAGGCCGGCGATGGCCTGATCGTGACTGGATAGTTTGCGTTCCATTTGATCCAGCTTGGCGGATATGTCCTTGTGTGCGGAAAGCATTTCGCGAATCTGCACGAAGGCACGGACCACCAACAGACTGACTTCGATGGCACGTGATGACTTGAGCACATTGCCCAGCATCAGCGCACCATGCTCTGTAAAGGCATACGGCAGTGACCGAGAAAATTTGAGTTTGGCGAGGTGGTCGCAATTTGCGACCACCTCAGCTTTCTCATCAGCATTCAACTGAAACATGAAGTCCCCAGGGAAGCGATCAGCATTGCGCTTTACGGCCTGATTCAATGCCCTGGTTTCAACACCGTACAAATCCGCCAGATCCGCATCCAGCATCACTCGCTGGTCGCGCAACAGCAAAATCCGGTTTGCCACCGCTTGCGGTACGAGAATGCTCATGACGAAATCAACTCCATGATGAGGTGATCACAATTTGTGACCACCTCCATGAAACGAGGATGTTCATGGCGAAATCAACTCCCTGAATTGCTTCTCATCCAGAATGTTAACGCCCAAGGCCTGCGCCTTGTCGAGCTTGGAACCGGCTTCGGCACCCGCCACTACGTAATCGGTTTTCTTCGACACCGAACCCGCCACCTTGCCTCCCAGGGCCTCGATCATGTCCTTGGCTTCGTCGCGCGTCAGCGTCGGCAAGGTACCGGTGAGGACGAAGGTCTTGCCGACGAGCGGCGAACTCAGCTTCGCCGACGATTCGCCTTCGGGCCAGTTCACCCCGGCCGCGCGCAACTGCTCGATCACCTCGATGTTGTGCGGCTCGGCGAAAAAGCGCGCCATCGACGCCGCCACCACCGGACCGACGTCGGGCACCTGCTGCAGACGGTCGTTATCGGCGCGCATGACGGCGTCCAGGTTGCCGAAGTGGCGCGCCAGATCTTTCGCCGTCGCCTCGCCGACGTTGCGGATGCCGAGCGCAAAGATGAAGCGCGCCAGCGTCGTCGCCTTGCTCTTGTCGATCGCGGCCAGGATGTTCGTCGCGGATTTCTCGGCCATGCGTTCGAGATTGGCCAGCTTCACCAAGCCGAGCTTGTAGAGATCGGCCGGGGTGCGGATGATGGCGGCATCGACAAGCTGTTCGACCAGTTTATCGCCCAGACCCTCGATGTCCATCGCGCGCCGGCCGGCAAAATGCAGCAGGGCCTGCTTGCGTTGCGCCGGGCAGAACAGGCCACCCGTGCAACGGGCGATGACCTCGTCCTCCGGCCGCTCCACCGCCGAGCCGCACACCGGGCAGGTCTTCGGCAGTTCGAAGGCGGCATGCAGCGGCTCGCCGCCAAACAAGTCCTTCGTCGGCCGTTTGTCGATGACCACCGACACCACCTCGGGAATCACGTCGCCGGCGCGGCGCACGATCACCGTATCGCCGACCCGCACGTCCTTGCGCCGCGCCTCGGCCTCGTTGTGCAGTGTGGCATTGGTTACCGTCACGCCGCCGACGAACACCGGCGCCAGGCGCGCCACCGGGGTGATGGCGCCGGTACGGCCGACCTGCACCTCGATCGCCTCCACCGTGGTCAGCGCCTCCTCGGCCGGATACTTGTGCGCCACAGCCCAGCGCGGTTCGCGCGTGACGAAACCGAGCCGCTGTTGCAACGCCAGCGCATTGACCTTGTACACCACGCCGTCGATGTCGAAGGGCAGCGCGTCGCGCAGGTCACGGATATGCGCGTGGAAGGCGACCAAACCCTCGGCGCCCTGCACTACCGCGCGGTGCTCGCAGACCGGCAGGCCGAAGGCCGCCAGCGCATCGAGTACCGCGCTGTGGCAGTCGGGCAAGACCCAGCCTTGAGTTTCGCCCAGGCCATAGGCATAGAACGACAGCGGCCGCTCGGCGGCCATGGCCGGATCGAGCTGGCGGATGCTGCCCGCGGCACCATTGCGTGGATTCACCAGCGTCGCCCGCCCCAAGGCGCGCTGCTTCTGGTTGTAGCGTTCGAAATCGGGACGGCTGATGAATATCTCGCCGCGCACCTCCAGCACGGGAGGCGCATCGCCCTTCAAGCGCAGGGGGATGCGCTGCACGGTACGGATATTCTGCGTCACGTCCTCGCCCGTCTCGCCATCGCCGCGCGTGGCGGCCTGTATCAGCACGCCGTCTTCATAGCGCAGATTGATGGCCAACCCGTCGAACTTGAGTTCGGCCGCATAGTCGATCGCGGCATCGGCTTCGCTCAAGCCCAGCTCGCGCCTCACACGCGCGTCGAAGGCGCGCGCTCCCGTCGGCTCGGTGTCGGTCTCGGTGCGGATCGACAGCATCGGCACGGCATGACGCACCTGGACAAACTCCGGCAACGGCTTGCCGCCGACCCGCTGCGTCGGAGAATCAACCGTCAGCAGTTGCGGATGCTCGGTCTCCAGCGCCTGCAGTTCGCGAAACAGCTTGTCGTACTCGGCATCCGGTATGGTCGGCCGATCGAGGACGTAGTAGGCGTGATTGTGTTGCTCGATTTCGCGGCGCAAGACTTCGACCCGCGCTGCCGCCTCGCACAGAGGCATCACGAAAACAGCCGCAATGCCCGAGTACTGCCGGGAACCACGCCGCCGTCATGCATGCGCCGTTGCAGTTCAGCCGTCTTGGCGCGGATCGCAGCGATCATCGCGTCGGCCAGCGGTGCGCGTTGCGCGTCGACCAGCACGCCGCCCAGCGATGTGGCCAGTTGCCGAGCAACCGCCAGCATGCGGTCGAAGGCCGCCACGCCGTCGCTCACGCGCGGCACGTCCAGGCTCAGGGTCAGGCCATGAGTGGCGAGCGACTTGATGGTCTCGGCATCGAGGCGCTCGGTGCCGAGATTGGCGACCGTGAACAGTTCACCGCCAGCGGCATCGCGCGCACGAAACACCCCGTCGGGCTCCAGCACCAGACCTGCCGACTCGGCAACGCCGCGCAACTTGGTACCCGCGAAAACCCCGCCCGAGGCCTCGACCACATGGAGCACAAATTGAATATCCACCGCAGCGCAGAATTCATCCAGTTTGCCCGCGCGCAGAACGGTGTCGCCGCGCGAAGGCAGTTCCAGGGCCGCAGCAGTCTGCAGCGCAAGCTGCTGCACGCCGTCGAAGAAACGCGCCAGTTCACCATCGGTAACCGCACCGCGGCGATCGACCAGTTGCAACGCCGCCGCCCATTCGCAGTAGCGTCCGACATCGCCGGCATCGATCGGCCGCCATGCGCTCCCCGCATCGCTCCGCGCCAGCCAGTGCACCGGCTTGCTGAACGCCCCCGCCCAGGCGTTCTGCACGGCCCAGACGGCGGGCGCCGGCAAAGGCTCGGCCGCCACCAGACGCAGCACGCAATCCGCCACCGGGTCCGCCCATTCGGCGGGCATTGGCGCCTGCGGCGCGAGTTCCGGTTCCGTCTGGGGCACTTCGACGGGTGCGGCTTCGATCACGCCCTCGTCATCGCCCGCCCGCGGCGGCACACGCGGTTCATCGCCAAAATGCGGCTCCCGCCGTTCCCTGGATTCGGCCCGTGGCGCCGCTCCGTCATCGGGAAGCAGCGCATCACCCTGCCCGCCCTTGAATATCCTGTCGGCAGTTTGGCGGTGCTTGCGATCCTGCCAGGCGTTGTAGCCCCAGACCAGCGCCACGGCCGCCGCGCCGGCCCCGACCAAAGCGATTTGCAGTTCGCTGATTGCCATCTTCAAGCCACCTTTTGCTCATCGGCGAGGCGCAGCGCCTCTTCCATGTCCACTTCGACGATGCGCGACACGCCCTGTTCCTGCATCGTCACGCCGATCAGTTGCTGGGCCATTTCCATGGCGATCTTGTTGTGCGAAATGAACACGAACTGGGTCTGCACCGACATGCGCTTGACCATCTCGCAGAAACGCACCGTATTCGAATCGTCGAGCGGCGCATCGACTTCGTCGAGCATGCAGAAGGGCGCCGGGTTCAGGTTGAAAATGGCGAACACCAGTGCGATCGCGGTCAGCGCCTTTTCGCCGCCGGAGAGCAGATGAATGGTGGTGTTCTTCTTGCCCGGAGGCTGCGCCATGATCTGGATGCCGGCATCGAGAATCTCGTCGCCGGTAAGGATCAGGCGCGCCTCGCCGCCGCCGAACAACTGCGGGAACAGCGTGCCGAAATGCATGTTGACCGTGTTGTAGGTCTCCTGCAATTGCTCGCGTGTCTCGCGGTCGATGCGCCGGATGGCGTCTTCCAGGGTGCCGATGGCCTCGTTCAGGTCGATCGACTGCGCATCGAGAAAACCCTTGCGCTCGGAGGCCGTGGCCAGCTCTTCCAGTGCGGCAAGATTGACCGGGCCGAGCGTCTCGATTTCGGCGTTGAGCCGGGCGATCTCGCCTTGCAGGACATTGTCCTTGAGCCGCTCGGGCCCGGCGGCGGCCAGTTCGGCCGCGAACGGCGCCTCGTCCGCCTCGGTGAGCACGTGCAGCTCGGCCAGGCGCTCGCGGAACTGTTCCTCGTTGATCTGCGCGGCCTGCGCCTTGAGCCGCAGATCGTTGATCTTGTCGCGCAACGGAACCACGCCCTGCTCCAGCTTGAGGCGCTGCTCGTCGAGGCTGCGCAGTTCGGAGGCGGCCGTTTCGAGCACATTGCGCCGTTCCGCCAGCGCCGACTCCTTGCCTTGCTTGGCGTCCAGCGCGGCATGCAACTGCTCCTGCAGCACTGCATCGCTGATGCCGGCCAGCTCGGTGCGCGCGGCGCCGGTCTCGCCCTCGACGCGCTCCAGTTGCCGGCTCGCCGTCGCTGCGGCGCGCGCATTGTCTTCCAGTTTCGACAGGCATTCGCGCTCGGAGAAGCCGGCTTCCTGCGCTTCGCGCCCGAGCTGGATTTCCAGCGCCCGCGCCTCGCGCAAGGCGGCATCTTTCTGACGATGGATTTCCAACACCTGTTCAAGGCGTTCGCGCACCTCGCCCAGACGCTCGCGCTGGAGCTCGCCTTCGTTCTCCGCGCGCTCGCGCCGCGCCTGTTCGGTTTCGTCCTGGCGCTGCAACTCGGCCAGATCGCGATCGATCTGCGCCGAACGCTCGTCGAACCGGGCCTGCGCCTGAGCCAGCTTCAATGCCTCGACCTGCGCCGCGTGGAAGGCCTGCTGCGCTTCCTGCATCGCGCGCCGGGCGGCGGCAAGCTGGCCCTGGCTGTCCGCCAGGTGCTGTTCCGCCGCGCGCTGCAATTCGCGCGCCGCATCCTCCGCTTCGGCACGTGCCGCCAGCAAACCGGCCAGTTCGTCGATTTCGCGCTGGCGCTCGATGACGCCATGGGTTTTCGCATCCGGCACGTACAGCGTCAGTCCGGCAGGCGTCAGCAGATGGCCGCTGCGCGAGACGCGCTGGCCCGCGGCCAGCGGCAATTCGGTCGCCAGGTCGTCGGCGACGGAAACCCCGGCCAGCCATTCGTCGAGCACGCCCGACCAGCGCGGGTCGTCGCAGCGCACTTTGCCGCGCAGCGAATCCGCTCCGGTCGGTGCAATCGAGCGCAGCGAGCCGCCGTCACCCCCTTCCGCGGAAAGGGGGCCGGGGGGTTGGTCGTTCCCCTGGCGATCTGCGAGCGCCAGCGAGATGATCGCCGGCGGCGGCGCGGCCAGTGCCGCGCGCAGCGTGTCGGCATCGGCCGTCAGGGCCGAAAAGCGCTCTCGCAGCACCGCTTCGACCGCGGTTTCCCAGCCGGCCTCGACCTGGATCGCCTGCCACAGGGGTTTGGCATCGGCCAGATGGCGGGCTTTGAGCCAGTCGCCGATCTCGCCGCTTTGCGCCACTTTGGCCTGCAAATGGGCCAGTGCATCATGACGGGCGCGCGTTTCGGTGAGGCTGCGATGGGCGGCCTGCAGTGCTTCGCGGGCCGAGCGCAGGCGCGCCTCGGCCTCCGGTAGCGCCGCCTGCAGCGCCGCCAAACGCTCCTGAGCGACCGCCAGCGCCTCCTCGGCACGCAACTCGGCTTCCTTTGACGTCGCCAGCAAGGCCGGATCGGGCGCGCCCAGGGCCTGCCGATCCTGCTCCAGCCTGCTGCGACGCTGCGCCAGGTTTTCCAGCGCGCGCAGCGCGTGTCCCTTGTCGGCTTCGGCCAGACGCAAAGCCTGCTCGGCTTCGCTCAAGTTCCGGCGCGCCTCGGTAACGCCGCTGCCGGCGGCCTGCACGGCATCTTCCGCGTCTGGCATACGGGCAGCGGCCTCTTCATGGCGGGCGGCGGCCGTCGCCGCACGAGTGCGAGAATTCTCCAGCAGCAGGTTCCAGCGCGCCGCGTCCTCCGCCAACTGATTCTGCTGCGTGCGCCAATGACTTTCCTCGACGCCCAACTGCTGCAGACGCGCCTCCAGCCGCGCGCGCGAATCGCGCAAATGGCCGATTTCGGATTCGAGGCGACTGACTTCGGTGTTGGCCGCGAACATCTCGGCCTGTGCTGCGTGCAAGGTGTCCGAGGCGGAATAATGGCTCTCGCGCGCATGCTCAACGCGCGCCTCGATTTCACGCAATTGCGCGGTTTCGGCCTCGACCCGGTTGATGGCTTCCTCGACCTGGCGCCCCAGCCGTTGGCTATCGTGCTTGGCGTCGTTGCGCTTCTTCAGCCACAGCAGGGTCTGCTTGCGCGACACCTGCTCGTGCAGGCCGCGATACTGCTGCGCCACGGCCGCCTGCGCCTGCAAGTGGCTGACCTGCGTTTCCAGCTCGTTACGGATGTCATCGACGCGGGCAATGTTCTCGCGCGCATCCTCCAGGCGGTGCTCGGTTTCCTTGCGGCGTTCCTTGTACTTGGTGACGCCGGCCGCCTCTTCGAGGAAGAAGCGCAACTCGTCGGGCTTGGCCTCGACGATGCGCGAGATCATGCCCTGGCCGATGATGGCATAGGCGCGCGGCCCCAGGCCGGTGCCGAGGAACAGGTCGATCACGTCGCGCCGGCGCACATGCAGGTTGTTGATGTAGTAGCTTGAATTGCCCTCGCGGTCGAGCACGCGCTTGACCGTGATTTCGGCGTACTGGCTCCATTGGCCGGCGGCGCGGCCCTCGACGTTGTCAAAAAACAGCTCGACGCTGGCGCGGCTGACTTCCTTGCGATTGCCGGACCCCTTGAAAATCACGTCCTGGATCGACTCGCCGCGCAGTTCGGAAGCCTTGGATTCGCCCAGCACCCAGCGCACGGCATCGATGATGTTCGACTTGCCGCAGCCATTGGGACCGACCACCCCCGCCAACTGACCGGGAAACAGCACAGTGGTGGGCTCGACAAACGACTTGAAGCCCGACAATTTCAGCTTGTTTAGGCGCACGAGGGATGAACCGGAAAGAGGATGGCGAAGGTGTTGCTTCGAAGCCGCGCCATTATAATCTGTCCCGACCCCGTTACCCGCATCCACACAGCATGCCCAAGCCTGCCATCCCGACCCGCGCCAAGGCGCTGGAGACCTTCCCCAACCCGGCGCCGCAGCGGGATTACCAGATTCACATGGAGATCCCCGAATTCACCTGCCTGTGTCCCAAGACAGGGCAGCCGGATTTCGCCGTATTGACGCTCGATTACATCGCCGACAAGCTCTGCGTCGAGCTGAAAAGCCTCAAGCTCTACATCTGGAGCTTTCGCGACGAAGGACATTTCCACGAAGACGTGACCAATCGCGTTCTCGACGACCTGGTCAAGGCCACCCGGCCCCGCTTCATGCGTCTCACCGCACGCTTCTACGTGCGCGGCGGCATTTTCACCAATGTGGTCGCGGAACACCGCAAGAAGGGCTGGACGCCCGCCGCGAGGATCGAACTCGCGGAATTCCCGGCACAATCGAACACGCGCGGATGAAGCGGCCGGCAGGCCGCTTCATCCACGATTCAGGCTTTCTCTACTTGAGCAGCTTCCAGTCGCCGTTTTCGACGGTGGCCATGACGGCAGCACGCGCATCGAAGCCGTTGTGGTCCTTGGCCG
>MHZX01000050.1 GCA_001828935.1 Rhodocyclales bacterium RIFCSPLOWO2_02_FULL_63_24
TGAAATTCAAAACCCAAAATCAACCCCGGCTTGCCCTGCTCGCTACCAAGACAATTCGTCGCCGCCAGATTTCTACGGAAATCCGACACCGTTAACATGGATACCTCGGAGCAGTGACTGGCTGCTAAAATAACCTCATGAAAACTACCTTTCTGGAATTCGAACAGCCGATCGCCGAACTTGAGGCGAAGATTGAGCAGTTGCGCTTTGTTCAGGACGATTCGGCAGTCGATATTTCCGAGGAGATTTCCCGTCTCGACGCGAAGAGTCAGAGCTTGACCAAGGAGATTTATGCCAAGCTCACACCATGGCAGTGTGCCTTGGTGGCGAGGCATCCGCAGCGGCCTTATACGCTGGACTATCTGGGTTTGGCATTTACCGACTTCGAGGAACTCCACGGCGATCGAAACTATGCAGACGACCATGCCATTGTCGGTGGTTTGGCGCGGTTTAACGGACAGTCTTGCATGGTGATTGGGCACCAAAAAGGACGGGATACCAAGGAAAAGATCTTTCGCAATTTCGGCATGCCCCGCCCTGAGGGTTATCGCAAGGCTCTGCGCCTGATGCGTCTGGCCGAAAAATTCGGAATCCCGATTTTTACCTTTGTCGATACTCCCGGAGCCTATCCGGGGATTGACGCGGAGGAGCGCGGCCAGTCGGAAGCAATTGGGCGCAATCTGGCGGTTATGACGGAATTGAAGGTGCCGGTGATTGCCACCGTGATTGGTGAAGGCGGGTCGGGCGGCGCTCTGGCAATCGCAGTAGCCGATGTGGTTTTGATGCTTCAGTACGCGACGTACTCCGTGATCTCGCCAGAGGGCTGCGCATCAATTTTGTGGAAGAGCGCGGAGCGTGCCGGCGACGCTGCCGAAACAATGGGAATTACGGCGCCTCGACTCAAGTCGCTCGGGCTGATCGACCGCATAATCAATGAACCGATTGGCGGCGCGCATCGTGACCATCGAGCCATGGCGCAAGGCGTAAAGAAATCCCTGCAGGAGGCGCTCAAGCAACTTGCCTGCCTTTCGTCAAGCGAGCTCATCGAGCGGCGCTTCGAGCGCCTGATGAGCTATGGTCGATTCAAGGAACAAGCAATCCACTGATCCCGTCTTGCGGGCGGTCGCCTCCTGTCTGCTCCGCTACGCCCGCCCGAGGCAAGCCGTCGTGGTCGGCTTTTCCGGGGGGCTCGATTCCACGGTGTTGCTGCATGCCGTCCATGCCTTGGCAAAAGGCATGGAGTTGGAACTGTCGGCGCTCCACGTGAATCACGGACTGAGCGCCAATGCCGACAGTTGGGCTGCTTCTTGCGCTCACTTTTGTCGGGAACTGGGACTCCTGCTGACGGTACGTCGCATCGACGTACCGCTTGATAGTGGTGAAGGTATTGAAGCGGCGGCCCGGCGTGTGCGCCATAAACTGCTGGCCGATCATCCCGCCGACTGGATCCTTCTGGCACACCACGCTGACGATCAGGCGGAAACCGTTCTGCATAACCTGTTACGTGGTGCGGGCGTGCGCGGGGCCGCGGCAATGCAGGAAGCACGAGGTCGCATATTGCGCCCTTTGCTGGGCGTGGCTCGCGATGCGCTGCTTGCCTACGTACGGTCTTGCAAACTGGTGTGGATCGAGGATGAGAGCAATGCCGATCACCGATACACACGGAACTTTCTGCGGCATCGGGTGCTTCCTCTTGTCGCATCGCGCTTTCCCAGGGCGGGAGAGCAACTTGCCGCTGCGTCGGCTCGCTTCAGCGAGGCGGACTCATTGCTTGATGACCTCGCCACACTGGATCTTCGGGGAAGTCCCCCGGAATTTCCTTTGCCCCTGAAATTATTTCGCGAGTTGCCAGCTGCCCGCGCCAGAAACCTGTTGCGCGCCATGCTGACCTGGCATTGCGCTCAAGCCCCTGATGAGCGTCGTCTGAACGAGTTCGTGCGCCAGTTGCAGACAGCGGCTCCCGACCGGCATCCGCGCCTTGATCTTGCGCGGTATGCCTTATGGTGTGAGAGAGGTAGGCTTTGGTATAAAAGCTTGGCCTAGAATTCAGGCCTGTCACTGAAAATACTGAGCATTTGCGATAACTCGACCGCGGAGCGGACTTCCATTTTGTCGAAAATACGGGAACGATGGACTTCCACGGTGCGCATGGCTATGCCTAATTCGTCGGCGATGATCTTATTCAACTTGCCGGCCAGAATCCTTTGCATGACTTCCTGCTCGCGCTGCGTAAGCTGCGCCAGTTTTTGCTCCAACAGCAGGACCGAATTTTCTTTTGTATTCCGTTTCGCGTCATGTTCCATCGCAGCTACGACTTTGTCGACAAGTGCGTTGTCGTCGTAAGGCTTCTCGATGAAGTCGAAGGCGCCGTCCTTTAAGGCCTGAACTGCCATGGGCACATCGCCGTGCCCTGTTAAAAAAATTACCGGCAGACGGCAATGCAAAACCCGCAACCGGTCGAACAACTCAATGCCGCTCATTCCCGGCATCCGCACATCCAGCAGCAGACAGCCGCAGAGGTTCCGGCTCACGAACGCCAGAAAATCGCCGGCCGAGTTCCACGTATTCGACGGCACGCCGCGAGATTGCAACAGCCACTGCAGGGCATCGCGCACCGCTGGATCATCATCGACAATATGCGTCGTGGCTCCGCTCATTGGTGTGCCATGGGCAAAAGAATGTGGAACACCGTACCTCCTCCCACATTGGCCTCGAATGAAAGGCGACCCCGGTGATTTTCCACCACCGAACGGCAGATTGCCAGCCCCATGCCCATGCCTTCTGCCTTGGTTGTGAACAACGGATCAAATAGTTTGTCGGCGACACCGGCGTCTATGCCACAGCCGCGATCGGCAATCGTCAGCAGGGCATATTGGTCTGCGCATGTAAGCCTGATGTCGATTTGCCGTTGGTGGATGGGAGTATCCCGCATCGACTCCACCGCGTTGCGGAAGAGGTTGAACAGCGCCTGTTCGAGCAGCACCGGATCACCTTCAATGGACGGCTGGGCCTGCAGGTCAAGAGTAACGCGGATGCCTTTCTGGCGAATTTCACCTTCCATCTGAGCCAGGGCTGCGTCGATTCTTTCGCCGAGACGGATCGACTCGAAGCGATCTTCGCTATGTCGGGCAAGATTGTAGATACGGCGGATGACTTGTCCGGCACGCCGGGCCTGTTCTACCGCCTTGTCAAGCGCCGGGACAACTTCCGCGGGTGGCGCGTCATTGCGCAGCAGATTGACGGCCCCGGTGCAGTAGCTCGAGATGGCTGCCAGAGGCTGGTTCAACTCATGCGCGATACTGGACGCCATTTCACCCATGGCGACAAGACGCGCAGTGGACTGCAGACGATCCTGCTGCTGGCGCGCGCGCTCTTCAGCCTGCTTTCGCTCTGTGATATCGACCATCGAGCCCATCCATCCGGAATGTCGCCCGTGGGCATCGATCAAAGGAGCTTCGTGAATCAGGACGTCGATGACTTCGCCGTTACGACGCTTGAGCTTTAGTTCAAAACCCTCTTCAGGTCCTTCCCCGGCCAGGACGCGATCATGAATGGCGAGGGTTGCGTCGAGATAATCGTCCGCCCAGTAGGGCATAGGCGGGTGGCGACCGATCAGCTCTTCCGCGGACCAGCCGACCATGCGACAAAAGGCCGGGTTTACGTAGATGATTTCGCCATCCAGGTTTCGAGCTCGCATGCCGGTGTCGAGAGAGTCTTCCATCGCCTTGCGAAAGGCATGCTCCTGTCGCAGTTGCTCTTCCACAGCCTGTCGACGCAGCACGTGGCGACGGAGAATCCAGAGACTCCATAGTACGATCGTGGCAAGGATGACCAGGCTGGCCGACAGCAAGGTACTGGCTAGCGGCCGTGGTGCATGGTAGGGCACCGCGTGTAGGGTAAGCCCCCATCCAGGAGGATCGAAAGCGACCTGGTAGCCTTCCTCGGTGACCGAGGATTCGATTTTCGATCGCGTTCCGAGTGCCTTGCCGGAATCCCCGATTATGCTGATTCGATAGCGTTCGGCCAGCCACCACGGCACGCTGTCGCCGAGCAGATCCCGAATCCGGTAGACCCCAACCGCAACACCGACAATTCTGCCCTCGCGGGATACCGGGACGTGCACCTCGAATTGCCAGTCGTTCGTAAAAAAGGGATATGCAGCACTGTAAACAGGTTTTCCGAGCGACCGTGCGAGGCGAAAGCTCTGCCTGGATGGAGCGGCATCCATGGCATCGCCGACCAAATTGGGGTCCATGGTGATCGGATGGGCCAGCCGCACGGCTCCATCGTTGCCAAGCCAGATCAGTTGCCGAAGGCCGCTTTCGAAGCCAAACAAGGTGCGGGTGAAAGATTCGAAAGCCGCCGGGCTGGCGGTATGCGCCTGATCGATGCGGCCGAGCAATTCCTCGTTGCGGATCAGGTGAAATCGCAGATTCTGCTCCAGCCAGAGGATGTCGCTGATCAGTGTGGCGCGCCGTTCTTCCTTGTCGGCACGATCGGACATCCAGAGCAGGAGGGCGACACCGCCGACAAACAGGATGAAGGCCAATCGTGGCAATATCCACAGCCAGCGCCAGCGGCTGATGCGTTCCCCGGATGGTAATGCCGTCGATAATCCCATGCTGTGATGTTAGCGTGCCTGACCGCATTGGAAGGATATTTGCGGAAATCCACAATAGTCAAGCTTGGGGCGCTCGCGGAGAATTCGCGACACCGCAACGTGCGGCGTGTAGCTTCGTGCATACAACACAGTCTAGGAGGTTCAAAAATGAAAATTCGTACCGTATTCGTTGGTTTGGTGGCCGCGACTTTCTCGGCGATTGCGCTGGCTCAAGCGCCGATCGTTATCAAGTTCAGCCATGTGGTCGCCGCAGATACGCCGAAGGGCAAGGCGTCGGAGTTTTTCGCCAAGAAAGCCGCCGAACTGACCAAAGGCAAGGTCAAGGTAGAGGTCTATGCCAACAGTGCCTTGTACAAGGACAAGGAAGAGATGGAAGCGCTGCAACTGGGCGCCGTGCAGATGCTGGCGCCCTCGCTGGCAAAGTTCGGCCCGCTCGGCGTCAAGGAGTTCGAGGCCTTTGATTTGCCTTACATCTTTGACAACACCGCCGAACTTCACAAGATTACGCAAGGCCCGGTCGGCGCTTCGCTGCTGGCCAAACTGGAACCCAAGGGCATCAAGGGACTGGCATTCTGGGACAATGGATTCAAGTCTTTCTCTGCCAACAAGCCGCTGAAAACTCCGGCGGATTTCAAGGGCCTCAAGATGCGGATTCAGTCGTCAAAGGTGCTGGAATCGCAAATGCGTGCCTTGGGCGCCTTGCCGCAGGTAATGGCATTCTCCGAGGTCTATCAGGCGTTGCAAACCGGCGTGGTGGACGGGACCGAGAACCCGCACTCGAATCTTTACACGCAGAAGATGCATGAAGTGCAAAAGCACATGACCCTGACTGAGCATGGTTACCTCGGCTACGCGGTGATCACCAACAAGAAATTCTGGGATGGCCTGCCGGGCGATGTTCGCGGCCAGTTGGAGCAGGCGATGAAGGAGGCGACCGTGTTTGCCAACGGCATAGCCAAGCAGGAGAACGATGGCGCGCTGGAAAAGATCAAGGCGTCGGGGAAAACCCAGGTCTATACGCCGACCGCCGCCGAGCGTAACGCGATCAAGAAGGCATTGGTAAAGACCCACACTGACATGGAATCCCGTATCGGCAAGGAGGCCATTCAGGCCATCTACAAAGAGACCGGTTTCGATCCGAGCAAGCTGTAAAGCCTGTCGTCCCGCACCCTGCCGGCGCAAGAGCGGCGGCAGGGTTTCCACGAATTTGCAAGATCACGTACAGTCGAAGAACCGCTCTACGGGGGAGTTCCGTTCATGAAATATCTTGATCACCTGGAGGAATGGATAATTACATTCCTGATGGGCGCCGCGACCCTGATCATTTTTGTCGCGGTGATCCATCGCTACGCTGCCGGAATGAGCATCCCCGGTCTGCAGGATTGGCTGCTGGCCCTCGATCTGGGCTGGGCGCAGGAACTGACCATCATCATGTTCGTCTGGATGGCCAAGTTCGGTGCCGCCTATGGGGTGCGCACAGGCATTCACGTCGGGGTCGATGTTCTGATCAACCGGCTCGACGACAAGATGCGAAAGAAATTCATTGTCTTCGGCCTGCTCGCCGGAGCAACCTTCACCGGCATTGTGGGTTCGCTGGGCGCTTACTTTGTCTGGGAAAACGGCGCACACCATGCGTTCCTCACGCTGGCGGGAATGCCTGTCGGTGACATTCCCGAAGGCCCCACGACGCCCGACCTCGAATGGCCGACCTGGATGGTTTATTCGGCGATTCCGCTCGGCACCAGCCTGATGTGCTTCCGCTTTTTGCAGGTGCTGGTCGACTTCCTCAAGACCGGCGAATTGCCGCATCACGATCACGGCCATGTCGACGGCCTCGAAGAAGACGCAGTGGCGGACGAAATAAACGCGTACGCGATGGACGACAATCTGCACATGCACGACCTCGCACACACCATGGTCGGCGACAATCGGCGCAAGGAAGACGTGCCGGTCGATCCCGATCGTCGTAAGGACGACCTCGGAGGCGAGCCGAAATGAATGCCGCCATAATTTTCCTGCTGCTGCTGGCCCTGATGCTGACGGGCATGCCGATTTCGATTTCGCTCGGACTTACCGTACTCAGCTTTCTCTTCATGTTCACGCAGGTACCGCTGGAGTCGGTGGCGCTGAAGCTGTTTACCGGCATCGAGAAGTTCGAGATCATGGCCATCCCCTTCTTCATTCTGGCCGGCAACTTCCTGACCCACGGCGGTGTCGCGAAACGCATGATCCGCTTCGCCTCGTCAATGGTAGGGCATTGGTACGGCGGTCTCGGACTGTCCGGCGTGCTTGCCTGCGCCTTGTTTGCGGCGATTTCCGGGTCTTCTCCGGCGACAGTGGTGGCGATCGGCTCGATTCTGCTGCCCGCGATGGTGAAAGCTGGCTTTCCGAACAAGTTTGGCGCCGGCGTGATTACCACCTCGGGCGCGCTGGGCATTCTGATCCCGCCATCGATTGTGATGGTCATGTACTCGGTGGCGACCAATACCTCGGTCGGCGCCTTGTTCATGGCGGGGGTTGTGCCCGGGATCGGATTGGCCATGGTCTTGGGCGCCGTGACCTACTATCGGGCGCGGAAGTACGATTATCCGCGCCTCCCGAAAGCGACTTTCCCTGAGCGTTTCAAGGCCTTTCGCGAATCGGCCTGGGGTTTGTTGCTGATCGTGATCGTCATGGGCGGCATTTACACCGGCATGTTCACCCCAACCGAGGCAGCGGCGATGAGTGCGGTTTACGCGTTCTTTGTGGCCGTGTTTGTGTACAAGGATCTGGGGCTCAAGGATGTGCCGCGCGTGTTGCTCAACTCGGCCAACATGTCGGCAATGTTGCTCTACATCATCACCAATGCCGTGCTGTTCTCCTTCATCATGACCAACGAGAACATCCCGCAGGCGCTGGCCGACTGGATGTTGGGCCACGGGCTGGGCATGATCACCTTTCTGCTGGCTTGCAACGTCATTCTGCTGCTGGCCGGCAACTTCATGGAGCCTTCGTCGATCGTGCTGATCTTCGCCCCGATCCTGTTCCCGGTGGCCGTCAAGCTGGGTATCGACCCGGTGCATTTCGGCATCATGATGGTGGTGAACATGGAAGTCGGCATGTGTCATCCGCCGGTCGGGCTCAACCTTTATGTGGCTTCGGGCATTACCAAGATGGGGATTACCGAATTGACCGTCGCGGTCTGGCCGTGGCTGCTGGCCATGCTGGGGTATCTCCTCGTAGTGACCTACTGGCCAGGTTTGTCGCTTTGGTTCCCGAGATACTTGGGCATGATGTAAGTTCTTTCGTGCCAGCGACAAGGGCCCGGCGATGCCGGGCCCTTGTTTTTTATGGTGCCGGAGCCCGGTTCAGCCGGGTTCATGGGAAGAAACTGAGCTAAAATATTAAGTTAGCTATTTATGTCCGCAGCACCTCGCTGCGGACGGTATCCCTTGGCGGGATGTCTGACCAAAAACTGTAGCTCAACCTGTTCTGGAGAAAGTAATGGCTGTCGAACGTACCCTGTCGATCATCAAACCCGATGCAGTTGCAAAAAATGTGATCGGCAAGATCTATTCCCGCTTCGAGACCAACGGTCTCAAGATCGTTGCCGCGCGCATGGTGCACCTGTCGCGCCAGGAGGCCGAAGGTTTCTACGCCGTGCACAAGGCGCGTCCCTTCTTCAAGGATCTTGTCGAGTTCATGATTTCGGGTCCGGTGATGGTCCAGGTACTGGAAGGCGAGGGCGCGATCACCAAGAACCGCGACCTGATGGGCGCCACCGATCCGAAGAAGGCCGAAGCCGGCACCATTCGCGCCGATTTCGCCGACAGCATCGATGCCAATGCCGTGCATGGCTCCGACGCCGCGGAAACCGCCGCCGTCGAAATTGCCTATTTCTTCCCCGCGCTGAACGTCTATTCGCGCTGATCGTCAATGACGACAAACCTCCTCGATTTCGATGCCGAAGGCCTGACCGCCTGGTTCGCGCAGCAGGGCGAGAAGCCCTTCCGCGCGCGCCAGGTGTTGCGCTGGATGCATCATTTCGGGGAGAGCGACTTCAACGCGATGACCGACATCGCCAAGTCGCTGCGGGAGAAACTTCTCGCAACAGCCACCGTATCGCCACCGCCGACTATCAGCGACAAACTGTCTGACGACGGCACGCGCAAGTTCCTGTTCGACGTCGGCAATCGCAATGCGGTGGAGACGGTCTTCATCCCGGAGGATGATCGCGGGACGCTGTGCATCTCTTCGCAGGCAGGCTGTGCGCTGGAATGCGCGTTTTGTTCAACCGGCCGCCAGGGCTTCAACAGAAACCTGAGCACGGCCGAGATCATCGGTCAGCTTTGGCAGGCCAACCGTGCGTTGGGTTACGCGCCAACGAGCGGCAACTGTGGTGAAAGAGTCATCAGCAATGTCGTGTTGATGGGCATGGGCGAGCCGCTGGCGAACTTCGACAATCTGGTGCCGGCATTGCGCCTGATGCTGGGCGACAATGCCTACGGCTTGTCGCGGCGACGCGTGACGGTATCAACCTCGGGCATCGTCCCCGCCATGGACAGACTGGCGGAAGCCTGTCCGGTGGCCTTGGCGGTGTCCCTGCATGCGCCGACCGACGGCCTGCGCGACAAACTGGTGCCGATCAATCGCAAGTACCCGTTGGCCGAGCTCATGGCTGCGTGTCGGCGCTATCTGATCCACGCACCGCGCGACTTCATTACCTTCGAGTACGTGATGCTCGACGGGGTCAACGACAGCGATGCCGATGCGCGCGCGCTGTTGCATCTGGTGCGGGACGTTCCCTGCAAGTTCAACTTGATTCCTTTCAATCCTTTCCCGGCGTCCGGTTTCCAGCGTTCGCCCGCCGAACGGGTGCGGCGCTTCGCCTCGATTTTGATCAACGGCGGCATCGTCACCACGACACGCAAGACACGAGGCGACGACATTGATGCCGCGTGCGGGCAACTGGCTGGCCAAGTGCAGGACAAGTCGCGGCGCATCCAGCGAACCGCCGGTGCGGTTAGCGGGGCGGCGGCTAGATCTGTTGGAGTCGAACTGCACCTATGAACAAGGCCATGCTTGTTTGCGGGATGCTGTTGCTGGCTGGGTGCACGGCGACCGGCTCGGGTTCCGGGAAGGGCGCGCAGCAGGCGGTTTCGGCGCAGCCTGCCGAAGGCGAACAGCAGCAGCGGGCGAAGGTGCATACCGAACTCGGTTCGCTATACATGCTCGATGGCCGTTCGGCGATTGCACTCGAAGAAGCGCGCATCGCCCTTGCGGCCGATCCCAACTACGCCCCCGCGTACAATTTGCTGGGCCTTACGCACATGGTGCTCAATGAGCCGCGCCTGGCGGAGGACAATTTTCAAAAGGCCCTGCGCCTGGCTCCCGGCGATCCGGAAATCAGCAACAACTACGGCTGGTTTCTCTGCCAGAACGGGCGCGAACTAGGCTCGATAGCCTATTTCATGGCGGCGGCGAAGAATCCGCTGTATACGGCACCGACCAAGCCCTACACCAACGCAGGCGTTTGTTCGGTGCGACTGAAGGACGACAAGGCCGCCGAAGACTACCTGATGACCGCCTTGCGCCTATCCCCGACCAATACCCAGGCCTTGTTCTGGCTGGCCGATATCGCGCATCGGCAGGGACGTTACAGCGAAGCGCGGCAGTGGGCCGGGGATATCGAGAAAATGATGGAGCCTACGGCCGAAGTGATCTGGCTGACCTTGCGGATTGAACGCAAACTGGGCAACCGCGAGGCGGAGGCCCGCTACGCATCGCAACTGCGTCGTCGGTTTCCTGGCTCCCCGGAACAACGCCTGCTGACCCAGGGGCAATACGAGTGAAGCGCGAGTGACCGAAAGCCTGGACACGCAACCCACTGATTTGCTCCCCACCGAGCCAACCGAGGCTGCCGCGCCGGATCAGTCCGCGCAAGCGGCGGCGCCGATCGAGCCATGCACTCCGGGAACTGCGTTGCGCCTGGCGCGCGAGGCGCGCGGCCAGTCGATTGCAGACGTGGTGCAAGTGATTCGCTTCAGCGCACGGCAAATCGAGGCACTGGAGCGCGACGATTACGCCAGCCTGCCGGGTTCGACCGCGGTGCGTGGCCTGGTTCGCAGCTACGCCAAGTTTCTCAAGCTCGATGCCGTACCTCTGCTGGCGCAACTGGAGCCGGCGGTGCCGGTTCCCGAGGCGGATGTGCGTCCGCCCACCAATATGGGCGAAGCGGAACAGCCGACGCTCGTCGAGCGGGTTCCGCCCAGGTTCATCGCCACCGGTGTCGCCATCGTCGTGCTGGCGTTGGCAGGCTACTGGTATGCCAGCTTGCCCGGAGACGAGGGCTCGAGCGGGTTGCGCGGTGAGTCGGGAAGTGCCGGCGCGATTGCGCCCAATGCGGTTGTGGCGCCGGCGACGGTCCCCGTCGTCGCGCCAGTGCCGGTGGTTGCCGAGCAGGAGCCGGCTGTTGCTGGCGCGACGTCTGCTGCATCGCCATTCGGTGGCTTGCGGGTCGAGTTCGACGACCGTTCCTGGATCGAGGTTCGCGACGCGACACAGAAAATCGTTTTCGTCGGCGAGTATCCGGCCGGGACGCGCCAGAACATCGACGGAAAACCGCCTTTCCAGATCTGGATCGGCAAGGCATCCGGTGTCCGCGTCTTCATGGGCGAGCGCAGCATCGATCTCAAACCACATACCCGCGAAGAAGTCGCCCGGTTTAACTTGGAATGAGCGAGATGTCTCAAGTTTCGTCGGCGCGGCGCGCAAGTCGCCTCGCCATGGTGGGATCAGTCGGCGTTGGCGGTACGGCGCCGATTGTCATCCAGTCGATGACCAATACCGATACCGAGGACGTGTTCGGCACCTCGATGCAGGTGGCGCAATTGGCGCGCGCCGGTTCGGAACTGGTGCGCATCACGGTCAATACACGCGAGGCCGCCGCTGCCGTGCCGAAGATTCGCGAACGGCTGGCGCAGATGAATGTCGAAGTGCCGCTGATCGGCGACTTCCACTTCAATGGCCACAAGCTGCTGGCCGAGCATCCGGCGTGTGCCGAGGCCCTGGCCAAGCTGCGCATCAATCCCGGCAACGTCGGCAAGGGCGCGAAGCGCGACGAGCAGTTCGCGCAGTTGATCGAAATCGCTTGCAAGTTCGACAAGCCGATCCGCATCGGGGTGAACTGGGGCAGTCTTGACCAGGCCTTGCTCGCCCGCGTCATGGATGAAAACGCCAAGCGTCCGGAGCCGAAGGATGCCACCGAGATCATGCGCGAAGCGATGGTGACTTCGGCGCTGGAATCCGCGGCGCAGGCCGAGCAACTGGGCTTGGCCGGCGACCATATCGTGCTTTCGTGCAAGGTCTCCGGCGTGCAGGACCTGATTGCAATCTATCGCGAGCTGGCAGTACGCTGCGATTATCCCTTGCATCTGGGGCTGACCGAGGCGGGCATGGGCAGCAAGGGGATCGTCGCCTCTACCGCGGCGCTCAGCGTGCTGTTGCAGGAAGGCATCGGCGACACGATTCGAGTGTCGCTTACGCCGGAGCCGAATGGCGACCGTACGCGCGAAGTGATCGTCGCCCAGGAAATCCTGCAGACCATGGGCCTGCGCGCCTTCACGCCGCTGGTGGCGGCCTGCCCCGGCTGCGGACGCACCACCAGCACGGTGTTCCAGGAGCTGGCGCAGGACATCCAGAACTATGTGCGCAGCCGCATGCCGGAATGGCGTCTGGTGCGCGTGGGCGTCGAGAACATGACGCTGGCCGTGATGGGCTGCGTGGTGAACGGCCCCGGCGAAAGCAAACACGCCAGCATCGGCATTTCGCTGCCGGGTACGGGCGAAGCGCCGGTGGCGCCGGTGTATGTCGATGGCGAGCGCGTCGTCACGCTGCGTGGCGACAACATTGCCGCCGAATTCCGCCAGATCGTTGACGACTATGTATCAAGAACATATCCGGAAAGACCGAGTCATTGATCGCGGTGAGCACGGGCTTACCGCACGCGTCGTGACCAAGCAACCATGAGCCAGACACTGCAAGCCATCCGCGGCATGAATGACATCCTGCCGGCCGACGCCGAGCTCTGGGAGCAGTTCGAGGAAGCCGTGCGCGACTGGTTGCGCGCCTATGGCTACCGCCCGATCCGCATGCCCATGGTGGAGCCGACGCCGCTGTTTGCGCGCGCGATCGGCGAAATTACCGATATTGTCGAGAAGGAGATGTATTCCTTCGAGGACGCCTTGAACGGCGAAAGCCTTACCTTGCGTCCGGAAGGCACGGCATCCTGCGTGCGCGCCGTACTCCAGCACAATCTGCTTTACGACGGTCCCAAGCGGCTGTGGTACATGGGACCGATGTTCCGCCACGAACGGCCGCAGAAAGGCCGCTATCGCCAGTTCCATCAAGTGGGGGTCGAGGCGATGGGTTTTCCCGGCCCCGACATTGATGCCGAGCAAATCGCGATGTGCGCCCGGTTGTGGGATGACCTCGGACTCGACGGCATCCGCCTCGAAATCAACTCGCTGGGCCAAAGTGCGGAGCGCGCCCGACATCGTGCCGATCTGCTGGCCTATTTCGAACAGCGTCATGAGCAGCTGGATGGCGAGGCCCAGCGCCGCTTGCACAGCAATCCTTTGCGCATTCTGGATACCAAGAATCCGACAATGCAAGAACTGGTCGAGGCGGCACCAAAGCTGATCGACTATCTCGGCGAGGAATCCCTCAAGCATTTCGAGGGCGTGCAGCAACTGCTCAAGGACGCGGCGATTCCATACCGCATCAATCCGCGTCTGGTGCGTGGGCTGGACTACTACAACCTGACCGTGTTCGAGTGGGTCACCGATCAGCTCGGTGCTCAGGGCACGGTATGCGCCGGCGGCCGCTATGACGGTCTGGTCGCCCAGCTCGGCGGCAAGCCTCAGCCGGCGTGCGGCTTCGCCATGGGCATCGAGCGTTTGCTTGCGCTGTGGCAGGATCAGGGACATCGTCACGAAGTCCCCGCACCCGACGCCTATCTCGTGCATCAGGGCGAAGCCGCCGGCCGCTTTGCCTTTCGCGTCGCCGAGGCATTGCGCAGCGCCGGATTTGCGATTCACCTGCATTGCGGCGGCGGCAGCTTCAAATCACAAATGAAGAAGGCCGACGGGTCCGGTGCGCAGATTGCGCTGATAGTCGGCGATGACGAGACGGCGGCGAATGCGGTGAGCGTGAAACCTTTGCGTGCGGGCTTCGATCAGCCGGCAGCGCAGGTTCGCGTGAGTTTCGATGAACTGGCCGATCATCTCGGCGATATTCTTTTCCCCTTGGAAGACGACAATGGCAGCCTATGACCTGGAAGAACAGGAGCAGCTCGACGAGCTGAAAACCTGGTGGAAGATGTATGGCAATCTGGTGACCGGCATCCTGGTCGCCGTGGCGCTGGCGGCGGTTGCCTGGCAGGGTTGGAACTGGTGGCAACGACAGCAGGCGACGCAGGCCTCGGCACTGTTTTCGATTTTGCAGACCGCGGCGACGCAGAAGGACGCCAAGCGCGCCCGCGAGCTGGCCGGCGAATTGATCGACAAGTATTCTTCCACTGCCTATGCCGGCATGGGCGCACTGCTCGCGGCACGGGCGCAGATGGATGCCGGCGATGCGAAAAATGCCCGCGTTCAGTTGGGCTGGGCCGCGGAGAACGCCAAGGATCCGGCTCTGCGCGAATTGGCCCGGCTGCGGCTGGCCGCCGTGATGCTCGACGAGAAGGCTTACGACGAAGCCATGAAACAGCTTGCCGCTGAGCCGCTGGCGGCTTTTGCGCCGCGTTTCGGGGAGTTGCGCGGCGACATCTTTGCCGCGCAGGGCAAAACTGCGGAGGCACGCAATGCCTACGATCTGGCGCTGACAAAGCTCGAAGCCTTGGCCAAGAGTGATGAAACCAGGCAGCGTGGGGGCTACAGCGAAGTCATCCAGGCCAAGCGCGATTCGCTTGGGGCGGGCAAGTGAACGCCATGCGATTGCCGGTGGCGGCGATTCTTTCGGCGCTGGCGCTGGGAGCCTGCTCGACGGTCGAGAAGCTCAATCCCTTTGGTCCCAGTGAGCCCAAGGTCAAGCCCATGGAGCTTGCCGCCATCCAGCCCAGCGCGGAACTGCGCAGCTTGTGGCAAGCCGGTGTCGGCAGCGCCGGCGAATTCACGTTTTCGCCGGCCCTGGTGGGCGGCAGCGTGTATGCGGCGGCCCGTGACGGCGCCATCGCGCGTTTCGATGACGGACGCCAGGTCTGGCGCATTGCCGCCGGCCAGCCGATTTCCGGCGGCGTAGGCAGCGACGGCAAGTGGGTGGTGGTGGGAACATCCAAGGGCGAAGTATTGGCTTTCGATGCGGCGACGGGCCGCGAAACATGGAAGGCGCGCGTGAGTTCCGAAGTGCTGGCGGCGCCGGCTGTGGCCGACGGACTGGTAATCGTCCGCTCCGGCGACTCGCGGATCTTCGGTTTTGACGCCGTCGATGGCAAGCGGCGCTGGGTCTATCAGCGCAGCACGCCGACGCTTTCGCTGCGTTCCAACGTCGGCGTGGTGCTTGCCGGAAAAGTCACCCTGGCCGGGTTTCCCGGCGGCAAACTGGTTGCCATCGCCAACAACAACGGTGCCGCGGTGTGGGAAGTGACGGTCGCCTTGCCCAAGGGCGCGACCGAACTGGAGCGCGTCGCCGACATCACCAGTTCCCCCGTGGTGAGCGGCAGCACGGTATGCGCGGCGGCATTCCAGGGGCGCGTTGCCTGTTTCGACAGCAACAGCGGCAATACCCTTTGGTCGCGCGACATGTCTTCCAGCGCGGGGCTCGATGTCGACGGCCGCTACGTTTATGTCGCCGACGACAAGGGCGCCGTGCACGCGTTGGATCGCAACAGCGGGGCTAGCGTCTGGAAGCAGGACAAACTGATCAATCGCGGTCTTTCGCGGCCGCTGGCACTGGGGAGCCAGGTGGTGGTCGCCGACTATCAGGGGGTGGTGCATCTTTTGCGCCGCGACGATGGTGCTTTTGCGGCGCGCGCCAACACCGACGGC
Source organism: Rhodocyclales bacterium RIFCSPLOWO2_02_FULL_63_24 (assembly GCA_001828935.1). Classification (GTDB taxonomy): domain Bacteria; phylum Pseudomonadota; class Gammaproteobacteria; order Burkholderiales; family Rhodocyclaceae; genus Sulfuritalea. Next base: position 15,646 of record MHZX01000050.1, read on the forward strand.
AGTGCCGTGCGTGCCGAGCCGGCGCGTTTCGGCGCCGGTTTGCTGGTGCAGACCGTGAAAGGCGGACTATATGCGTTCGAGCCCCGCTAGCGGAGGGCGGTGGACGCAGGGGCGAGGGCGGACCCTATCGGCCGCCTGCTTCCGATCATCTGTTCTTTCGTCAAGATGAAACCTACGCTGGTGATCGTCGGGCGGCCGAATGTCGGTAAATCGACCTTGTTCAATCGCCTCACGCGCTCGCGCGATGCACTGGTGGCCGACCAGCCGGGCCTGACCCGCGATCGTCATTACGGACATGGCCGGCTCGGCCGCAAGCCCTATCTGGTGGTGGATACCGGCGGCTTCGAGCCACAGGCCAAAGACGGCATCGTGTACGAAATGGCGCGCCAGGCCGAGGCGGCGATCGCCGAAGCCGATGTGCTGATCTTCGTGGTCGACGTGCGCACCGGCCTCGCCCCGCAGGACAAGGTGATCGCCGAACTCCTGCGGCGCAGCGGACGACCGGTGCTGCTTGCCGCGAACAAGGGTGAAGGCATGGATCGCGCGGTGGTAGCCGCCGAGTTCTATGAGCTCGGTTGCGGCGATCCCTGCGTGATTTCCTCCGCACATGGCGAGGGTGTGCGCGAACTGGTCGAGCTCGCCTTGGCGCCGTTCCCCGATGAGAGCGAAGCCGATGATGAGACGGCGGGTCCCAAAGTAGCCATTGCCGGCCGGCCCAACGTCGGCAAGAGTACGCTGGTCAATACCCTGCTTGGCGAAGAGCGCGTGATCGCGTTTGACATGCCTGGCACCACGCGTGACGCGATCGAGGTGCCGTTCGAGCGCAACGGCCGTGCCTACACCCTGATCGATACGGCGGGCCTGCGGCGCAAGGGGCGCGTGTTCGAGACTATCGAAAAATTCTCGGTGATCAAGACCCTGCAGGCGGTCGAGGAAGCCAACGTGGTGGTACTGATGGTCGATGCCAGCCAGGAGATCTCCGATCAGGATGCCCACATCGCCGGTTTCATCATCGACGCCGGACGGGCGCTGGTGGTTGCAGTGAACAAATGGGATGCGGTGGATGATTACCACCGCGAGCGCGTCCGGCAGGACATTGCGCGCAAACTGAATTTTCTCGGGTTTGCCCGCGTGCACTACGTTTCGGCGCTGAAGGGGCAGGGCATTGCCGGCATCCTGTCCTCCGTGGACAAGGCCTACGCCGCCGCAATGGCCAAGCTGTCCACCCCGAAACTGACGCGCGTGCTGATTTCCGCTGTGGAAAAGCAGACGCCGCCGCGTCATGGGGCTTTCCGTCCCAAGTTGCGCTATGCCCACCAAGGCGGCAGCAATCCGCCGATCATCGTCATTCACGGCAATGCCCTGGAGCATATTCCTGCCTCTTATACCCGCTATCTGGAGCGTTACTTTCTTGAGGCCTTCAAGCTTCAGGGCACGCCGCTGCGCATCCAGTACAAGACCACCAAGAATCCCTATGTCGATTGATGCCTGCCCGCGAAGCGGCGTCCCAGGCATGCAAGGCACCTGCCCGCGAAGCGGCGTCCCAGGCATGCAGAGCCCTTACCTGTAAGGCGTGAGTCGGCGCTGGTGGCACGGAGAGGTAAAATCGATTACAGTATTTGGTCAAAAAACCAACAGTCTTTAAACGAAGCTTCAATGAAGCTTGGCGCCAGTCCAGCCGGCGTTAAGCGAAGCGGTCATAACTAAAAGGATCACCAACCATGAGTAATAAAGGGCAAATGCTACAAGACCCGTTTCTGAACACACTGCGTCGCGAGCACGTTCCGGTTTCCATCTATCTGGTAAATGGCATCAAGTTGCAGGGACAGATCGAATCCTTCGACCAGTATGTTGTTCTGCTCAAGAACACGGTGACCCAGATGGTGTACAAGCACGCCATTTCGACGGTAGTTCCCGCGCGTGCGGTCAATTTTTCGCAAGAACCCGAAGCCGATTGACCGCTCGCTGCCGTTGTCGGCGAATGCCGTGAAGGCATCGCCCTGATGTTCGAGCGTCCCGCCAGCGGTGAGCAAGCCGTTCTGGTGCAACTTGATTTCGGCGAAGGTGACTTCGCCGAGCGTCTTTCCGAATTCAATCTGCTGGTTGCCAGCGCCGGTGCACGCGCGCTGGCGGTGGTTTCCGGCAAGCGATCAAGGCCCGACCCGGCGCTCTTTGCCGGAAAGGGCAAGGTGACTGAAATCGGCGATGCGGTGCGGCTGCATGAAGCTGATGTGGTGGTGTTTAACCATGAACTTTCGTCGGGTCAGCAGCGCAATCTGGAACGTGTCTTGGAATGCCGCGTGGTCGATCGCAGCAGTCTGATTCTGGACATCTTCGCTCTGCGCGCCAAAAGCCACGAAGGCAAGTTCCAGGTCGAGCTGGCTCAACTCCAGCATCTGGCGACGCGCCTGGTGCGGGGGTGGACGCACCTTGAGCGGCAAAAGGGCGGTATCGGCTTGCGCGGTCCTGGCGAGAAACAGCTTGAAACCGACCGCCGCCTGCTGGGCAAGCGCGTCGCTCTGCTCAAGGATCGCCTTAAACAATTGGAACGCCAGCGCGAAGTGCGAAGACGCGCCCGGACCCGGGGCGAAGTGTTGGCAATTTCGCTGGTGGGCTACACCAATGCCGGGAAGAGCACGCTGTTCAACGTCTTGACCAAGGCCGGGGCCTATGCCGCCGACCAGCTTTTCGCCACTCTGGATACCACCTCGCGCCGGCTGTTCATCGAGGGCGCCGGGCCGATTGTGCTTTCCGATACCGTCGGTTTCATCCGCGACTTGCCGCATGCCCTGGTGGCGGCATTCCAGGCCACGCTGGAAGAAACTGCGCAAGCCGATCTGCTGCTCCATGTGGTCGATTCAGCCAGTCCGGACCGTGATCAGCAGATCGAGGCGGTGGGTTCGGTATTGAAGGAGATCGGAGCGCTCGGGGTGCCGCAGATACTGGTGTGGAACAAGGTGGACTTGACTGCCGCAAGCCCCGGAATCGAGCGTGATGACTGTGGTAACATTTCATGCGTTCGTTTGAGCGCCCGCACGGGGGCCGGGGTATCGTTGCTGCGCGAGGCGCTTGCTGAAGTGGCGAGCCGGCGCAACGAATTTCCCGCAGCCGTCGCCTGATATTTTCCTGACGCCTTTCTCCTTCTTCACTACCCAGACCAAACAACGTGATCGCCGGAATCCTCATGTCTCTCAACGACCACGGCTGGGGCAACCAGCCCGGTGGCGGCAAGCGCGGTGGCGGCAATCAAGGCCCTCCCGATCTCGAAGAACTCTGGCGCGATTTCAATCGCCGCTTGTCTGGCTTGCTTGGCAACAAGGGCGGTGGCGGAGGCGGTGGCGATGAGGGCAACCGCATGCCATCGATCAGCCCAAAGCAGTTCGGCGGCGGCATCGGCATCATCTTGATGCTGATAGCCGTAGTGTGGCTGGGCAGCAGCTTCTACATCGTCGATGCCTCCCAGCGTGGTGTGGTACTTCAGTTTGGCCGCTTCAAGGAAACCACCGAGCCGGGTTTGCGCTGGCGTCTGCCGTGGCCGATCCAGAGCCATGAAATCGTCAATGTAACCGGTGTGCGCACGGTCGAAGTCGGCTATCGCGGTTCGGACAAGAACAAGGTGCTGAAAGAGGCATTGATGCTGACCGACGACGAGAACATCGTCAACGTCCAGTTCGCAGTCCAGTACTTGCTCTCCGACCCGAAGGCCTACCTGTTCAATAACCGCCATCCCGATGATACGGTCATGCAGGCAGCGGAAACGGCGATTCGCGAGGTGGTCGGCAAGAACAAGATGGACTTCGTACTCTACGAGGGGCGCGACCAGATCGCCGCGAATACGCAAAAGCTGATTCAGGATATTCTCGACCGCTACCAGACCGGCATCCAGATTCGTTCGGTGAACATGCAGAGCACCCAGCCGCCGGAACAGGTGCAAGCCGCCTTCGACGACGCCGTCAAGGCGGGCCAGGACCGCGAGCGGCACAAGAACGAGGGCCAAGCCTACGCCAACGACGTGATTCCGCGGGCTCGTGGCGCCGCTTCGCGACTGATGGAGGAAGCTACCGGCTACCGCCAGCGCATCATCGTGACCGCCGAGGGCGATGCCTCGCGCTTCAAGCAGATTCTCGTCGAATACAGCAAGGCGCCGGAAGTAACCCGTAGCCGCATGTATCTTGAGACCGTGCAACAGGTTTATGCCAATACCAGCAAGGTCATGCTCGACGCCAAAGGACCGGGCAACCTGCTTTATCTGCCTCTCGACAAATTGATGCAGGCCACGGCGGCCACAGTCGCTGCGCCGGCGGTGGAAGCGGCCGTTGTTCCGCGCGGCGTGGTACCCGGGCCGGGAATTGCGATGCCGGATGCGCCACCGCAGACCGAGCGTTCAGCGCCAGGTGATGCGCGGGTTCGCGGCAACTTGGGATCGCGCGAGCGGGGAGAACGCTGATGCAGCGCCATTTGTCTTTTGTCGCGTCATTGGTATTCGGCCTGCTGGCCCTGTTTGCCATGACGATATTTACCGTCGATCAGCGCCAGTTCGCGATCATTTTCCAGCTCGGAGAAATAAAGGAAGTGGTTTCCGAGCCGGGTCTTGCGTTCAAGTGGCCGCTGATTCAGAACGTGCGGATCTTTGACAAGCGCATTCTCACCATGGATTCGCCGGAGCCTGAGCGGTTTCTGACCGCGGAGAAGAAACCGGTGTTGGTGGATTCCTTCGTCAAATGGCGCATCCACGACGTCAAGCAATACTACATATCGGTCGGTGGCGACGAAATGCTGGCCAAGACGCGGCTGTCGCAGACCGTCAATTCCGGCCTTCGTGAAGAGTTTGGCCGGCGTACCGTGCATGATGTGGTCTCTGGTGCGCGTGACGACATCATGGTTTCGGTCAAGAAAAAAGCCGATGCCGACATGCGCGCGATCGGTGTCGAAATTGTCGACGTCCGCCTGAAGCGAGTCGACCTGCCCCCTGAAGTTTCAGAGTCGGTCTATCGACGCATGGAAACCGAGCGCAAGCGCGTGGCCAATGAGTTGCGTTCCGAAGGCGCGGCGGAGGCCGAAAAAATCAAGGCCAATGCCGACCGCCAACGTGAAGTGATTCTGGCCGAGGCCTATCGAGACGCGCAGAAGATCAAGGGTGAGGGCGATGCCAAGGGGGCTGCCATCTACGGCCGCGCTTTTGGCGAAAACCCCGAATTTTATGCCTTCTACCGCAGCCTCGAAGCCTACCGCGGCAGTTTCAAGAACAAGAGCGACCTCATGGTGATCGAACCCAATTCCGAGTTCTTCAAGTATCTGAAGAACAGCGGCAAGGGCAAGTGAATCAGTCGGTAGCGGATTGAAATGCTGAATACCTTGCTGCTGGCTTTCGCCTTGATGTTGGTGATCGAAGGACTCCTGCCATTTCTCACGCCACGTGTGTGGCGTGAGACCTTCCGCCGCGTGACCGAACTGAGCGACGGGCAGATCCGCTTCATCGGCCTGTCTTCGATGCTGGTCGGCATCGTTCTGCTGACGGTATTCCGCTGACCGTCATGGCAAACCGGCACTGGCTTCTGCCTGAAGCAATCGAAGACGTGCTGCCGCACGATGCGGCGCGTATCGAGGCTTTGCGGCGCAGCCTGCTCGACGAATTTTCTCGTCACGGCTATGAGTTCGTCATTCCTCCCCTGCTTGAGTATGTCGAATCGTTGCTCACCGGCAGCGTGCATGATCTCGATTTGCGTACCTTCAAGCTGGTGGATCAGCTCTCCGGTCGCAGCATGGGCGTGCGCGCCGACATCACGCCGCAAGTCGCACGCATCGATGCCCACCTGCTCAACCGCCAGGGTGTCGCTCGGCTGTGCTACTGCGGCAGCGCGCTGCACACCCTGCCGGCCGGCTTCAACGCGACACGCGAGCCGCTGCAGATCGGCGCCGAACTCTACGGCCACGCCGGACTGGAGGCCGACATCGAGGCGATGCGCCTGCTGGCTACCGCGCTCGGCCTCTGCAACATCGCTGCATCGCGTTTCGATCTCGGTCACGTCGCGGTTTTTCGCGCCCTTACCAAGGAGGCAGGCCTCGCTCCGGAAACCGAGGAGGAACTGTTCGGCGCGTTGCAGGGCAAGGACGTGCCGACGGTGCGCGAACTGGTGGCAGGCCTTGCCGCTCCCGTTCGCTCGGCGCTGCTGGAACTGCCCGAACTCTACGGCGATCGGCGGGTGTTGGACCGCGCAGCGCGGGTCTTGCCGCCGCTGCCACAGATCACTGCGGCACTGTCCGACCTGAGACGCTTGGCCGATGCCCTGGCCGATTTGCCCTTGAGCTTCGATCTGTCCGACCTGCGTGGTTATCACTATCACAGCGGGCTTGCCTTTGCCGCCTATTGTGCCGGTAGCCCAGGTGCAGTGGCGCTGGGTGGCCGCTACGATGATTTTGGTCGCGTGTACGGCCGCGCTCGAGCGGCCACCGGCTTTTCCATGGACTTGCGCGAGTTGGCGCGATTGTCGCTGGATGACGAACCACGGGGCGCGATTCTCGCTCCCTGGCCCGAGGACGATACCCTCGCTTTGCGTGACGGGGATTCCGCTTCGCGGGCCGTCAACACCGAGGTCTTGCGTCTGCGCGCAGAAGGCGAGCGCGTGGTACTGGCCCTGCCGGGCCATGGCGGCGCCTGGCGCGAAGCCGGCTGCGACCGTGTTTTGGTGCGCAGCGGCAATGACTGGATCATTGAATCCCTGAAGGAAGATTGAAATGGCAAAGAACGTAGTGGTCGTCGGTACCCAGTGGGGCGACGAGGGCAAGGGCAAGATCGTCGACTGGCTGACGGATCACTCGCAGGGCGTGGTGCGCTTCCAGGGCGGACACAACGCTGGTCATACGCTGGTTATCGGCGGCAAGAAGACTGTGCTGCATTTGGTGCCGTCCGGCATCCTGCGCACCGGCGTGACCTGTTATATCGGCAACGGCGTCGTGCTCTCACCCGAAGCGCTGATGAAAGAGCTTGACGAACTGACGGCAGCCGGCATCGATGCAGAGGCGCGGCTGAAGATATCCGAAGCCTGTCCCTTGATCCTGCCCTACCATCAGGCGATGGACGTGGCCCGCGAGGTCGCGCGCGGCAGCAACAAGATCGGCACCACGGGGCGTGGCATCGGCCCGGCCTACGAGGACAAGGTGGCGCGGCGCGGCCTGCGTTTGCAGGATCTGACCAAACCCAAGCGCTTCGCCGAGCGGCTGGGCGAAATCCTCGAGTACCACAACTTCGTGCTGAAGAATTTCCATGGTGCCGAGGCTGTGGATTTCCAGCAGGTCTACGACGGCGCCATGGCCATTGCACCACGTCTGACCCGTATGATTGCCGACGTGCCGCGCGCCCTTTACGATGCCCACAAGGCGGGCGCCAATCTGTTGTTCGAGGGTGCCCAAGGCACTCTGCTCGACATCGATCATGGCACCTACCCCTTTGTTACCTCGTCCAATTGCGTTGCCGGTGCGGCGGCTGCAGGCGCCGGGGTCGGCCCGGGTATGCTGCATTACATCCTCGGCATCACCAAGGCTTACACCACGCGCGTGGGTGGCGGCCCCTTCCCGACCGAACTATATGACGCGGTGGACAAGCAGGACCCGGTGGGCAAGCATATGGCCACCAAGGGCCACGAGTTCGGCGCCACTACGGGGCGCGCGCGCCGTTGCGGCTGGTTCGATGCCGCCGCGCTGAAGCGGGCAATCCAGATCAACGGCGTTTCGGGCCTGTGCATCACCAAGCTCGACGTGCTGGATGGCGTCGAGGAACTCAAGATTTGCACCGGTTATCGCATCAACGGGGGTGTTTCCGACATTCTGCCTGTGGGCGCGGATGATCTCGCTTGTTGCGAACCGATCTACGAGTCACTGCCAGGCTGGAAGGGCAGCACGGTCGGCGTCAAGACGCTGGACGGCCTGCCGGTCGAGGCTCGCGCCTACATCAAACGCATGGAACAATTGTGCGACGTGCCGGTGGATATGATTTCGACAGGTCCGGATCGCGAAGAGACCATCGTATTAAGGCATCCCTTCGAATAAGGGAGCAGAAAAAAGAAAGGGCCGCATCGCGGCCCTTGCTTTTTTCGTCATCGCATAACATGCTTGGTGCCCAGGAAGGGACTCGAACCCCCACGCCTCGCAGCGCTAGTACCTGAAACTAGTGCGTCTACCAATTCCGCCACCTGGGCAGGCGCGAAACGAGGCGCGAATTCTAAAGGAAAAACCCAGATTGTCAAACAAGTCACATAACACCTACAAGCTTTCAAAAATCCGCCGCGCCGATCCGCAGTTCGAGCGTGAAAAAGCGCAGTACGAGCATCCCCTGCCGAGCCGCGAATACATCCTGCAAACGCTGACGGCGCAAGGGGCGCCTCTGGAACTCGGGCGTCTGGTCGAACTGCTCGACGTGCAGCCATTTGAACTGGAGTCGTTCCAGCGTCGCCTGGGAGCCATGGCGCGCGAGGCGCAGTTGATGCAGAACCGGCGCGGCGACTGGCTGATTCCGGACAAGGCGGATCTGGTGCGCGGTCGCATTGCCGGTCATCCAGACGGCTTTGGTTTCCTGATTCCCGACGAGGGTGGTGCCGACCTGTTCCTCTCCGCCAAGGAAATGGACAAGGTGTTGCACGGCGACAAGGCCATCGCACGGGTCATTGGCGTTGATCGCAAGGGACGACCCGAAGGCAAGATCGTGGAAGTGACCGAGCGCGCCAACCGATTTGTGGTCGGGCGCGTGGTCGAAGAGCATGGTGTACGTTTCGTCGTTGCCGAGAACAAGCGCATCAGCCAGGATATCCTGCTGGCTCCTGCCGAGAAGGGGGCGAAGAAGGCGCTCAGGGCGCAGTCCGGGCAGGTGGTGATGATCGAACTTATAGAGCAACCGAGCAAACATGCGCAACCCATCGGCCGGCTGGTCGAAGTGCTGGGCAACTATGCCGACCCCGGCATGGAAATCGAGATTGCCCTGCGCAAACACGAACTGCCCTACGAATTTTCGGTTGGGGCACTGGCCGAAACCAAGAAGCTGCCGGAAGCGGTGCGCAAGTCGGACTGGAAAGGTCGCGAAGACCTGACTGGGTTGCCGCTGGTGACCATCGACGGCGAGACCGCCAGGGATTTTGACGATGCGGTGTTTTGCGAACGCAAGGGCAAGGGCTTCCGCCTGGTCGTGGCGATCGCCGATGTTTCGAACTATGTCACCGCGGGCGGTGCGCTGGACGGCGATGCCTATGCGCGCGGCAACTCGGTGTACTTCCCGCGCCGCGTGATTCCCATGTTGCCGGAGAAACTTTCCAACGGCCTGTGCTCGCTGAACCCCCAGGTGGAACGGCTGTGCATGGTGTGCGACATGGAAATCGCCGGTAGCGGGGCGATCAGGCGTTTCCGCTTTTATCCGGCGGTCATGTTCTCGCACGCGCGGCTGACCTACGAAGAGGTTGCGGCAGCCCTGTACGAGAAGGATGCGGGCGCGCGGGCAAGACTGGAACCCTTGCTGCCACATCTGGAGGCTCTGGATCTGCTCTATCGGCAATTGGCAAAGGAACGCGTCAAGCGCGGCGCGATTGATTTCGAGACCGTCGAAACGCGCATGATCTTCGATGACCACGGCAAGATCGAACGCATCGAACCTTACGAGCGCAATGACGCGCATCGCCTGATCGAGGAATGCATGCTGGCGGCGAATGTGTGTGCCTCGGAGTTTCTGCGCGAGCGCGAGCATCCGTCCCTCTATCGTATACATGAAGGCCCGACGCCGGAGCGTCTGGTCAAGCTGCGCGACTTTCTCGGCACTTTCGGTTTCCAATTGGGTGGCGGCGACGAGCCCAAGGCCAAGGACTATGCCAAATTGCTGGAGACGATCGGCCAGCGGCCCGACCGGCAACTGCTGCAGACCGTGATGCTGCGCTCATTACGCCAAGCCATCTACAGCCCCGACAATGTCGGTCACTTCGGTCTGGCCTACGAGAGCTATACTCATTTCACGTCGCCGATTCGCCGCTATCCCGATCTGCTGGTGCATCGCGCCATAAAGTCGGCGCTGGCGGGACGGCGCTACGAGCCCGCGGGCGGGGCAAATGCGTGGGAAGAAATCGGCCTTCAATGCTCGATGACCGAGCGTCGGGCGGACGAGGCGACGCGCGATGTCGAGGCCTGGCTCAAGTGTTTCTACATGAAAGACCGGGTCGGCGAAAGCTTCGAAGGCAGCATCTCCTCGGTGGTGCCCTTCGGCATCTTCGTCGCGCTGGACGGCGTGTTTGTCGAAGGCCTGGTGCATGTCTCGGAACTCGGCCAGGACTATTTCCATTTCGACGAGAAGTTGCATGCCATGGTCGGTGAGCGCAGCGGCCGGCGCTTCCGTCTTGCCGATCGCGTCCGCGTGCAGCTGACGCGAGTCGATATGGAAGCCAACAAAATCGATTTCCGCCTTGCCGACGAGGCGCCGGTCCGCGTCAAAGCAAGACACTGAGATACCATCAACCCGGTGACCATGCTCCACCTGATCTCGAAAGGCGTTTTTCATGTACTACGGAATTCTTGATCTCCCTTGGTGGGGCTATGTTCTCGTCACGCTGGCGCTGACCCATGTCACGATTGCCGGCGTCACTATCTTCCTGCACCGGCATCAGGCGCATCGTGCGCTCGAGTTGGGTCCTGTTCCCAGCCATTTCTTCCGGTTCTGGTTGTGGCTGACTACCGGTATGGTGACCAAGGAATGGGCCGCGATTCACCGCAAGCATCACGCCAAATGCGAGACCGCAGCAGATCCGCACAGTCCGCAGGTACTTGGCCTGAATCGCGTCTTATGGGCCGGGGTGTTCCTTTACGTGAAGGAATCCCGCAATTGCGACACCATGGAGCGCTACGGCCACGGCACACCCGACGACTGGCTGGAGCGGAAGCTCTATGCGCCCATGCACAAACTGGGCATCGTGTTGATGTTGGGCGTCGATGTGCTCCTGTTTGGTATTTGGCCTGGCCTGCTGATCTGGGGCGTGCAGATGGTCTGGATTCCGTTCTGGGCGGCAGGCGTGGTGAATGGCATCGGGCATTTCTGGGGCTACAGGAATTTTGCCTGCGCCGATGCCTCGACCAATTTCTTTCCGCTGGGCATCCTGATCGGCGGCGAGGAGTTGCACAACAACCATCACGCCTTTGCAACCTCTGCCAGGCTGTCGAACAAGTGGTACGAATTCGACATTGGCTGGTTATATATCCGCCTGATGGAGATGCTGGGTATGGCACGGGTCAAGAAGGTGGCACCAACTCCCCGGCTTGGCGCAATTCGACCCGCGATCGATCTGGATATGTTGCAGGCGGTCGTGACGCATCGTTATGACGTCCTGGGACGATACCTTAAGACCCTGCGCCAGCTTGCCGCCGAGGAATTTGACCAGTTGCGGATCGATGCCCGCGAAGGCCGCATGATGAAGCGTCTCCTGGGCGAAGACGGAGCGGCGTTGCCGGCACCGCAGAAGGAGCGCCTGGCAGCCCTGCTTGCCAGAAGCGAGGCCTTGGCCAAGGCATATGCCATGCGTGCCGATCTGGAGGCGCTATGGGCGCGTTCCTCAGCCTCGCACGACCAGTTGGTGAAGCAGTTGCAGGACTGGGTCGCCCGTGCCGAGCAAAGCGGCATCCGCCAATTGGAGGAGTTCTCGCGACGCCTGCGCAGCTACGCTGTTTGACGCGGATTTGCCAGGCAATAAAAAACCCGCCGGAGGCGGGTTTTTATTGCGCTCGGCCGAATTACTTCAGCTTCACTTCCTTATAGGCGACGTGCTTGCGCGCCTTCGGGTCATACTTCAGGAATTCGAGTTTTCCCGGGGTGGTTTTCTTGTTTTTTGTGGTGGTGTAGAAGTGTCCCGTACCGGCTGTCGATTCCAGCTTGATTTTTTCGCGTCCGCCCTTGGCCATGATGCTTTCTCCTGATTAGACGCGCTCGCCGCGCTCACGCAGCTCGGCGAGGACAACGTCGATACCCTTCTTGTCGATGGTGCGCAGACCGGCGTTTGACACGCGCAGGCTGACCCAGCGGTTTTCGGTTTCGATCCAGAAGCGGCGGCTGTGCAGGTTAGGCAGAAAGCGACGCTTGGTCTTGTTATTGGCGTGGGATACGTTGTTCCCTACCATCGGGGCCTTGCCCGTCACTTGACATACGCGAGACATGTAGTGCTCCTGAATGCTGATTTCGCAAAGCAGGCTAGTTTACAAACAATCGCCTGACAATTCAATCCCTTTTTTAAATCAACCCGCGTTCGGCGAAAGAAATTGGCGTGGAACTGCCGGCGACGATGAAATGGTCCAGCAGCTTGACCTCGACCAGCGCCAATGCCTGCTTCAGCGAAGAAGTAAGCACTTCGTCCGCGCGCGAGGGTTCGGCCAGGCCGGACGGGTGGTTGTGCGCCAGGATCACCGCTCCGGCATTGTGGGCCAGTGCCCGCTTGACCACTTCGCGTGGATAGACGCTGGTTTGCGTGAGCGTGCCGCGGAAAAGCTCCTCGCTGGCGATCAGCCGGTTCTGGGCATCCAGCCAGAGGGCGACGAAAACCTCGTGCTGCAGATTGCCGAGGGACAGGCGCAGCCAGTCGCGGACTGCTTGTGGCGAAGCCAGCGCATCCTTTTCCTTCAGGGGGCCGGCAAGCGAGCGGCGGGCGAGTTCCAGCGTGGCGGCGAGTTGGGCCGCTTTGGCGGGACCAATGCCGGGAAGCCGGGCGAGCTCCTTGGTACTGGCGGCGGCGAGGCTGGCCAGGTTGCCGTCGAAGCTTGCCAGCAGTTCGCGGGCCAGATCCACCGCGCTTTTGCCGCGAATGCCCACGCGCAGAAAGATAGCCAGCAGTTCAGCGTCGGACAGCGCGGCGGCACCCTGCTGCACCAGCCGCTCGCGCGGGCGTTCGGTTACGGGCCAATCGCGTATGGCCATGGTTTAGAATCCCCGCTTGGTTGCCTGTGGGCAGGATTTTAATGTCATGAACGAATTTCAGGGCAAACGCATTGTGCTGGGAGTGACCGGCGGCGTGGCGGCCTACAAGGCGGCCGAATTGGTGCGCCTGCTGGTCAAGGCGGGGGCGGAAGTGGATGTTGCCCTGACGGCGGCGGGCGCGCAGTTCGTCGGTGCCGCGACTTTTCAGGCACTCACCGGCCGTCGCGTCTGGCAGGCGTTGTGGGACGAGCGCATGGACAACGGCATGGCGCACATCGAGCTTAGCCGCGGCGCGGCCGCCTTGCTGGTGGCCCCGGCGACGGCGGATTTCCTGGCCAAGTTGGCGCACGGTTTTGCCGACGATCTGCTCTCCACCTTGTGCCTGGCGCGGGATTGCCCCTTACTGGTGGCTCCCGCGATGAACCGCCAGATGTGGGAAAACCCGGCAACGCGGCGCAACGTGGAACAGCTGCGTACCGATGGCATAAGCATTCTCGGTCCTGCGCATGGCGAACAGGCCTGCGGTGAAGTGGGCGATGGGCGCATGCTCGAAGCCGACGAACTGTTTGACGACCTGTACGCTTTCCTGCAACCCAAGCCACTGGCCGGCAAGCGCGTGCTGCTGACCGCCGGGCCGACCTTCGAAGCCCTGGATCCAGTGCGTGGCCTGACCAACGCGAGTTCCGGCAAGATGGGCTTTGCATTGGCGCGGGCCTGCGCAGAGGCGGGCGCGGAGGTGACCTTGATCGCCGGACCGGTCGCGCTCGGCGCGCCACGCGGTGTGCATCGCGTTGATGTGCAAAGCGCCTTGCAAATGCGTGAAGCGGTGATGCAGGCTTTGTCTGGACAACACGTGTTCATTGGCGTGGCCGCGGTGGCCGATTACCGGCCGCGGCAGGCGGCCGCGCACAAGATCAAGAAGGGTACAGCCAGTCTTGCGCTGGAACTGGACGCCAATCCCGACATCCTCGCCGAAGTGGCGGCGATGCCTAATGCACCATTCTGTGTCGGCTTTGCCGCCGAGAGCCGGGATCTGGCGGCCTATGCCGAAGGCAAGCGCGTGGCCAAGAAGCTCGCGCTGGTGGTCGGCAATCTGGTGCAGGACGGGTTGGGCGGCGACACCAATGCGGTGACCCTGTTCGATGCAGCCGGTACGCATGTCCTGCCGCTGGCGGGCAAGTCCGAGGTGGCACGTGGCATCGTCGCGCATATCGCCGCCTTGATGGAGAGACAGCATGGCCAGCATTGACCTCAAGATACTCGACGTCCGCCTGAAGGACGCTCACTACGCGCCGCAATACGCCACCCCGGGATCGGCCGGGATCGACCTGCGCGCCTGCATCGAAATGGCGATAAAAATCCATCCGGGCGAAACCATCCTGATCCCGACCGGAATCGCGATTCATCTGTCCGATCCGGGTCTGGCGGCGATGATCCTGCCGCGCTCCGGCCTGGGTCACAAGCATGGCATCGTGCTGGGCAATCTGGTCGGGCTTATTGATTCGGACTACCAGGGCGAGGTATTCGTCTCAACCTGGAATCGCGGACACGATACCTTTACGCTGAATCCAATGGATCGCCTGGCGCAACTGGTGGTGGTCCCCGTGGTGCAGGTCGCCTTCAACGTGGTCGATGAGTTTCCTGTCAGCGAGCGAGGCGCGGGCGGCTTTGGCAGTACCGGGCATCAGTAGAAGAACGCCAGCGTCCTGAGCGGTTTTCCAAAAAACAAACCCCGCTCGTGGCGGGGTTTGTTGTTTTCGACTGAAGCAACTCAGGTCGACATTTCCGTGAGGATGTTCTTCAGCCAGCTTTGGGCGTAGATCGCCTCCAGCTTCGACGCCGAGTAGTCGGCGGGTGATACGCCGCCGGAATTCGGCACGGCAATGATCTTGCCCTCCTTCACCGCATAGACAGCGGCAACGCTGATCGCGTCCTTGTCGGTGATATAGCTGTAGCAGGTATTGATTCCCGACAGGTCCGTGGTCTCCTTGCCGTTGATCAGCGCCACTACGTTGGCTGCGCAGACCTTGGCTTCGGAATTGGCCGAATAACCTGACTTCGGCATCGGACCGGCAACGCAGGCGTCGCCGATGACATGGATGCCGGCATGCTTGGTCGACTCGAAGGTGGTCTGATTGACGGGACACCATTTCTTGTCATCGCCGACAAGACCTGCGGCGACGGCGATTTGCCCGGCGCGCTGGGGTGGAATCAGGTTGATGACGTCGCCCTTGACTTCCTCCAATCCCTCGACCAGCACGGCCATGGCCTGGACGTTGACCTCGGTAACCTTCTTGGCCGGACGATAGTCGATGATGCCTTCGTAGTTGTCCTTCCAGCCCTTCTTGAACAAGGGACCCTTGGACGTGATATCCGGATTGGCATCGAGCACGACCAGCTTCGACTTCGGCTTGTTCTTCTTCAGGTAGTGGGCAACCATGCTGGCGCGTTCATACGGTCCGGGCGGGCAGCGGTAAGGCGCGAGCGGCACGCTCATCACCATGGTTCCGCCATCCTTCATGGCTTCCAGTTGCTTGCGCAACAGGACGGTCTGCGGACCGGCCTTCCAGGCATGCGGCATTTTTTCCATGGCGGCGGCGTCGTAGCCCTTCACTTCGTCCAGGCGGAAGTCGATGCCGGGGGAGACAACCAGACGGTCATAGCTGACGGTACCCTTGGAGGTCGTGACCACCTTGGCCGCCGGATCGATCGCGGTGACTTCGGCCTGCACCACCTTGACGCCGTGATTCGATGCGAGCTTGTCGTACTTGATGGTCAGCGGATTGAGGTCCTTGAGGATACCGCCGATATAGAGATTGCTGAACGGGCAGGAAACGAAATGGTCGTTGCGCTCGATCATCACCACTTCGATGCTCTTGTCCATCATGCGGATGTACTTGGCGGCGATCGTGCCACCGTAGCCACCGCCGATCACGACGACGCGCTTGCCCGCTTTCGGCATCAGTTCGGCGGCACGGCCGATCAGCGGCAGACCCGCGGCACCGGCGCCGGCACCCACCAGTTTGAGGAAACTTCTGCGATCCAGAGTCATGTTGTGTTCTCCCTTATTTAACGCTGGCGTAGAAGTGCAGGAGAGCTTCCAGGTCTTCCTTGGACATCGGATCGACCTTCTCCTTCATTTTTTCCGGCATCTTGCGCTTGCCCGACAGATAGTCCGTCATCTGCATCTGCATATAGGGCAGCCACTGGCTCGCCATCACCGGGGTATCGTCCTTGCCTTCCTTGCCGTCCTCGATATGGCAGCGGCCGCAATTGCTTTCCTGCAGGCTGGCGCCCTTGGCGATCTTCGCCTTGTCGAGGGTCTGGTTGGTGGGATGGAGCTTCTGCTTGGAGAAGAACTCAGCCATCGCGGTGATCTCGGCGTCGCTGTAACCCTTGGCCAAGCGTCCCATGATCGTTGAAGGACGCTCGCCGCTCTTGAACTTCTTCATCGCGGCTTCGATGGCTTCTTTCGACTGGCTCGCCAAAGTCGGCATGCTTGGGCCTGCGCTGCCGCCGTTGGTGCCATGACATCCCGCGCAAGCGTTCGACAACATCGCCGCTGAAGGCGGTGCAGCTTGTGCCATCGCGGATATCGCCAGGACGCCGGTAGCGAGCGCCCATCCTCTCCACTTCATCATCATTTTGTTCCTCCTTGGTTTTGACGAATTTACTGCCTACAAAAACCCCTTTGCCGCCTTATTGCTTTTGTACGTCGATATAGTTCTTGACTCCCGGACTGGGCTTGTCGAGACCGAACTGATAGCCCAGTGAAACATAGTGGAAGCGGGCGCTGGTGTAGTCCTCGTGAATCGCGAAGCCGAAGTTATACACCTTGTCAGGAGTGATGGCATGGTTGCCCTTGCCGCCGCCAGCCAGGCTGCGCTCGAAAGTCACGACCCATTTGTTGCCATCCTTCTTGCCTTCGGCCTTGAGTTGGCTCTTGCCGCCGTCCATATGACGTTCGCTGTCGACCCAGCCGTCGACCGGCTTTTCGCCCTTGCCGCTGCGGTACTGGATCAGGTCCATGAACTTGCCGGCGGCGAGGTCGGCGCCGATGATGTATTTCGTCTTCTTGTCGTCCTTGGCATCTTTCATGGTGCGCAGGTCGACGTGGCAGGTGGCCCAGCAGCCGTTCTGGTCGCTGCCGTCGACCGTGCCGCCGCCGTCGAACATCATGGCGAGCTTGACTTCATGCTTCGGGTCCATCTTCTTGTCGCCATTCTTCGGCGGCACCCATTCGAAGCGGAAATAGATCTTGCTGTCGTCATGGGTCGTCTGGAATGTCACTGGGATGAATCCGACCTTGCCTGCGGGCGGATTCGGCTCCATCACCGTCTTGGAAACGCCCACCGGTTTGCCGGCCACGATGGCTGCGCCGACTTCGTTGGCATCGCCTTCGTGGCACTTGGCGCAGGCGCGTTTCTTCTCGCTGATGTCCGTCGCGGATGAATGGTCGGCCTTGTTCATCACCCATTCCAGGCCAGCCTGGCCGGGATAGAACACCTTGATCTGGCGCGTCGGAACCTTGCTCCAGTCCACTGCGGTGATTGTGCTGCCGGCGGCGGCCGGTGCGGCGGCACTCGCTGCCTCGGCCTTCGGCGCCGCTTCAGCCTTCGGCGCCGGCTTGGCCGCCTGAGTCGGCGCAGCCGCTTGAGCCGCCGGTGCAGCAGGGGCGACTGCGG
This sequence comes from Rhodocyclales bacterium RIFCSPLOWO2_02_FULL_63_24, assembly GCA_001828935.1. Taxonomy (GTDB): domain Bacteria; phylum Pseudomonadota; class Gammaproteobacteria; order Burkholderiales; family Rhodocyclaceae; genus Sulfuritalea. The sequence continues at coordinate 33,256 of MHZX01000050.1, forward strand.
CGGATGTCGGGGTTGCCGGCGCGATGCCCTTGTCTTCCGCTGCGGGCGCTGCGGCCGGTTGCGCGGGTGCTTGCGGCGGCGGGGCACTTTCCTGGCCCGCGGCGACTTTTCCCTGCTCCTTTTCCAGCAGGTGGTGCACCGCTTTGTGCGCTATGCCCTTGTGGCAGTCGATGCAGGTCTTGCCATCCTGGACCGCGCCTTCATGCTTGACCACCGAACGATCCTTCTGTTTTTCCGGATCCATGGTTTTGAAATCGTGGCAGTTGCGGCACTCCTTGGAATCCCTGTCCTTCATGCGATCCCAGACGCGTTTGGCCATGGTCAGGCGGTAGGCCTCGAATTTTTCGGGCGTGTCGACCGTGCCCTGAATGTGCCCGATTACGTCGCGGGCAGCCATCAGCTTCTGTACCGACTTGAATATGTAGTCAGTGGGAGTCTTGCTGCTGGCGACATGGCAATCCGAACACTGCACCGTCGTGCCGCTGCGGTTCTTGTAGTGGACGGTCTTTTTCAGTTCCTCGAACGGAATCGTCATTTCGTGGCAGGACATGCAGAACTCGGAACGGTTGGTCCATTCCATGCCGGTATTGAGGCCGCCCCAGATGATGATGCCGCCCAGGACACCGATCACAATCATGCGCAACAAGGAGCATTTCGGTGGATTGAGGAGACACCGAAAAAATCCGTCCTTGCAATCGGCCTTCTGAGCTTCGTCCGCCATTGTTCAAATCCAAACTGTCCGTCGGCCGCGACCGGCGCTACGGTTGATTTCGACTCAACGGAAACGGCAAGGTGCGCAACGCGTCGACCGGACGCCAAACGCGAACGTGCGACGAAGTCGCGTTTGCGTCTGCCTTACCCATCTCCCCCCCACTGTGTAACGATTGGTTAACGTCACTATTAGTTTGCCGGCTGATTATTGCAGGCTGCGTCCGATAGAGCGAGTAAAAAAAAGTGATTACCCCATTGGCGAAGTTGTTTTTGGTTTGATCCATCTGTATGTCGCATTGCAGCGCGTTGCTGGCCGTGTTCGTGGCTGAAATTTGCAGTGGAAACCAATGTCTTCCGGCGATGGGCGGCGACGCTTGTCGATCTCCCTCGTCAGCTTTTCGGCGTGCCGCCAGCGCCGACTCTTGGCGCGGGCAGTGATTGAAGCCCACCGCGGGCCGCAGACGCGACAAAATACTTAAGGCGCTGCCAGCAGCCTGCGCAGCATTTCCAGCATGCGCCCGATCTCATCGCGGCTCACCGTCAGCGCCGGCATGAAGCGCAGCACATTGGGGCGCGGCGCATTCAGCAGCAAACCCTCGGCAGCCAGCTTGCGTCCCGCCTCGACCAAGGCCGGCGCCCGCTCGTCGGCCAGCCGCAGGGCCCGCAGCAGGCCGGCACCGCGTTCGTCGCCGAGTCCGAATTCCTCGCTCAATGCGCGCAGCCCGGCGGCGAGGAAGTCGCCTTTGGCCGCGACTTCCTGCAAAAAGCCTGGCGCCAGCAGCGTCTCCAGCACGGCGATGCCGACGGCGGCCATCAGCGGATTGCCGTTGTAGGTGCCGCCCTGGTCGCCGGCCGCGAAGCAGCAGACCTCCTCGCGGGCAAGCAGCGCCGCCAGCGGCACGCCGCCACCGATGCCCTTGCCCAGGGTCATGATGTCCGGTTCGATGCCCGCGTGTTGGTAGGCGAACAGGCGGCCGGTGCGGCCCATGCCGGTCTGCACTTCGTCCGCGATCAGCAACAGGCCGTGCCGCGTCGTCAATTCCCGCAAGGCGCGGAGGAACTCGGCCGTCGCCGGAATCGCACCGGCTTCGCCCTGCACCGGCTCCAGCATCACCGCCACCGTATCGCGGCCGATCAATGCCGCGACCGAATCGATAGCGTTGAGCCGCGCCTTGGGGAAGCCCGCCACCTGCGGGGCGAAAAGCCTGTCCCAGCCGGGCTTGCCCGAGGCCGACATGGTCGCCAGGGTGCGGCCGTGAAAGCCGTTCTCAAAGGTGATGATCTCGAAGGCGCCGCTGCGCCGCTGCTGTCCCCACTTGCGTGCCAGCTTGATCGCGCCCTCATTGGCTTCCGCGCCCGAGTTGGCGAAGAACACCCGATCGAAGCAGGAATGTTCGACCAGCAGTTGCGCCAGCCGCGCCGCCGGCTCGTTGAAGAACGCCGGGCTCGGATTGATCAGCGTCGCCGCCTGCTGCGCCAGCGCGGCGGCAATCTGCGGCGGGCAGTGGCCGAGGCAATTTACCGCCCAGCCCTGGACGAAATCGAGATAGCGCTTGCCGCGGTGGTCGGTGATCCACGAGCCGCGGCCTTCGACAAAGATCAGGTCGGGCCGCTCGGTGACCCACATCAAGGCATCGGTACTTGGGCTGTTCATGCGTCGCTCCTCGGGAAATGACAAATCCCACCAGGGGATATCGTCCTCGTCCGGAGGGACTCGGACATATCCCACCGGGGGATACCGTCCTCGTCCTGATGGACTCGGACATAAAAAAGGCCACGGGGTGAGCCGTGGCCTTTGCGGGAAAGCGGGTGTGCGCGGTCTAGATCAGGGCATCTCCCCAGGCGGCACGACACATCCCGGCAGCAAGCGGGAGGCATCGACGTCGCAGGATGAGGGTGCTGAAGTGCATGGAGCGGAGTATGCCACGGCGAAGCGCCGTGTCGCCAGCGCCGACTTTCAGGAATGTTGGTTGGATTCCCGGTTCAGTATTTCCATGTACCCGGCGTAGCTGTAAATCCGCCCTCGCTTCTGGCCGGTGATTTCACAGACGATGCCCAATTCGATCAGCTTGCCCAACATCTTGGCGACGGTGTTGGGGCTTTGGGTCGTTCGCTCGCAGATGCCGGCGATCTGGCTGATCGGGCGGGCGTAGAGCGCGTGATGCACGAGCAGGGCCGAGGTAGCGAGGCGGCCGAGTTCGACTTGGATGCGCTGGCGGTCGGTAGCATGCAATTCAGTAAGGGCGCGGGCGGTGGCGATGGCCTGATTGGCCGAGTCCGCGACGGCGGTGGCGAAGAACCACAGCCATTCCTCCCAGTCGCCTTGCTCGCGGGCGGTTTGCAGCAGTTCGTAATAGGTTTCGCGGTGGGTCTTGAAGTGCAGCGAAAGATAGAGCAGCGGCTCGCGCAAGATGCCTGCATTGACGAGGATGAGCGGGATCAGCAACCGGCCGAGGCGGCCGTTGCCATCGAGATAGGGGTGGATGGTCTCGAACTGCACATGGGACAGAGCGGCCTTGACGAGGGGCGTGTGTCGCTGCGGTTGGTCGTTGAGGAAGCGCTCGAGCGCTGAGAGGCATTCCGCCAGTCGTTGCGGTGGTGGCGGCACGAAGGCGGCGCGGGAGGGGCGGGCGCCGCCGATCCAGTTCTGGCTGCGGCGGATTTCCCCTGGCGACTTGCCTGCGCCGCGACCGTGGGCCATGAGCTTGCCGTGCATTTCGTTCATCAGCCGCAGGCAGATGGGCAGACCGCCGCGCAGCAGGCCGAGACCATGTTCGAGTGCGGCGACGTAGCAGGACACTTCCTGCACGTCGTCCAGCGGCACGCCAGGCGCGCCGTCGGCCTCATAGACCATCAGGTCGGCGAGAGAGGACTGGGTGCCCTCGATCTGCGAGGAAAGCACGGCTTCCTTGCGCACATAGCTATAGAGAAAGACGGCGGTGTCCGGTAGCAGGACGCCGATGCTGTCGAGCCTGCCGAGGGCAAGCAGGGCTGCATCCAGTCGTTCTTGAAGCTCCGGTGAAAAGACCAGCGGCGGATCGGGCGGCAGCGACGCGGGCACGAAGGCGCGGCAGGTTTCGCCGCCTGCCGTGGAGATGTCATAGCTGCCGGTGAGTCCGCGTTTCATGATGTGTTTCGTGCAATAAGAAATGGCGTTATTGCACGAAGTTGTGAAATTTGCAATAAGACAAAGCACTATTGCAAGAAAAACGGCGCAGGGGTTATCCCGTGCGCCGCTCTTGTCACCGTACCGCCAGCACCGACTCTTGGCCGGCGCGGCTTTTCCTAGTCCATCGCCTCGTACAGCGGCAACGTAAGGAACTCGGGATAGTTGTCGGCGAGCGACATCTCTTCGAAAATCTTCGCAGCCTGATCGTAGGTTTCGGTCTTCTCGCCCTGGGCGATGACGGTGGCCTTGACCTTCGCCAACTCCTCGGGGATGAAGCCGCGCACCATGTCGGCGGTGACCTTGCGGCCGTCGTCGAGCTTGCCCTTGGGGCTAACGACCCATTGCCACACCTGCGAGCGGCTGATCTCTGCCGTGGCGGCATCTTCCATCAGGTTGTGGATCGGCACGCAGCCGTTGCCGGCCAGCCAGCTGCCGAGGTAATGGATGCCGACATTGATGTTGTTGCGCACGCCGGTTTCCGTGATCGGCTGCTCGGGCTGGAAGTTGAGCCAGTCCTTGGGGCCGAAGCTTTCGTCGCGCTGCTTTTCCCACTGGTTGGGGCGCTCGCCCAGCACCTTCTGGAATTCTTCCGCGGCGATCGGCACCAGGCCGGGATGGGCCACCCAGCCGCCGTCGAAGCCGTCGTTGGCGTCGCGGGTCTTGTCGTGACGGATGCCGGCCAGCGCCTTCTCGTTGGCCACCGGGTCGTTCTTGATCGGGATCAGCGCGCTCATGCCGCCGATGGCCGGGGCGCCACGCTTGTGGCAGGCCTTGACCAGCGCCAGCGCATAGCTGCGCATGAAAGGCACTTCCATGGTGATGGCGCCGCGATTGGCGAGGCAGAAATCCTTGTTGCGCTTGAACTTCTTGATGCAGGAAAAGATGTAGTCCCAGCGCCCGGCGTTGAGGCCGGCGCTGTGCTGGCGTAGCTCGTAGAGGATTTCTTCGAGTTCGAAGGTGGCAAGGATGGTCTCGATCAGCACCGTGGCCTTGATGGTGCCCTGCGGCAGGCCGATCGCTTCCTGCGCCATGACGAAGACATCATTCCAGAGGCGCGCTTCGAGATGGCTTTCCATCTTCGGCAGGTAGAAGTAGGGGCCGGCGCCGCGCGCGATCTGCTCCTTGGCGTTGTGGAACAGGAACAGGGCGAAGTCGAAAATGCCGCCGGAGACGCGCTGGCCGTCGATCAGCACATGCTTTTCGTCCAGGTGCCAGCCGCGCGGACGGACTTGCAAGGTGGCTATCTTGTCGTTGAGCTTGTATTCCTTGCCGGCTTCGTTCTTGAAGCTGAGTTCGCGGCGGATGGCCTTGTAGAGGTTGACCTGGCCCTGAATCTGGTTGTCCCACTTCGGGCTGTTGGAGTCCTCGAAGTCGGTCATGTAGCTGTCCGCGCCGGAGTTGTAGGCGTTGATGATCATCTTGGCCTCGACCGGGCCGGTGATCTCGGTACGACGGCGCTCCAGGGCTTTCGGCAGCGGCGCGATCTTCCAGTCGCCTTCGCGGATCTGCTGGGTTTCGGGCAGGAAATCGGGCATGTCGCCGGCATCGATGCGGGCCTGGCGGGCGACGCGGGCCTTGAGCAGTTCCTGGCGGCGTGGCTCGAAGGCGCGGTGCAGCTTTGCCACCAGCGCCATGGCTTCGGGGGTAAGAATCTTGGCGTATTCGGCCGTGATGGGGGCGTTGATCTGGATACCGGCGGGCAGGCTCATGGGTGACTCCTTGATGTGGGATTGCTACGGTGTCTGAATTCTATTCTTGCCTGTTTGGATGGAGAAGCTATGATTCGATCAATTGATTATTGACTAATGGTATCGAATGGATCAGTTCAAGCAGATTTCTGCCTTTGTTGGTGTCGCAAGTCGCGGCAGCATGTCGGCCACCGCCCGCGCCGAGGGCGTGACGCCGGCGATCATCGGCCGGCGCCTCGATGCGCTGGAAGAACGGCTGGGCGTCAAGCTCCTGTTGCGCACCACGCGGCGGATTTCGCTGACCTTCGAGGGGGCCGCCTTTCTCGAGGATTGCCAGCGCATCCTGCGCGAACTGGCGGATGCGGAGGGCGCGGTCAGTCTGGGCGGCATTCGGCCCGGTGGGCATTTGAAGATCTCGGCGCCGGCGGGCTTCGGCCGGCGCCACGTGGCGCCGCTGCTGACACGCTTCGTCGCAGACAACCCGGAAGTCACGGTGCGCCTCGACTTGTCGGATCGGCTGGTCGATCTGGTCGATGAGAACGTGGACTGCGCCATCCGCATCGGCGATCTGGCGGATTCGAGCCTGATCAGCATCCGTCTCGGCGAGATGCGGCGCGTGATAGTCGCCAGCCCGGACTACATCGCGAAAGTCGGCGTTCCGTCGGCGCCGACTTTGCTCGGCGAGTACAACTGCCTGTCGCTGCGCCAGCAGCGCGGCTGGACGCTGCGCGTGGAGGGCGAGGTGCGGGTGGTGAAGGTGAGCGGCAGCCTCGAGTGCAACGACGGCGCGGTGTTGCACGACTGGGCCCTGGCCGGCAAGGGGCTGGCGTGGCGCTCGCTGTGGGAAGTCGGCGCCGATATCGCGGCGGGGCGATTGGTGACGGTACTGGATGAGTTCGCCGCGCCGCCGGTGGGGATCCACGCCGTGGTGCCGCAACGTCGGCATCTGCCGTTGCGGGTGAGGCTGTTCATCGATCTGCTCAAGGCAACCTGGCGTGATCCAGCCTATTGGGCAGTCGCGGCCGGCTGACGCAGATCAGGCAGAGCCTGTCCCAGAAAACCGTCGAGTTGTTTGACCCAGGCATCTTTGCCGAAGACGAAGCCGTCATTGTGGCCGCCTTCGATCTCAAGGAATTGCTTGGGCGGGCGGGCGGAGTCGAACAGACGGCGGCCGTGGGCATAGGGGATGATGTCGTCGCTGCGGCTATGGATCACCAGCAGCGGGCAAGCGATCTGCGATAGTCGTGTCAGGGTGTCATAGCGGATGTGCGCCAGCAGTCGTACCGGCAGCAGGGGATACAGGTCGGCTCCCATGTCGGGCACGGAGGTGAAGGTCGAAGCCAGCACCAGTGCGGCGGGACGGTTTGCCGTCGCCAGCTTTGCCGCTACCCCGCCCCCCAGCGATTCGCCGAAGACGACGATGCGATCGGCAGGGAAGCCGAGCGCTTGCGTGGCGTGGCGCCAGGCGGCTTCGGCGTCGAGATAAGTGCCTTGCTCCGATGGGTTTCCGCTGCTGAGACCGTAACCGCGGTAGTCGATGATCAGGGTCGCCAGCCCGAGCTCATGGAACATGCGCAGATAGTCGAGCCGGTGACCGATGTTGCCGGCATTGCCGTGGAAGAAGACAACCAGGCCACGTGCGCTGCGTTTGGCGTCGGCCGGCACAAACCAGCCGTCGAGGCTTTCGCCATCCGCGGTGGCCAGCTGCAGCGGGGTGAATGGCAGACCGATATCCGTCGGGCTGGCGCGGAAGTCGCGATCGATTTCCGGCAGGAATACCAGCGAATCCTGCTTGAAATAGATCAGGGCCATCACGCCCAGATAAATCATCAGACCAATCTGGAGTACCGACCAAAACATCGAAAAGACCTTCCTGGGGAGCTGAGCGGTCATCAATGGATCAAATCCGAACGGTTTGCGCTGGCCAATCAGGTGCCTACTCTAACCCATCCCACGGGGGGATACCGTCCTCGCCCAGAGGGGCTCGGACATATCCCGCCAGGGGATACCGTCCTCGCCCAGAGGGACTCGGACATATCCCGCCAGGGGATACCGTCCTCGCCCAGAGGGACTCGGACATAAAAAATGCCGCACCGGTTTCCCGGTGCGGCATTTTTGAGCGCTGTCCGCTTGTAGCTTAGTGGAACTGCTCTTCCTCGGTCGAGCCGGTCAGCGCCTTGACGCTGGACGAGCCGCCCTGGATCACGGTGGTGACGTCGTCGAAGTAGCCGACGCCGACTTCCTGCTGGTGCGAGACGAAGGTGTAGCCTTGCTCGCGAGCCTTGAATTCCGGCTCCTGCACCATGTTCACATAGTGCTTCATGCCTTCGCCACGGGCGTAGGCGTGAGCAAATTCAAACGTGTTGAACCAGTTGATATGGATGCCGGCCAGGGTGATGAACTGGTACTTGTAGCCCAGCGCCGAGAGTTCTTCCTGGAACGAGGCGATTTGCGAATCGGAGAGGTTCTTCTTCCAGTTGAAGGACGGCGAGCAGTTGTACGACAGCAGCTTGCCGGGGCAGGCAGCGAGCACCGCCTGGGCGAATTCGCGGGCGAAGCCGATATCCGGCACGCCGGTTTCGCACCACACCAGGTCGGCATAGGGCGCGTAGGCGATGCCACGGCTGATCGACTGCTCAAGGCCGTTCTTGACGCGATAGAAACCCTCTTGGGTGCGCTCGCCGGTGATGAAGGGCTTGTCATTGTCGTCGTAGTCGCTGGTGATCAGGTTCGCGGCTTCCGCATCGGTACGGGCCAGGATGATGGTCGGCACGCCCATGGTGTCGGCGGCGAAACGCGCGGAGATCAGCTTTTCAACGGCTTCGCGGGTGGGGACGAGCACCTTGCCGCCCATGTGGCCGCACTTCTTCACGGCCGCCAATTGGTCTTCGAAGTGCACACCGGCGGCGCCGGAGACGATCATGTTCTTCATCAGTTCGAAGGCGTTGAGCACGCCGCCGAAGCCGGCTTCTGCGTCAGCCACGATGGGCAGGAAGAAGTCGATGTATTCCTTGTCACCCGGATTGATGCCACGGCTCCACTGAATCTCGTCGGCGCGCTTGAAGGTGTTGTTGATGCGGCGGACCATGGTGGGGACGGAGTCGTAGGCATACAAGGACTGGTCCGGATACATGGTTTCGGACGTGTTGCCGTCGGCAGCGACCTGCCAGCCCGACAGATAGACGGCTTCGAGACCGGCCTTGGCCTGCTGCATGGCTTGCCCGGCACTGATGGCGCCAAAGGCATTGACGTAGCCCTTCTTGGCGCCGCCATTGACCTTGGCCCACAGGTTTTCTGCGCCGCGCTTGGCCAGCGTGTGTTCGATTTGCACGGAACCGCGCAGGCGCACCACGTCTTCGGCGCTGTAACCACGCTTTACGCCTTTCCAGCGGGGGTTCTCTTTCCAGTCCTTTTCCAGGGCTGCGACTTGTGCTTTGCGATCGGTCATGGTCAATCCTCTGTAGGGTCGTTGTCGAAGGGGATGCTCCAAGCGGGAGCAGTGACGACAGTATAAAGAGGATTTTGCGTTGCAGCAATAGTCTTATATAAGACTTGAGAATTTTTTTTATTGTTCTTAAACAGTATATTGTATTGTTAATTTCACAATACGAGAACCATTCCGCGATAGCGAAACGATCCGGAACTTCTTTGATATATGTCTTATATAAGATGGGGTCTAATGCAATGCGGTGGCGCTGACGATGACGCCATCTTCGTCCGCATAGAGCCATTCACCAGGGGTGAATGTGACGCCGCCGAAAGTCACCGGGATGTCTGCCTCGCCGACATTTTTCTTTACCGTCTTCATCGGATGGGTGTCGATCGCGAATACGCCGATGTCCATCTCGTCAATCGCGCGGGAATCCCGGATGCAGCCATAGACGACGATACCGGCCCAGCCGTTCTTCACTGCCAGTGCGGCTAGTTGATCGCCCACCAAGGCCCGCCGCAAACTGCCGCCGCCGTCGATTACCAGCACGCGATTGTTGCCCGGAGACTCCAGCGTCTTTCTGACCAGCGAGTTGTCTTCAAAGAGCTTAAGCGTGGCGATGCGGCCAAAAAAGGCCGCGCGGCCGCCAAAGCTGCTGAACATCGGTTCGACGACGCGGACCTTGTCTTCATGTGCGTCGCAGAGGTCGGTGGTAAGCAAATCCATAGGGAATGTATGCGAGAGGAATGGATAGCCGGGCGCGCCTTCGACGCGCCTGGCAGCGAATCTAAACTAGATTGCCGATGTCACCGTGGGTGTTCTGGCAGTCTCTTCGAAGCTGAGCATGATTTTCTCGTGCTCATCGAGGTCAATGGTGACGCGGCCGCCATGAACCAGCTTGCCGAACAGGAGTTCGTCGGCCAGCGCGGATCGGATCGTGTCCTGTATCAGGCGCGCCATTGGTCGCGCACCCATCAACGGATCGAAACCTTTCTCAGCCAACCAGGCCCGCAAGGCGTCTGTGAAAATGGCCTCAACCTTTTTCTCGTGGAGCTGGCCTTCGAGTTGCATGAGGAACTTGTCCACCACGCGCAGGATGATCTGGGCGTCGAGCGCGCGGAAGGAGATGATTGCATCCAGTCGATTGCGGAATTCAGGCGTGAACATGCGCTTGATGTCGGCCATTTCGTCGCCCTGTCCCTTGTTGGCGGTAAAGCCGATGCTGGTTTTCTGCAGGGCTTCGGCGCCGGCGTTGGTCGTCATCACGATCACCACGTTGCGGAAGTCCGCCTTGCGGCCATTGTTGTCGGTCAAGGTTCCGTGGTCCATCACCTGCAACAGGATGTTGAACACCTCCGGGTGCGCCTTCTCGATTTCGTCCAGCAGCAGCACCGCGTGCGGCTTCTTGGTCACGGCTTCCGTGAGCAGGCCGCCCTGGTCAAAGCCCACATATCCTGGAGGTGCGCCGATCAGCCTGCTCACGGCGTGGCGCTCCATGTACTCGGACATGTCGAAGCGGATCAGTTCGATCCCCATGCCATAGGCCAACTGGCGGGCGACCTCGGTTTTGCCTACGCCGGTCGGGCCGGAGAACAAGAAGCAGCCGATAGGCTTCTGCGGGTCACCCAACCCCGAACGCGACATCTTGATCGCCTTGGCCAAGGCTTCGATGGCGACATCCTGGCCGAACACCATGTTTTTCAGATCACGGTCGAGATTCTTCAGCGCCGAGCGGTCATCCGCCGAAACGTGCTGGGGCGGGATGCGTGCAATCTTGGCGACGATGTCTTCAATTTCGAGCTTGCCGATGGTCCGCTTCTGTTTCGATTTCGGTAGGATGCGCTGCGCTGCGCCGGCCTCGTCGATGACATCGATGGCCTTGTCGGGCAAGTGGCGATCGTTGATGTACTTGGCCGCCAGTTCCGCCGCGCTGGAAATCGCGGCGGCGGAATATTTGACGCCGTGATGTTCTTCAAAGCGTGACTTGAGGCCGCGCAGGATCGACACCGTTTCATCTACCGAGGGCTCATTGACATCGACCTTCTGGAAGCGCCGGGACAGTGCATGGTCCTTTTCGAATACGCCGCGAAACTCGGTGTAGGTGGTCGCCCCGATGCATTTCAGAGCGCCGGACGACAAGGCGGGCTTGAGCAGATTGGAGGCGTCCATGGTGCCGCCCGACGCCGCGCCGGCGCCAATCAGCGTGTGTATCTCGTCGATGAACAGAATGGCGTTGGGGTTGTCGGCCAACTGCTTGAGGACACCCTTCAGGCGCTGTTCGAAGTCGCCGCGATACTTGGTTCCCGCCAGGAGAGCGCCCATGTCAAGACAATATACGGTGGCATTGGCGAGAATCTCCGGCACCCGTCCCTCGACAATGTGGCGGGCAAGCCCTTCCGCGATGGCTGTCTTGCCTACGCCCGCCTCGCCTACCAGCAGCGGGTTGTTTTTGCGCCGACGGCACAGGGTCTGGATTACCCGTTCCAACTCCTTGTCGCGGCCTATCAGGGGGTCAATCTTGCCGGTCAGCGCCAGTTGATTGAGATTTTGCGTGAAATTTTCTAAGGCGCCGCCTTTTTCCTGCGCTTCGACCTCGGTTTCTGCCGGTTCTTCTTTGCCCCGTGGTTGTGGCGTCTTGGTAATGCCGTGCGAAATGAAATTCACCACGTCAAGTCGCGTGATGTTCTGGCGCTGCAAGAAAAAGACCGCATGCGAGTCCTTCTCGCCGAAGATGGCCACCAGCACGTTTGCGCCAGTGACTTCCTTCTTTCCCGAGGACTGGACATGAAGGATCGCGCGCTGTATCACGCGCTGGAAACCAAGCGTCGGTTGCGTGTCAATTTCGTCGCTGCCGGCTACCGTCGGCGTATGCTCATTGATAAAAGTCAGCAACTCCTTGCGCAGGCCTTCGATATCGGCCGCGCAGGCACGCAATACCTCGGCGGCAGAGGGATTATCCAATAGCGCCAGCAGCAGATGTTCGACGGTGATGAACTCATGGCGTTTCTGCCGGGCTTCGACAAAGGCCATGTGCAAGCTGACTTCAAGTTCTTGGGCAATCATCAGTTTTCCTCCATCACGCAAGCCAGCGGGTGCTGGTGCCGACGTGAAAATGCGCTCACCTGCTCAACTTTTGTCGCAGCGACATCGCGAGGATACACGCCACAAGCGCCTTTGCCCTCGCGATGCACCTTGAGCATGACTTGCGTCGATTGCTCACGCGACAAACCAAAAAACTTCTCCAACACTACTACGACGAAATCCATCGGCGTGAAATCGTCGTTGAGCAGCAAAACCTTGTACATCGGTGGCGGCTTGGTGCGGCTCTGCTCCGGTGCCAGTGCAGCGTCGCCTTCCGGTCCGACTTGCTTGCGTGTAACCATGGTTGGATTCTAATGTGATTCCTTCCTAGTTCAACACCAGAAAAAAGAGGGGAATAGGGTGCCGATGCAACCGTATTTTGGGATCGCTGCCGAATATGCAAGAGCCGGGCATGTGCGTTGCAACATCGAAAGTTGTTGACGCTGCTTGACAATGTGCGTAAAACGCGAAACGTGTTTAGTTCAAAATCCCCCGCAGTGACCTACGGTCGTCTCACAGTCTGTCAAATTGCAGCTCCTCTGAATCGCCGCTTGGCCCCCTCTGCTATTCCGACTTTGAACTTCAAACATGCCCCGGCCGGGGTGCGGTGTTTTGCAGCCCGCAGCGGTGGCCGATTCGTTCGTTTTTGATTAAGGAAAAAGTTACATG
>MHZX01000051.1 GCA_001828935.1 Rhodocyclales bacterium RIFCSPLOWO2_02_FULL_63_24
TAGGCATGACATCCGGAACTGGCCAGGAAGTCGCGCTGCGCCTCCGTTTCGACCCCTTCCGCAATCACGCCGAGGCCCAGGCTTCGGGCCAGCGCCACGACGGTTCTGGCAATCGCGGCGTCGTTGGGGTCGACCAGCACGTCGCGGACAAAGGACTGATCGATCTTCAACTGATCCAGCGGCAGCCGCTTCAAGTAGGACAACGATGAATAGCCGGTACCGAAGTCGTCCAGCGCGAAGCCGACGCCGCGCGCCCTGAGCGCGAACATTTTTTCGATGACCTCCTCGACGTCGTGCACCAGCAGGCTTTCGGTCAGTTCAAGCTTCAGTCGTTGCGGGTTGGCGCCGGTGGCCTTGAGTATGGCCAGCACCTTCTGCACGAAGTCGGCCTGGCGGATCTGGTGGGCGCTGACGTTCACCGCCAGGGTCAGATGCGCGCGTTCGGGTTGGGCCGCCCATCGCGCCAACTGGCGGCAGGCGGTTTCCAGGACCCATTGGCCGAGGCCCAGGATCAGCCCGGTTTCCTCGGCCAGGGGAATGAATTCGGCCGGCGACACTAGGCCGCGCTGGGGATGCCGCCAGCGCACCAGGACTTCCGCTCCGGTCAGGCGGTTGGGTTCCACCTGGGCCTGGTAGTGGAGCACGAACTGCTGCTCGCGCAGCGCCACGCGCAGGTCGTTCTCCAGCGCGGCGCGTTTCATGACCACCAGTTCCATGTCCGGATCGAAGAAGCGCAGGGCGTTGCGCCCCGCTTCCTTTGACTTGTACATGGCCAGGTCGGCCTGTTTCAGCAGCACCTCGACCTCGCTCTGGTGGCCGTTGAACAGGGTGACGCCGATGCTCGGCGTAATACGGTAGGCGACCTCCTTGAGCTGATAGGTATGGTTGAGCGCGGCGATCACCTTCTCGCCCACGGCCTCGGCCTGGGTTGCGGCCTCGCGCGCGCTCGGGCTCAGGCTCGCCAGCATCACCACGAATTCGTCGCCGCCCAGTCGCGCCACGGTGTCTCCGGCGCGAACGCAGGTGGTCAGGCGCTGCGCCACCTGTTGCAGCAGGAGGTCGCCAAAGTCATGGCCGAGCGTGTCGTTGAGCGTCTTGAAATTGTCCAGGTCGATGAACAGCAGCGCGCCATGAGTTCCGCTACGGGAACTCGCGGTCATGGTCTGGCGCAGGCGATCGACCAGGAGGATGCGGTTGGGCAGGCCGGTCAACTGGTCGTAGAAAGCCAGTTCCTGGATCTTCTCCTCGGCCTTCTTGCGTTCCGTGATGTCGTATTGCGCGCCGACGTAATGGGTCACGATGCCGCGCTCATCCTTGACCGCCGAGATGGTCAGCCATTTTGGATACACCTCGCCGTCCTTGCGCCGGTCGAGGACTTCGCCCTGCCAGCTTCCCGTGCGCTGAATGGACTCCCACATGGCGCGATAGAAATCGGCGTCGTGGCGACCGGATTGCAGCAGGCGCGGCGTTTGCCCCATCGCCTCCTCGGCGCTGTAGCCGGTGAGTTCGGTGAAGGCCCGATTGACCCGCAGAATCACGCTGTTGGCATCGGTGACCATCATGGCTTCCTGCGATTCGAAGGCGGTGGCGGCGATGCGCAGATCCGTTTCGGTTTCGCGGCGCGCGGTGATGTCCTGTACCGTGCCCAGCGAGCGCAAGGGCTTGCCCTCGGCGTCGAACTCGGACAGGCCTTTCTCGTGCACCCACTTGACGCGGCCGTCCTTCATGCGCAGTCGATGGGTGATCTCATAGGGCTGGCGGCTCGTGAGCGAATCGGAGTAGGCCCGGTTCACCGCGTCGCGGTCATCGGGATGAATCACGTCGAGAAAGGCCTGGTACGTGGCGTCGAACTGCTGTCGATCGATTTCGAACAAATGGAACACTTCATCCGACCAGATCAGTTCGCCGCTGATCAGGTCGAGCGTCCAACTGCCGACCTGGGCGAGGCGCTGGGCTTCGTTCAAGCGGTCCGCGCTGGTCTTCAGCGCCTGGGCGTTACTTTCGGTCAGGCGTTCGAAGGCGCGCTGTCGCCGCTGGTGGAAGATCAGGCCCAGGATGGCTGCCAGCGCCACCACGCCGAACAAACCCGCCGCCAATGCGCTGGCCCGGCGCCAGGCGGCAAAAATGGCGTCCAAATCGCGTGAAACCGCCACCACCAGGGGCTTGTCCATGAACAAATCCGCGGGCTGGATGGTGCGCTGGGCGATCATCCGCTGCTCGCCGGTGGAGACCACCCGGTCGGAGAATACGTTGACGGTGCGGCCGCTTTCGAGATGGCGGGTGAATAGACTGCCCGGTGTGGCGAGATTGGTGCCGACCAGTTCCTCGCGTGCGGGCGCCATCATGAAGAGCTTGCCGTCGCCGTGCGCCAGGGCGGACCAGGTGTCGGACGTGTACAGGATGGAGTCGAGCTGGGCCTTGGCAAAATTCGGATCGAGCGAGGCATAGATGGCCCCGGCGAATTCTCCGGTCGCCCCGCGGATCGATCGCGCCAGGCCCATCGCATAGGTATTCAGCAGGGATTGGATGGGTGCAACGAGGTAGAGCGTTTGCGGAACATTGTTGCGGGCCGCCAACTGGAACCATTCGCGATGCGAAAGATTGTTTCCGACCAGCGACTCGATATTGGAGGCCGTTATCCTGCCGCTGGCGTCGATCACCAGCAGGACCCGAATGCCTGGCAGCGTATCGCCAAGGACTTGCAGTCGGCGTCGGGCCTGCGCTGCCCCGTCGGCTTGCATCTGCCAACGTCCAAGGTCTTCGCGCAGGCGTTCCATGGCCCGGTTGGCGGACTGCAACTGCGGCACCAGGTTTTTTTCGATCACCGCCGCCTGGCTCGCCAGGCGGTCGCGTTCCTGTGCTTCGATCCCGGCGTAATCCTGATACTGCGAATAGCCGATGTAGCCGCCGAAGGCCAGCAGGGCCGCGAGCAGGAACAGCCACTCGGTGAGGAAGCGGCCGTGGCGGAGCGGGGTGTGGACTACGCTCATCGACCGTTCGGAATGAAGCAGAAACGTCCGTCGCCCTGCGACGGGGAGCGGGGGAACGCGTCAAGGTGGGCAACGACAGCGGGGATTTCTTGCATGCTTCGCTCCATGTTCCGGCTACCGTGCTGCACGTCACAACGCGGCTTCGGATTTCATAAGCGAGGCAGTTTTTTGGGCCCCGGCTGAAAGTGGCCGGGATTCGAATGCCCGGTGGGTGTGTTTCAGCAGTTCGGCATCGTAGCACGCAGACTATTTCTTGCAAGATCAAACATTTGATGCCGGGTATCAAAGATTTTCCGGCCGGACGGGAGGCATCAACAAGGTCTTCTACGACTTGAGCACCGTGTCGCCGTCGATCATCAGCCTGGCGACATCCTCCAGCTTGCGGCGCTGGCTGCGGGCCTGCCCGCGAAGTCGGTCGAAGGCGGCGGGCTGGTCGAGTCCCTCGGCGCGCATCAGCATGCCGACCGCCGTGGCGATGGTGCGATTGCTCGCCAGCGCGCCCTGCAGGCCGCTGATGTCCTTCGAGCGGGCCAGCGCGGTACGGATCATGGGCACGATCGATGCCACCTGCAGTGGCTTGATCAGGTAGCCGAGGGCGCCGATCTCCACCGCGCGCTGGACCATGGCCTCGTCGCCGTAGGCGGAGAAGAACAGGAAGGGCACGGTCGTTTCGTCGCGCAGGCGCTGCGCCAGGTCGAGGCCGTCGAGACCCGGCATGCGAATGTCGAGCAGCGCCAGGTCGGGCTTCTCGCTGCGGCACAGCGCCAGCGCCTGCAAGCCGTCACGCGCCTCGACGACGTCGAAGCCGGCCTCGCGCAAACCTTCCGCGAGCGTGAACAGCACGACCCGCTCGTCGTCGGCGACAAGAATCTTGGTCATGGTCGTTGCGGTCCTCGCTGCCGCGCTGCGGTGACGACCGGCGCGGTCAGCGTCAGGCGTGTCAGCATGAAACCCTCGGTATCCAGTTCATAGACCAGGTGCGCTCCTTGATTCGGGAGCAGCGAGAGTACCAGACGCAAGCCGGTGCCGAGGCCCCGGCCGGTGGCGATGTCGAATTCGGGCGCTGTCGCGAAGGCATTGCGGATCAGCAACTGCGCGCTGCTGCCGTCGGCGCTGAGCGACACGGTGGGCGCGGCGCTGGCGGGCGGGGAATGCTTCACGGCATTGAGGATCAGTTCGTTGAACACCAGCGCCACCGATACCGCCTCGCTGTTCTCGACGCGGACCGGGCGAAAGCTGGTCTGCTCATGCTCGATGTGAAACTGCACTTGGCGCTGCGACAGGTCGGACACGGTCTTGCAGATGCTGCGGACGTTGTCGCACAGGCGAATCGATTCGTCGGGATCGGCGCTCTGCAGGCCATGCACCATGGCGATGGCATGGACCTGGCTGATCGCCGTTTCCAGTCGCGGATTCAATTCGACGAATTGGCCCAGTTCGCGTTGCAACAATCCGGCGACGCTTTGCAGATTGTTCTTGATGCGGTGGTGAACTTCGCGCACCAGGGTGTCGCGTTGCAGCCGGGCATCCGCCAGGCGCTGCTGTTCCGCCCGCCTGCGTTCGGTAATGTCGCGGAATACGGAAAGCACAGCCGGCTGGCCGTCGAAGACGATGCGCGTGCCGGTCGACTCCATCGTCATGGTCTGTCCGTCGAGCGTCACGTGATTTCGTTCGCGCGGCGGCAAATAGGATTCTTCGCCGCTGACGAGGGCGGCGACGCGCATTTCGGTGACGGGCCAGTCTTCCGGCGCGATCAGTTCGTGCCAGTCGTGCCCGAGCAGCGCCGTGGTGGATTCGGCGCGAAACAGCCGCGCCGCACCTTCATTGGCGAAGATGATGAGATCGTTGCGGTGCACGACAATCGCATCGCGCGAGAACTCGAAGACACTGCGGTAACGTCCTTCGCTCTCGCGCAGGCTGGCTTCCCTCTGCGCCAGAACTTCCAGCAGTCGATTGAAGCCGCCGATGAGTTGCGCGATCTCGCTCTGTCCGCTGGTGGGCAAGGGGTGCAGGGGCTCATCGGCATCGCCCATGGCCGCCAGTTTGTCCACGGTGGACAGCATTGGCGACAGTGCGCGGCGCAGCATCCACCAGGTCAGGACAGCCACCAGCACGGTCAGCAGGGTCGTGGCGAGCAGCATGCGCTGCTGCATCGTGCCGATCGGTGCAAAGGCTTCCGCAGTGGGCAGCGCCACCGCCACGTACCATCCCGCCACAGGGATGCCTTTGGCCGAGCCCAGCACTTCGATGCCGAGCGGATTGACGGTAACCCCCGATCCCTCGTAGCCCTGGATGAAGCGGTCGATCAGGGAGTTGCTGCCGGACGCGGGGAGGGACGCCATGATCAGGCGCCTGTCGGTGGCACTGACGACCTGCCGTTGTTGCTTGGCGACCAGCATGTAGCCGCCGGTCTTGCCGTAGTGGCCTTGTGCAATCTTGTCCAGAAAATTGGGCTTGGTCAGGTTGATTACTCCGCTCACGGCGCCGATGACCTTGCCCTGGGCATCGCGAATCGGCGCCGACATGCCGAAAACCGGCACCCCTATTTTCCTGCCCATGACGGGCTGGCCCACCGAGGATTTTCCCTCCTTGAGCGCCGCGGCTACGGTGGAAAACTCCAGGTAGTTGATGCCCACCCTTCCCGTGGTCCGCGGTACGTCGGCGATCGCCACGCCGTCAGGCCCGAGGGCGACGATGCCGCCATTGAACATGCCCGCAAGCACCGGGCGCTGCTCGATGGTGGCCTGCAAGGCCGCCGCGTCCCGCAGCAGGGCCGGCGTAATGGTTTCGGCAACCGTCTCCAGTGCTTTCAAGCGGTCGTCCAGTTCGTGGGCGATCTCCTCTGCCAGCATGGAAACTATCGAGAATTGCTGGTCGCCCAGCACGCGCTGCATGTCGTCGCGCAGCGTGTCGATGGCATACAGCGACATCGACCAGATGCCGGCCAGGAAAATCGCCAGACTGAGGAGGGTCACCCGGGTCTTGAGCGAGCCCCATTGCAACGCGGCGTTCAGTTTCGTCCAGCCCGTCACGAACCCTCGTCCTGTTGTGTGACGACCGGCGCGGTCAGGCTCAGGCGTGTCAGCACGAAGCCCCTGGTATCCGTTTCATGGGCCAGGTGCGCCCCCGCCCTCGGCAACAGCGAGCGTACCAGGCGCAAGCCGGTGCCGATGTCGAATTCGGGCGTTGTCGCGAAGGCATTGCGGATCAGCAACTGCGCGCTGCTGCCGTCGGCGCTGAGCGACACGGTGGGTGCAGCGCTGTAGGGCGGGGAATGCTTCACGGCATTGCTCAAACGTGAAAACATAATTATGCCCGCTCGCGCTTGATCCGCCGTGACGCCGCCCTTGCTGGTAGTCTGCCGATCGGGCGCGGCGTGCAGACGGGGACAGGCGGACGGATGGCGAACATGGCGACAAGGCGAAAAGCGGGACTGCTGGGCTGGCTGGCGAGCCGCTTGGCGTTCGGGCCGCGCCTGCCTTTGGAGGTGCAGCGAGGCAGGGACCTGCTTGCTGCCATCGACGCCGGAGGGGTACCGCTCAATCCGGCGCGAGTCAATCAGATCGCCCGCGATCTCGGGCTGGAGGTTTCCAGAGGCGCGGCGATGGAGGACACCATCGAGCGCATCCGCGCCGCGGTGGCACGCGGACTGGAGGCGTCCGCTGCGGCAGAACGCAGGCGCTGAGGATTCGTCGGCATCGAAATCGAGTTACCCGGGAGCATGAAATGAAGCGCAACGTAGTCACCACCACCCCGTTCGACGATCAGAAGCCGGGAACCTCTGGCCTGCGCAAGAAGGTCGCCGTGTTCCAGGCCGCCAACTATCTCGAAAACTTTGTCCAGGCGGTGTTTGACACGATTTTCGACACCGCGGCCGCGCCTCCCGGTAGCACCCTGGTATTGGGCGGTGACGGGCGCTATTTCAATCGCGAAGCGATCCAGGTGATACTCAGGATGGCCGCCGCCAATGGCTTCGGCAAGGTGCTGGTGGGGCAGGGCGGCATCCTGTCGACTCCGGCCGCCTCCTGCGTGATCCGCAAATACGGCTGTTATGGCGGCATCATTCTTTCCGCCAGCCACAACCCCGGTGGTCCCGAAGGCGATTTCGGCATCAAGTACAACACCGGCAACGGCGGGCCGGCCCCGGAAAAGATCACCGCTGCGATATACGCGCGCAGCCGGGTGCTGGCGAGCTACCGGATCGTGGAGGCGCCCGCTGTCGCGCTCGACAGCATCGGCTCCCAGAGCCTGGGCGAGATGTGCGTGGAAGTGATCGATCCGGTCGCCGACTATGCCGAACTGATGGAGTCTCTGTTCGATTTCGATGTCATTCGGAACCTGATCGGCAGCGGCTTCCGGCTTTGCTTCGATGCCATGCACGCGGTGACCGGCCCCTATGCCAGGGAAATCCTGGAACGGCGGTTGGGTGCGGCTCCCGGTACCGTGATCAACGGCGTGCCCTTGCCGGATTTCGGCCAGGGTCATCCGGACCCCAACCTGACCTATGCCCATCAGCTGGTGGCGATCATGTACGGCGCCGACGCCGCCTCGACCCCGGATTTCGGTGCCGCTTCGGACGGCGACGGCGACCGCAACATGATCCTCGGCCGCGGTTTTTTCGTCACCCCGTCCGACAGTCTCGCCGTCATCGCCGCCAATGCCGCGCTGGTCCCCGGTTATGCCTCCGGTCTGGCCGGGATAGCGCGCTCGATGCCGACCAGCGCGGCGGCCGACCGCGTCGCCGAGAAGCTCGGCGTGCCTTGCTACGAAACGCCGACCGGCTGGAAATTCTTCGGCAATTTGATGGATGCGGGAAAGGTCACGCTGTGCGGCGAGGAGAGCTTCGGCACCGGCTCCAGCCACGTGCGCGAAAAGGACGGCCTGTGGGCGGTGCTGTTCTGGCTCAACATCCTGGCCAAACGCCGGCTTTCGGTGGAACAGATCGTTTCTCGCCACTGGGCCGAGTTCGGCCGCAACATCTATTCGCGCCACGATTACGAGGCGCTGCCCGCCGACGTCGCGGCCGGGGTCATGGCGCAGGTGCGGGGGCGATTCGCCGAGCTGCCCGGTTGCCGTCTGGGCGACTACCGGGTCAAATTCTGCGACGACTTCAGCTATGTCGATCCGATAGACGGCAGCCTGAGTACCGGTCAGGGGCTGCGCGTCGGATTCGAGGACGGTTCGCGCATCGTCTTTCGCATTTCCGGTACCGGCACCGAAGGCGCGACGTTGCGGATCTACCTCGAAGCCATCGAACCCGATCCCGCCCGGCACCAGGTGGATGCGCAACAGGCCCTGGCCGGGCTGATCGAAATCGCGCAAGATCTGGCGCAATTGAAGCAGCGCACCGGGCGCGAGCAGCCCACCGTGATCACCTGAGAGACGTCGTATACTTTGCGGCTGTTCGACGTCCCGCCGGCTGCGGCGGCGCTAACCTTTCGGGAGTATTCGATGCGTACCAGACTCGTTGCCGGCAACTCGACGCGATGCTGGCCGGCTCGGGAGTGGCGGCGCTGGGCAGGGCCGTGGTGGCCTACGAGCCGGTATGGGCCATCGGCACCGGAAAAACGGCCAGTCCGCAGCAGGCGCAGGAGGTTCACGCCCTGATCCGCAAACGGGTGGCCACCGAGGATGGGGCGATCGCCGGCGGCTTGCGGATCCTCTACGGCGGCAGCGTCAAGGCGGGCAACGCCGCGGAATTGTTCGCCATGCCGGATATCGATGGCGGACTGATCGGCGGCGCTTCCCTGGTGGCGGCGGACTTCATCGCCATCTGCGCGGCGGCCGCGTAGCGCCGCACAGGCCGGCAGGTCGGGCGGGCGAGGCAGGCATGAAGCGACTTCTTTTTGCGCTGCTGATATACGGTTCGGCGGCTTGGGGCCAGACCCTGGAGATCATCGCTCTCAAGCACCGCAGTGCCGAGCAGCTGCTGCCGCAATTAGCGCCATTCGTCGAGTCGGGCGGCGCGCTCAGTGGTGTCGATCGCCAACTGTTTCTGCGCGCATCCGGTCGCAACCAGGCCGAGATCAGGAAGCTGGTCGCCGTCCTCGATACGCCGTTGCGGCGGCTGATGATCAGCGTGCGGCAGGACGGGACGAATGCGGAAGATGCCCGCGGCGCGGACGTGTCCGGCCGCGTCACGGTAGGCGGCGACGCCCCTGGGGTAAGCGGCCGGGCGCGCCTCTATCAATCGGACAGCCGCAGCCGGCGCGACACCCTGCAACAGGTGCAGACCATCGACGGCGGACGCGCGGCGATCATGGTCGGTCAATCCTTCCTGCTGCCGCTGCGCCAGGTGGTGATGACGCCGGCCGGCGTCGTGGTCTCCGAGAGCTTCGTGCAGCGCGATCTGGGCACCGGCTTTGTCGCCGTAGCGCGCGTCAGCGGCGAGCGCGTGACGCTCGAAATCAGTCCGCGCGACGACACGCCGGGCTCGCTGCCGGGTTCGGTGAATGTGCAGCGCTTGCTGACCACGGTCAGCGGCCGGCTCGGCGAGTGGCTGGAACTCGGCGGTTCAGGCGGCGAGTACAGCGCAAGTTCGACGGCGATCACGTCCTACAGCGCCGGTTCGGCGTCCCGCCAGCGCCGACTCTTGCTGAAGGTCGAGGAACTGCCCTAGGCGCCCTTCCTTGCAAGCAGTATGGGTATTCGATTCGATGCCGTCGCTATGCGCGACCGGCGTTGCCTCGGGTAGACTGGGCGCCACACCCAAACAAAACGAGGAGCGCGGGATTGACTGATCGCACGGTTTGCATTTCAACCTTGAGCCTCAAACCTGGCGCGCGACTGGCCTACGCGGTGCGTCGCGCCGATGGAGCGGAGTTGATGCCCGCCGGCACGCAGGTCGATATCGACCAGTTGCGGCAGTTGATCCAGCGCGGCATCGAGTGCGTGGACGTGCTGGAGGAGGAGACCCGCGATGCGGCGCAGATCGAGCGGGACGTGGCGGCGGCAACGGAGCGCGTCGCCCACCTGTTTCGCGGCAAGAGCAACGCCGCTCGCGACGAGCTGGCGGCGGTGATCGCCGAGTTTCGGCGGAAGGCCGCGTCGTGAGCGCGTTGTACACCATCGACCAGGTGCTGGCGCGGGCCAGTGCCTTGCCGGCCTTGCCGGAGATCGTGGCCCGCATCCTCGAAATGCTGGGCGACGAGGCCGCCAACGCCGAAACGCTGAGCCGGCATATCGTCAGCGATCCGGCCGTGGTGGCGCGCCTGCTGGCGGCGGCCAACGCCGGTGCGATCGGTGCCAGCGGCAGGATCGATTCGGTGCGCCAGGCGATCATGCTGCTGGGCGTCGGGCGCGTGCGCGACATCACGCTGGCCACGGCGATCATCGACCGCTTCGGCGCCAAACCGCCCTTCGACGCGCGCCGCCTCTGGCTGCACAGCGTCGGCGTGGCGATCTGCGCGCAGGACGTGGCGCGCAGCGCCGGGCTCGGCGTCGATGTCGCCTACACCTCCGGCCTGCTCCATGACATCGGCCAGTTGCTGCTGTTCAGTTTCGATCCTGCGACCTACAGCGAAGTGCTGCGCCTGAGGGACGAACGCGACATCGATATCGTCGATGCCGAGCGCGAATACCTCGGCGTCGATCATGCGCATGTCGGCGGCGAACTGGCGCGCCTGTGGAAGCTGCCGGAAGCCGTGGCCGATGCCATCGCCGGGCACCATGTGTCCGACGAGTTCCAGCCGGAAAACGAAATGGCCGACGCCGTCCATGTCGCCGAAGTGCTGAGCCACGCGCTCGACCTGGGCGGGGGCACGCATACCCGGGTGCCCAACCTGTCGGAACTGTCCTGTGCGCGCATGGGCGTCGATTGGCCCCGGTTCGCCGAGCATTTCCCGCGCATCGAGGCCCGCTTCGCCAGTGCCCGCATCACGCTCGGCTTGTAGCCGGCGCTTGCTCGCTGGCCTGGCTGGTTAGGTAACGAGGCGCTGCCATTAAACGAAAAAATCCTCCAGTGGGGGTGCGGCAAGGCGTGATGGCGAAGGCTGCGCGCCGGTCGCCGCCATCCAGGCTGCTGCGCTCGGCCGCTGCGTTGCTGCGCGAGCTACGGGCGCAGCAACGCCAACTGGAAATGCAGAACCAGGCCCTGCACGAAAGCGAGGCGCGCTTTCGCGCAATGGCCGACGCGGCTCCGGTGTTGATCTGGATGTCCGGGGGCGACAAGGGCTGCAACTGGTTCAACCAGCAATGGCTGGAGTTTACGGGGCGCACCATGGCGCAGGAGCTCGGCAACGGCTGGGCGCAGTCAGTTCATGGTGATGACATCGATCGCTGCCTGAGCATCTACCACAGCGCCTTCGATCAGCGTCAGCGGTTTGAAATGGAGTACCGGCTGCGACGGGCCGATGGCAAGTATCGTTGGATTCTCGACCGTGGCGTGCCGTGCCTGGACGCCAATCAGGAGTTTCTCGGCTATATCGGCTCCTGCATTGACGTCACGCGCCTGAAACATGCCGAGGACGATCTGAATCGGGCACAAAGCGTCGGCCACATCGGTAGCTGGCGATTCGATGCGGTCAACAAGCGGATCACCTGGTCGCGCGAGAACCGGCGTATCTTCGGCATTGGGGAAGGCGTACCGATCAGTTACCAGGCCATATGTGCCCAGATTCATCCGGCCGATGTCGAGCAACTGGAACGCATCTGGAATGGCGCGATACCTGACCAGGCCGTCGATTTCGAACACCGCCTGCTGGTCGGCGATCAGGTCAGATGGGTACGCGAGAGGGGCGAATTCGAGTTCGACGCGCAGGGTCGATTGCGCGGCGGCTTCGGCATCACCCAGGACATCACCGAAATCAAGCAGGCACGCCAGGATCTGGTCGAAAGCGAGGAACGGTTTCGTGCCTTCATGACGCATAGTCCGGTGGCATCGTGGATTGTCGACAGCGAGGGGCGTTATCGCTATGTCAGTCCGATGTACTACAACATGTTCAAGGTTCCCACCCAGGAACTGGTCGGCAAGCGAATCAGCGAAATCTACCCGCCGGAACTCGCCGAAAAGTATCTGTTCGGCAATCGGGCCGCAATCGATGCTGGACGACCGATCGAGTCCATCCAGCCGGGCGTGCTTCCCGACGGGAGCCCCGGCGAGTTCCTGGTTGTCAAGTTTCCGATTCGCGACGCGCAGGGATCTTCCCTGCTGTGCGGCATGGCATTGAACAATACCGAGCACCGGCAGATCGTCACGCAGTTGCGCGAGGCCAACGAACGCCTGGGAAAACTCGCCACGGAGCAAGCCAGGCACCTGCGTGAGCTGGCCGGCGAACTCACCCGCGCCGAGCAACGTGAGCGGGATCGCCTCTACGAATTGCTGCACGATCACATGCAGCCGCTCCTGGTCGCCGTCCGTCTGTCGCTGAGCAGCCTCAGTACACGCACGCCACAAGCCGATTGCCGGCGCATCGCGGCCGACGCCAATGCCTACATCAGCCAGGTCATCCAGGTTGCGCGCAACCTGAGCCTGCAACTCAGTCCGCCCTTGATCCGCGAACGTGGCCTGGTTCCGGCGCTGGAATCCCTGTGCCGTTGGGTCAAGGACAACCACGGGCTGGAGGTGGAACTGAACGGCGACCCGGATGCCGAACCCGAGGAAATCGCCTTGCGGCTGCTGTGTTTCAATGCCGTGCGCGAACTGCTGATGAACGTCGTCAAGCACGCCGGTGCGTCCCGTGTCAGTCTGAGGTTGCGCCTCGTCGAGGACGGCAGCTTGCACATTGGCGTCATCGACCACGGTTGCGGCTTCGATCCGGCGGTCGTTACCGGCGGCTCCGGCCTGGCCGGAATCGAGCGGCGCCTGGGAATGTTCGGCGGCTCGCTGGAGATCGCCAGCCGACCCGGCCGGGGAACCATCGCCACGCTCTCGGTGCCGCGGAATTCGGAAGCTGCCGCAGGACAAGCGCGTAAGCGCGATGCTGCGAGCGGGTAGAATCGTTCGCAAATGCTCAAGATACTGATCGTCGATGATCATTCCGTGGTGCGCGGCGGCTTGCGGCAATTTCTTGCCGACGCCGCCGACTGCCGTATCGTCGGTGAGGCCGGCAGCGGGCGCGAGGCATTGGCGCTGGTCGCGGCCGAGCAGTGGGATTTGCTGTTGCTCGATATCGGACTGCCGGATTTGAATGGTATCGATCTGCTCAAGCGCATCAAGCATGAGAAGCCGGGGCTCCCGGTGCTGGTCTTCAGCATGTACGCCGAGGACGACTACGCGATGCCCGCGCTTGAGGCCGGCGCCGCCGGCTACTTGCCGAAGGACGCCGCACCGGCGGAGATTCTTGAGGCGATTCGGCGTACCGGCTGCGGTGGGCGTTACTTGAGCCCGCAATTGACCGAGAAGCTGCTCGCCGGCGCCACCCCGCGCGGTCGCAAGGAGTTGCACGAGAACCTGTCGGAGCGCGAATTCGCGGTCATGCGCCTGCTCTGCCGTGGCATGGCGCTGATCGCCATCGGCGAAACCCTCCATCTGAGCCCGAAGACCGTAAGCACCTACCGCACCCGTCTGCTCGAAAAGCTGAACCTCCGCAACAACGCCGAGCTGACGCGCTACGCGATAGAGCACAAACTGGATCAATAGCGGTGACGGCTAACCTGCGTTCGGCCGCGTGTAGGTGAAAACCGACAACGGTCACGGCGACCGCCTACTCAAGTTCAGCGTGTTCCGATGGCGCGACCGCGTCCCCTGGCGGATCATAATTGCTCGTCATGACGTTGGCGAGTGCTGTATGGCATCGAACAAATTCCGAGGAGACCCGAATGATTTCAAGTTTTGCCGCCCTGCTTAAGCCCGGTTCCGAGAGCACGCTCGACTACGCGCAGCAGGTAATGGAGCGCACCCTCCAGTTGGCCCGTTCGCAGCTCGATGTGACTGAGAACATCGTCAGCACGGTCAGCAACGGCTATCGCGAACTGCTGACGCCAGCCGAACCATTGGAGATGGTCCGGGGTTTGTCGAAAGCGATGGACTGCAGCACGCGCAGTACCATCGAAGGCTCTACGGCCATGCTGAAACAAACTGTCGATTACCAAAACGAACTGATCCGGATGATGCAGGCCCGGATGCCGGAACTGAACCGGCAGTTCTTCGCCGCCCTGGGCCAAACGGCCGGTCCCGCCATCGCGGCAAGCAACTCCACGTCGGTGGAAAGCGCAGCGCGGCGCGGTAATGGCGGTGATACGTCCGCCGCCCGGTCGCGCAAGGCGGTTTGAGGCAGCGGACTGCGCCGGTCGCCGCGGCGCGCCGGCGTCACCCGTCACGATCCCTTGGACTTGAGCATGGCGCAGGTCTGCGCTACGCAATGGAGGTGAGACATGATCCAGCCGTTGAACGAAATCATCGGCCTGCCACCAGCAGCCTCACCCGACGAACTGGCCAGCGCTGCCGACAGGTGTTGCCAGACGCTGTTCGATAGGGCGTCGGTCGGGGATGCGAAGGCCAGGCGGCAACTGGTCGAGTTGCACGTTGCCTATCTCGTGTGGGCCTACAGCAGCCGGGAATCGCGGCGCAGCGGTGCACGGGGGTATTGATTTCCTCCCGGCCGCACCGACTTTCCGCTGCCGCAACACAAATCAACCCTACCAGTATTTGGAGGAAAACATGAAACTCAGTAGCGATTCGAAGCAGAAGTCCGGCAAGGGCAACGGCACCGGCAATGCCCGTGGGATTGCCGCGAGTGTGCCGCCAGCGGATACCGCCCAGCTTGAGGAAATGATTGCCGTTGCAGCCTACTTTAAAGCCGAACAGCGTGGTTTTGCGCCGGGTAACGAACTGGCCGACTGGCTCCAGGCGGAAGCCGCGTACCGGACCGAGCCCAACGCAGGATAGAAACCTGTAGTCGCGATGCGGATGCAACCGGGCTGACGGCGGCCGCGGTTCACGTCGCCGCTGCCAGGGTGCTGCTAGCCCGTTTCCCAGCGCACGCCGACCGACAGCACGTAGCCTGCGCCATAGACGGTCTTGATCAGATGCGGCGATTGGCTATCGTCGTTCAGTCGCTTGCGCAGCCTTGAGACGCGGACGTCGATGCTGCGGTCGAACGGCGCCAGGTCGGCGGTACCGGCAAGTTGTTCGCGGCTCAGCACGCGATTGGGTTTTTCCAGGAAGCACAGCAGCAGGCGCGCTTCCGCCGCTCCCAGGATTTCCTCGGCGCCGTCGCCGGCAATCAAAGTGAAGCTGCCGGGGTCGTAGCGCCAGTCCTCGAACACGGCGACGCGATGCGCGGCGCCGCCTGTCGCCGGGTGCGCGCGCCGACGCAGGATGCTGCGGATGCGTGCGACCAGTTCGCGCGGCTCGAAGGGCTTGACGACGTAATCGTCGGCGCCGAGTTCGAGGCCCAGCACCCGGTCGGAAACGATGTCCCGCCCGGTCAGGATCAGGACGCCGCAATCGGCGGTCTGGTGCAGTTCGCGCACCACGTCCATGCCGTCGCGGTCGGGCAGGCCGAGATCGACCACCACCAGCGGCGGCGGATGACGTGCGGCGGCGGCCAGGAGCTCGCCGGCGGTGCGGAACCAGCGGGTGGCGAAGCCGTATTCCTCCAGCGCGCGCGCGACGGTGCCGGCGACCAGCGGATCATCCTCGAGGATGTGGATCTCGTCGCGCGAGGCGCTCACTGGGCCTCCCTCGTGCGGCGCGGGATTTTCGCCGGAGGACTTTCGCGCGCCAGCGGGCGGCATGATTCCAGCGCCGCCGCCAATTCGTGGCGGGCGAAGGGCTTGGCCAACAACGGGACATCGCCCGCCGGCACGTCCGGGCCACCGGCATAGCCGCTGATCAGGAGCATCCCGACTTCCGGTCGGCGCTCGCGCACCGCCCGCGCCAGGCTCAGGCCATCCGTTCCTCCCGGCATCACGACGTCGCTGACCACCAGTGCGATCTCGCGGATTTGGTCGAGCAAGGCCAGCCCTTCCGCGCCGTTGGCCGCCTCGATCACCGGATAGCCCAGTCCCGTGAGCTGCATGCGCACCACGCGGCGCACCTCGGCATCGTCCTCCACCAGCAGCACCAGTTCGCGTCCGACGACGGCCGGCAGCGCGCCGATGCCTTCGGTCTCCGCTTGCGCCGCCGGTGCGCAACGCGGCAGATGCAACAGGGCTTCGGTGCCGGTCCCCGGCGTACTGGACAGGCGCAGGCCACCCCCCGACTGCTTGGCGAAGCCATACACCATCGACAGGCCCAGGCCGCTGCCGGCGGCGTAGCCCTTGGTCGTGAAGAAGGGCTCCAGCGCCCGCGCCAGAACGGCTGCGTTCATACCTTTGCCGCTGTCGACGACGGCGATCTCGATATAGTCCCCGGGCGCCAGGTCGAGGTCGGCCGCCGCCTGTCCCGACAGCGTCCGCGCCGCGACGCGGATCGTCAGCGTGCCGCCGCCTGCCATCGCGTCGCGCGCGTTGAAGACCAGGTTGAGCAGCGCGTTTTCGAGTTGGGGAGGATCGGTCATGGCGGCCAGGGCCGCCTCCGGCAAACAGGTGGCGACGGCGATGCTTTCGGGCAGCGAACGACGCATCAGCGGCAACAGTTCGCCGAGCAGGCGACAGACGTCCACCGGACGCGGTTCCAGCGACTGCTGGCGGGAAAACGACAGCAGGCGGCGGATCAGGTCGACGCCCCGTCGTGCCGCGGTCAGCGCCGGGTCGAGGCAATCGGCCAGCGCCACGTCGTCGGGTTGGCGCTCCTTGAGCGCGGCAAGGTTGCCGATCACCACGGTCAGCATGTTGTTGAAGTCGTGCGCCAGGCCGCCGGCCAGCTGGCCCACGGCTTCCATCTTGCGCGCCTGGAGCAGCGCGGCCTGGGTGTTCTTCTGTTCCGTGACGTCGGCGGACAGCACATAGGCGCCGCGCACTTCGCCGTCGGGACCGAACTCCGGCACCAGCGTGCTGCTGGCATGGCGCAGGCAGCCGTCGCCGCGTCGCAGTGCGTATTCGTAACTGACGCTGCGCCCGGCCAGCACCGCGTCGATGTGCGGCAGCAGCTCGGCATGAAGACGCTCGCCCATGACGTCGGCGATTTCGCGTCCGGGAATATCCTCCTTGCGCCGCCCAAACCATTCGGCATAGCCGCGGTTGGCGAAGCGATAGACCCGGTCGCGGTCGAAGTAGGCGATCAGCGCCGGGATGGCGTCGGTGATCAGGCGCAGCCGCTGCTCGCTACGGCTCAGCGCCTCGGTGCGCTCGGCGACCCGGCGTTCCAGCTCGCTGTTCTGTTCGCGGATCAGGCGCTCGAAGTTGCGTTGCTCGGTGATGTCGGTGTACAGCGTGACGAAGCCGCGCCCCGGTACCGGCTCGCCGCGCACGGCGATGACGCGGCCATTGGGCCGCATGCGCTCGAAATAGTGAGGTTCGAAGGCGCGCGCCGCGTTGACGCGCTCGGCCACCAGCTCATCCACCGGGCCGGGGCCGTATTCGCCGCGCTCGGCGTTGTAGCGCATGAAGGTTTCGAAGGGCGTGCCGAAGCGGCCGAACTCGGGCGGGAATTCGAGCATCTCGATGAAGGCGCGGTTCCAGGCCACCAGCCGCAGGTCGGAATCGATGATGGTGAAGCCCTGATTGACCATGTCCAGCCCGGCCTGCATCAGGTCGAGGCGGGCGACGATATCGGCAGCGTCGATGGGCGGGAACAGCGGCGGGTTCATGGCGGAATTGTAGGCCGCCCGGCGCGGCGTTTCATCGCCGATACGATTCGTTACATTGCGCCAACAGTGGCGCAAAGATTGGCGGCCATCATCGCTTCCAGAGGAGATGACCATGACCGAGATCATTGACGCCGAACAGGCGGTGCGCAACATCCGCGAGGGAATGACCGTGATGATCGGCGGCTTTCTCGGGGTCGGCGAACCCTTGCTGCTGATCGACGAACTGGTGGCCGGCGGGGTCGGCAAACTGAGTCTGATCGCCGTGGTGGGAAGCTATCCGGGCGGCGGCTTCGGCGTCGGCAAGCTGTCGCGCAACCGCCAGATCGCCCGCCTCGTCACTTCCCACATCGGCACCGATCCGGAACTGGTGCGCCAATACCTGGCGGGCGACCTGGAGGTCGAGTTCAATCCCATGGGCACATTCATCGAGCGTATCCGCTGCGGCGGTGGCGGGCTCGGCGGCGTTTTGACGCGCACCGGATTCGGCACCGAAGTGGCGGCAGGACGGGCGCGCATCGAGGTGGAGGGCGAGGAGTTTCTGCTCTACACGCCGCTCAAGGCCGACGTGGCCCTGATCAAGGCGCATCGCGGCGATCGTCTGGGAAACCTCGAATACCGGGGCATCGCGCTGAATTCAAATCCGGCGATGGCCATGGCGGCCGCGTACGTGGTGGCCGAGGTTGATGAGATCGTCGACGTCGGCGTCATCGCTCCCAGACATGTCGGCACGCCGCACATTTTTGTCGATGCGCTGGTGCGGGGACGCGACCACCAGGAGCGCAAGCTGGAATTCACCGACCTGTGGGTCGATAGCGGTCGTTTGCAATGAGGAGCAGGGAGAGCATGGACGCGCGCGAATTCATCGCCCGCCGCATCGCGCAGGAGTTCCGCTGCGGCATGGTGGTCAATCTTGGAATCGGTATTCCGACCGCTTCGGCCAACCATGTTCCGCACGGGGTCGACGTCATCCTGCAAAGCGAGAACGGCTGTCTGGGTTTGGGACCCAGGCCGTCGCGCGCTGCGGCCGACCCCGATCTGGCCAATGCCGGCGGCGAGCCGATCACCCTGCTGCCTGGCGCGGCGACCTTCGATCTGGCGACCTCGTTCTGCATCATTCGCGGCGGTCATGTCGATGCCACGGTGCTCGGTGCGCTGGAAGTGGACAGCCAGGGCAACATCGCCAACTGGAAGATCCCGGGCAAGCGGGTGCCCGGCATGGGCGGCGGCATGGATTTGCTGGCCGGCGCCAGGAAAGTCATCGTCGCCTTGCAGCATGCGGACAAGGACGGCGATTCGAAAATCCGCA
Organism: Rhodocyclales bacterium RIFCSPLOWO2_02_FULL_63_24; assembly: GCA_001828935.1. Taxonomy (GTDB): domain Bacteria; phylum Pseudomonadota; class Gammaproteobacteria; order Burkholderiales; family Rhodocyclaceae; genus Sulfuritalea. The sequence goes on from MHZX01000051.1 coordinate 18,930, forward strand.
AGCATTGCCGCCTGCCCTTGTCCGCGGTCGGGGTCGTCGATCTGATCGTGACCGACAAGGCCGTCATCGAGGTGACGGCTGAAGGACTGGTGCTGCGCGAGATTGCGCCGGAGCTGACGGTGGCAGACGTCGTCGCCGCCACCGATGCCGACTTGATCCTGCCCGCGACGGTGGCGACCATCCATGTCTGAACGCAAGCCATCCCTTGCCGCGCGGCCGTCTGTCGCGCGAAGAGTCGGCGCCGGCGCTACGGCGAGCGACTACATCCTCGAAACCACCGGCCTGGTCAAGGAGTTCAAGGGCTTCGTCGCGGTGAGCGGCGTCGATCTGAAAGTCCGCCGCGGCGAAATCCATGCCCTGATCGGTCCCAACGGCGCCGGCAAGACCACCTGCTTCAACCTGCTGACCAAGTTCCTCGAACCGACGCGCGGCACCATCCGTTTCAATGGCACCGACATCACCGGCGAGCCGCCGCAGAGGATCGCTCGCCGCGGCATCGTCCGCTCCTTCCAGATCAGCGCGGTGTTCCCCCATCTCACCGTGCTCGACAACATCCGCATTGCGCTGCAACAGAAGCTTGGCACCAGCTTTCATTTCTGGAAATCCGAACGCAGCCTCGATCGACTCAACGACCGCGCCATGGAGCTGCTGACCGCCGTCGGACTGGAGCGCCATGCCGCCATGGTCGCCATCGAAATGCCCTACGGCCGCAAGCGCGTGCTGGAAATCGCCACGACGCTGGCACTCGACCCGGAGCTCATGCTGCTCGACGAGCCGACCCAGGGCATGGGCCACGAGGACGTGGACCGGATCATGCAATTGATCAAGCAGGTAGCGGCCAAGCGCAGCATCCTCATGGTCGAACACAACATGAAGGTCGTCGCCGGCATCTCCGACACGATTACCGTCCTCGCCCGCGGCGCGGTGCTGGCCGAAGGGAACTACGCCACGGTCGCGGCCGATCCGCAGGTGATCGAAGCCTATATGGGTAGTGAAGCCAGCGAGCTGGCTTCACTACCCCAGGCGCACCACCATCCCCCCAGCCCCCTTTCCGTGGAAGCAGGCGACTTCGGCGTGCTGCGCCCGGCGACAGGAGCCGTCCGATGAGTGCCACCGAATACCTGCGGGTCTCCGACCTGCACGCCTTCTACGGCGAATCGCACATCCTGCACGGCATCGACTTCAGCGTGCGGCGCGGCGAGTGCATCAGCCTGCTGGGCAGGAACGGCGCCGGGCGCAGCACCACGCTGAGGGCCATCATGGGCCTTACCGGCAAACGCAGCGGTTCGATCATGCTCAACGGCCGCGAGGTGATCGGCATGGCGCCGCACCGGATCGCCCGGCTCGGCGCCGGCTACTGCCCGGAGGAGCGGGGCATCTACGCCAGCCTGAGCTGCGAAGAGAACCTGATGCTGCCGCCCCGGCTCGGCAGCGGCGGCATGCGCATCGACGAACTGTACGAGATGTTTCCCAACCTCTGGGAACGGCGCAACAGCCAGGGCACGCGGCTGTCCGGCGGCGAACAGCAGATGCTGGCGCTGGCGCGCATCCTGCGCACCGGCGCCCGTTTGCTGTTGCTCGATGAAATCTCGGAAGGACTGGCGCCGGTGATCGTGCAGAAGCTGGGCGAGATCATCGCCCAACTCAAGCGGCGCGACTACACCATCGTCCTCGTCGAGCAGAACTTCCGCTTCGCCGCGCCGCTGGCAGACCGCATGTTCATCGTCGAGCACGGCCAGATCGCCGGCGAGATTGCCCAGCACGAATTGAACGACAAGCTCGGCTATCTGCAGGAAATGCTGGGCGTCTGATTTTTCTCACAGGAGGAGTCACCATGAAAATGAAATGCATTGCGCTGGCGGTCGCCGCCACCATCTCGGCATCGGCCCAGGCCCAGGTTTCCGACAACGTGGTCAAGATCGGCGTGCTCACCGATATGTCGGGCGCCTATTCCGACCTCTCCGGCCTCGGCGCCGTGGAAGCGACCAAGATGGCCGTCGAGGATTTCAAGGCCAAGGAGAAACCCGCGTTCGCCGTCGAGCTGATTTCCGCCGACCACCAGAACAAGGGCGACCTGTCGTCGAACAAGGCCCGCGAATGGTTCGACCGCGAGAAGGTGGACGTCGTCACCGAGCTGGTCACCACCTCGACCGCGCTGGCGGTGATGAAAGTCGCCAAGGAGAAGAACAAGCTGGCCCTGATCTCGGGCGCGGCGTCGACCCGGATCACCAACGAGGACTGCAACGACGTCACGGTGCACTGGACCTACGACACCTACGCCGTGGCCAACGGCACGGCGAAGGCCGTGGTGCAGCAAGGCGGCAAGTCCTGGTTCTTCATCACTGCCGACTATGCCTTCGGCCACTCGCTGGAAAAGGATTCCTCCGGCGTGGTGCTGGCCAATGGCGGCAAGGTGCTCGGCACCGTCCGCCATCCCTTCCCCGGCAGCGATTTCTCGTCCTTCCTGCTCAAGGCGCAAAGTTCGGGCGCGCAGGTGATCGGCCTGGCCAACGCCGGTACCGACACCATGAACTCGATCAAGCAGGCCGCCGAATTCGGCGTCACGCCAAAGCAGTCGCTGGCCGGCCTCTTGATGTTCATCACCGACATTCACGCCCTCGGCCTCAAGTCGACGCAGAACATGTACCTGACTGAAGGCTTCTATTGGGACCTCAACGACGAGACGCGGGCCTGGTCGAAGCGCTACTTCGACCGCCAGAAGAAGATGCCGACCATGATCCAGGCCGGCATGTATTCCGCGGTGACGCATTACCTGAAGGCGGTCAAGGCGGTCAATTCCGACGACACGCAAAAGGTTATGGCGCAGATGAAGAAAACCCCGGTCAACGATTTCTTCGCCAAGAACGGCAAGATCCGCGACGACGGCCGCATGGTCCATGACATGTACCTGATGCACGTCAAGAAGCCCGATGAATCGAAGTACGCCTGGGACTACTACCGGGTCAAGCAGACCATCCCCGCCGCCGAGGCCTTCCAGCCGCTGTCGGCCTCGCGCTGCCCACTGATCAAGAAGACGGCCTCCTAGGGCGACGCCCTTCTGGCGGAACCGGCCCCACGGCCCGTTCCGCCCTTTTTCGGACCTGCAACCATGACTGACTTCTTCGGCATTCCGCTGCCGGCGCTCTTCGGCCAACTGGTGCTGGGCCTGGTCAACGGCTGCTTCTATGCCGTGCTGAGCCTCGGCCTGGCGGTGATCTTCGGCATGCTGAACATCATCAACTTCGCCCACGGCGCGCTCTACATGGTCGGCGCCATGCTGGCCTGGCTGATTCTCGAATACCTGGGCCTCGGCTACTGGTGGTCGCTGCTCCTCGCGCCGCTGGGCGTCGGCCTGATCGGCATCCTCATCGAGAGGCTGCTGCTGCGCTGGCTCTACCAGCTCGATCATCTCTATGGCCTGCTGCTGACCTTCGGCCTGGCGCTGATGGTCGAAGGCCTGTTCCGCGACCTCTACGGCGTCGCCGGCCTGCCCTATGCGATTCCTGACGAGTTGTCCGGGGCGATCGGCCTCGGCTTCATGTTCCTGCCCAAGTACCGCGCCTGGGTGATCTTCGCCTCGCTTGCGGTGTGCCTCGGCACCTGGTTCGCGATCGAGAAGACGCGGCTCGGCGCCTACCTGCGCGCTGCCACGGAAAACCCGAAATTGACCCAGGCCTTCGGCATCAATGTGCCGCTGATGGTGATGCTGACTTACGGCTTCGGCGTCGGCCTGGCCGGCCTGGCCGGCGTGCTGGCGGCGCCGACTACCCAGGTCGGGCCGCTGATGGGTTCCAACCTGATCATCACCGTGTTCGCCGTGGTGGTCATCGGCGGCATGGGGTCGATTCTCGGTTCGGTACTGACCGGCCTCGGCCTGGGTCTGATCGAAGGCCTGACCAAGGTCTTCTATCCGGAAGCCAGCGCCACGGTGGTTTTCATCATCATGGCGATTGTCCTCATGGTCCGCCCGACAGGGCTCTTCGGAAGGGAAAAGTGATGAATGCCCGATTCATGCCCGGCAGCCTCGGCAATCTTGCCGGTCTTGTCCTGCTCCTGCTGGCACCGACCTTCATCTACCCGATCCTGGTGATGAAGGTACTGTGCTTCGCGCTGTTCGCCTGCGCCTTCAACCTGCTGCTGGGCTACACCGGCCTCTTGTCCTTCGGCCACGCGGTGTTTCTCGGCAGCGCCGCCTATGTCACCGGCCATGCCCTGAAGGTCTGGGAATTGCCGACCCTGCTCGGCCTGCTGGTCGGCACCGGCGCCGCCGCCTTGCTGGGCTGGGTGATCGGCAGCCTGGCGATCCGCCGCCAGGGCATCTATTTCGCCATGGTCACCCTGGCCCTGGCGCAGATGGTGTTCTTCTTCTTCCTCCAGGCGCCCTTCACCGGCGGCGAGGACGGCCTGCAGGGCGTGCCGCGCGGCAGCCTGTTCGGTCTCGACCTGGCTAACGACATCAACCTCTACTACCTGGTGGTGGCGATCTTCGCCGGCGCCTTCTGGCTGATCCAGCGCACCATCCACTCGCCCTTCGGCCAGATCCTCAAAGCCATCCGGGAGAACGAGCCGCGCGCGATCTCGCTCGGCTACGACGTGGCCAAATACAAGCTGCTGGCCTTCGTCCTCTCGGCCGGCCTGGCCGGCCTGGCCGGGGCGACCAAGACCCTGGTGTTCAAGTTCGCCACGCTGACCGACGCCCACTGGCACACCTCGGGCGAGGTGGTGCTGATGACCCTGCTGGGCGGCATGGGCACGGTATTCGGCCCGCTGGTCGGGGCGACGGTGATCGTCACCTTGCAGAACGAACTGGCCGACAAGGTCGGCTCGCTGGTGACGGTGATCATGGGCGCGATCTTCGTCATCTGCGTGCTGGCCTTCCGCCGCGGCATCGTCGGCGAATCGCTGGCGCTGT
>MHZX01000052.1:0-1674 GCA_001828935.1 Rhodocyclales bacterium RIFCSPLOWO2_02_FULL_63_24
CGACTCACCCATCAGGTGTCTCCCCGCAGACCGATCAAGCCCACAGCCTGCCTGACCTGTGGCTACTTTGCACGCAGTCAAATGCGTTTTTTAGGATCATGAGCTTCGCCAGCGAAGACGAAGCCGTGTCACTGGCCAACCAGACCGACTACGGCCTGTCGCTCGGCGTCATCAGCGCTTCGGTCGGTCGCGCCATGGCGCTGGCCAACCGCATCCCGACGGGGCTCCTGCACATCAACGACCAGACCGTGGCCGATGAGCCGCACATCCCCTTCGGTGGCCGCGGCGCCTCGGGCAACGGCGGCCGCCACGGCGGCCCGGCCAACTGGGAAGAGTTCACGCAATGGCAGTGGGTCACCATCAAGGACAGCGCCCCGCGCTATCCGTTCTAGAACCAATCCAACAAGGAGGAGACACCATGAACACAATTTCGAGAAGACTGAGCCTGCAAGCCGCCCTCGCCCTTGCCGGGATGCTCGCCATGCCTGGTTTCGCCGTGGCGCAAGAGCCGACTGTCAAGGTCGGCTACACGCAGTCCCGTTCCGGTCCCTTCGCCGGCGGGTCGCAGACCACGCAGGAGCCCAACTACCTGCTCTGGGCCGAGCAGCTCAACGCCGCCGGCGGCCTCAACGTCCAGGGCAAGAAGCGCAAGATCGAACTGGTCGGCGTCGATGACCGCAGCGACATGGAAACCATCGTGCGCAGCTACGAGAAGTTCATGACCGCGGACAAGGTCGACCTGGTGCTGCCGCCCTGGGGCACCGGCGCCAACTTCGCCGTGGCGCCCGTCGCCAACAAGCACGGCTACCAGCTGGTGGCGCCCACCGCACTGTCGCAGAAGCTGGTGGACATGAAGCTGCCCTACTACTTCGTCACCCTGCAGCAGCCCAAGCCGATGATGCAGGCGCTGGTGGACATGCTCGCTGCGCACCACGTAAAGACCGTCACGGTGGCCTACATGGACGACCTGTTCGGCCTGGAGAACATCGGCGCGCTGGAACCCATGCTCGCCGCCAAAGGCATCAAGGTGCTGGACAAGAAGAGCTACCCGCTTGGCGTCAAGGATCTGTCGACCATGCTCAAGGGCATGAAGGCCGCCAACCCAGATGCCTTCATCGGCATCACCTATCCGCCGGACAACTTCCTCGTTACCGGCCAGGCCAAGGAAATCGGCTTCGCCCCGAAGATCTTCTACACCGCCGTCGGCACCGCCTTCCCGATCTATCGCGAGCGCATGGGCAAGGGCTCGGAAGGCACCATGGGCATGGGCTCGTGGAACCCGAAGATGAGCAAGGCGGCCAAGGCCTACTTCGACGCCCACGTCGCCGTCACCAAGAAGGAACCGGATCGCTGGGCCAGCGCCCACGCTTGGGCCGCGCTGGAAATCATCCAGCAGACCGTGGAGAAGGTCGGCCTCGACCGCAAGGCGATGCGCGACCACATCGCCAAGACCGAGTTCGACACCGTGCTGGGCAAGATGAAGTTCAACGGCACCGAGGAAGTCGGCGTCCCCGGCATGGTCGGCCAGTGGCAGAACGGCGAGTTCGAAATCGTCTGGCCACCGGCGCGGGCCACGGCGAAGGCGGTGGTGCCGAAGGTCTGGAACTGACATCGCCTGCCCTTTTCCCCTCTCCCCCGCGGGGGAAGCCGGGGCGAGGGTTTTCGTGGCGGCCC
>MHZX01000052.1:1686-27273 GCA_001828935.1 Rhodocyclales bacterium RIFCSPLOWO2_02_FULL_63_24
AATGAACGCCTACCTGTTCATCGACCTCGTCGTCGCCGGCCTGGTAACCGGCGGCATCTACGCCGTGGTCGCCCTCGGCCTGAATCTGCAATACGGCCTGATGCGCATCATGAACATCGCCCACGGCGAGTTCCTCATGCTCGGCGCCTACCTGACCTACACGATGGTCAGGCTCACCGGCCTGAGCCCGTTGTGGTTCATTGCGCCGATGATGCTCGTGTTGTTCCTGCTCGGCCTGCTGCTGCATCGCCTGATCTTCCGCCGCCTGGCGGAGACCTCGCCGAATGCCGAGGCGATGGAAGCGCGCAGCCTGATCGTCGGCTTCGGCCTGATGTTCATCGCCCAGAACGCCGCACAACTGACCTGGGGCGGCGGCATGAGCGGCCAGCCCTACCTCGATCAGGCGGTCCATTTCGGCGAGGTGACGGTGGCCGCCAACCGCCTGCTGGTGCTGGTCGTCGTGGCCGCCGCAAGCCTGGCGCTGGTGCTGGTGCTGAAGCGCACCCTGCTCGGCAAGGCGGTGCGCGGCATGCTGCAGGCGCCGCTGGGCGCCATGCTGGTCGGCATCGATACGCGCACGCTGCATCCGGCCTGCTTCGGCCTCGGCCTGGCCCTGGCCGGACTCGCCGGCGGCCTGCTGAGCATGGTCTATGAACTGACGCCCGCGATGGGCGAGCCTTACACCATCTCGGCGCTGATCGTGATCACCCTGGGTGGCCTCGGCAACATCCCCGGCGCCATCGCCGGCGCCGTGCTGCTGGGCCTGGTCGAAACCTTCGGCATGTACTACACCAGTCCCTCACTGAAAATCCTGATCAGCTACGGCGTGCTGGTCGGCGTCCTGCTGTTGCGGCCGAAAGGACTCTTCGCCAGATGAAACAGGACAACGTCTTCCTCGTCGCGGCCGCATTGGCCACCCTGTTGCTGGCCGCCCTGCCCGCGCTCGATGCGCCCTTCGTCCAGTCGCTGGCGCTGAGCTGCCTGATGTATGCCGGACTGGCCGTGAGCTGGTCGCTGTTCAGCGGCCCGACGCGCTATCTCTCGCTCGCCACCTCGGCATTCTTTGGCCTCGGCGCCTATTGCACCGCCGTCGGCCTCGCCCACCTGCCCTGGCCGCTGGTGGTCATCGCCGGCGGCCTCGCGGCGACGCTGTTCGCCTTCCTCATCGGCCTGGTCGTGCTCAAGCTGCGCGGCGCCTACTTCGCCGTGATCACCTACGGCCTCGGCGAACTGGTCAAGCACACCATCACCCATGTCGAGAAAACCTGGTCCGGCACCGTCGGCCGCGTCATGACCGAGACGCCCTCGTCGAACGTCGTGTACTGGAGCGTGCTGCTCATCGCGCTGCTCGCGGTCGTCACCTACGTCCGCTTCGGTGCCAGCCGCTACGGCCACGCCCTGCGCGGCATCGGCATCGACGAGGAGCGCGCCGCCACGCTCGGCGTCAATCCGATGCGCGTCAAGCTGGCCGGTTTCTGCCTCTCGGCCTGGTTCGCCGGCGCGCTCGGCGCGGCAATGGCGGTGCGCTGGACCTACATCGATCCGAACACCGTGTTCAACCCCTTCATCGTGTTCCAGACCGTGCTGATCTCGATGGTCGGCGGCCCGCTGACGGTGGGCGGGCCGCTGCTCGGCGCGCTGGTGTTCAGCCTGCTCTCCGAGTTTCTGCGGCTCTCCCTGCCCTACCTCTACATGATCCTGCTCGGCGTGCTGCTGATCGTCTCGGTGCTCTATCTGCCCGACGGCATCGCCGGCCACGACTGGCGCGCGATGTGCACACGCGTCGCGCGCCGGTGGTTCAAGGCCGCGCCGGCAGTGGAACCGCCGCATGAGTAAGCCCTTCCTTGAGATTCGCCGGCTGAGCGTCCGCTTCGGCGGCCTGACGGCGCTCAATGCCGTCGATCTGGTTGCCGAGGAAGGCGAATTCATCGGCATCATCGGCCCCAACGGCGCCGGCAAGACCACCTTCTTCAACGCCATCAGCGGCCTGCTCAAGCCCACCGAAGGCACGCTGCACTTTTGCGGCCGGGATCTCACCGGCGCCCCGCCTTACGTGCTGGCCCACGCCGGCATGGCGCGCAGCTTCCAGACGCCGCGCGTGTTCGGCAGCCTGACGGTGGCGGAGAACGTGCAGTTCGCGCTCGACTTCGTCGGCAACCTGCGCCGCCGCCCAATCCGCTGCCAGTCTGCTGCAACGGGTCGGCCTCGAACGCTACGCCGCGTTCCACGCCGGCAGCCTGCCGCCGGCCAGGCAGCGCCAACTGGAGATCGCCATGGCCCTGGCCAGCCATCCGCGCCTGCTGCTGCTCGACGAAGTCGCCGCCGGCCTGACCGAGGCCGAAGTCCAGGAGATCGCCGCGCTGATCCGCGCGCTGCGAAGCGAGCACGGCTTCACCGTGATCTGGATCGAGCACGCGGTGAACATCCTGATGCGCACCGTGGATCGCGTTGCGGTGCTCAACTTCGGCACCAAGATCGCCGACGGCAAGCCGGCCGAGGTCGGCCGCGACCGGCAGGTGATCGAGGCCTATCTCGGCGATCGGGCTGCAGCATGAGCAGGAAGCAGGGGACCCGCGCAGCGGGGATGCGACCGACCGCGAGTGCTGCAATCCGCCGACAGTGTGGCATTTGGAATCGAGAAAATGGTCCGGAGGCGGCGGCATGACGGCAGGACTCGAATTGGAAGTGCGCGATCTGCGCGCCGGCTACGGCGGCCTGCCGGTGTTGCACGGCATCTCGCTGTGCGCGCCGGCCGGGCGCATCAGCGTGCTGGTCGGCGCCAACGGCGCCGGCAAGACCACGCTGCTGAAAACGCTGGCCGGCGTCATGCCGCCGTCCGCCGGCAGCGTGCTGCTCGACGGCCAGGCGCTGTCCGCCGATACGCCGGCCGCGCGCGTGCGGCGCGGCATGGCGCTGGTGCCTGAGGGCCGTCACCTGTTTCCCGAGATGAGCGTGCGCGAAAACCTCGAACTCGGCGGCTACCTCGCCGCGCGCCGCCAGCGCGAGGAAATGCTCGCCATCGTGACCGGCATCTTCCCCCGCCTCGGCGAACGCTACGACCAGGCGGCCGGCACCATGAGCGGCGGCGAGCAGCAGATGCTGGCCATCGGCCGCGCCCTGATGAGCCGGCCGCGCCTGCTGCTGCTCGACGAACCCTCGCTCGGTCTGGCGCCGAAAATGGTCGACGAAATGTTCGCTGCGCTGCGCCGGATCAACAAGGAAGGCACCACCCTGCTGCTGGTGGAACAGAACGTGTTCCAGGCGCTCAAGGTCGCCGACTACGCCTATGTCCTCGGCCACGGCGAGATCATCGCCGCAGGTGCCGCCTGGGAGCTGCGCGGCAACGACCTGATCAGGCGGGTCTACCTCGGCGAGGCGATCGCCGACCAGCAGGCACCGGCGGCTTGCTGAAGGAATCCGGCTTCGGCCGGAAGCCGGGCCTGCGCCCGGTTCGCCGTAGCGCCGGCGCCGACTCTTCAGTGACGGGCCGCTGCGTCCAGGTAAGTGGATGGTCATCCGTGGCGACGAATGCAAACGGCTTCATGCCGGCATCTTCGGCGACATCCTGTGCGCCCGCATGGCGAAGCGCGGCGTCGCCGGGCTGGTTACCGACGGCGTGATCCGCGACCTGGCCGGCGTGCTCGACACCGGGCTGCCGGTCTGGTGCCAGGGCACGGCGGCACCCGCGTCGGTGGCGGGGCTGACCTTCGTCGGCTGGCAAGAGCCGATCGCTTGCGGCGGCGTCGCCGTGTTCCCCAACGATGTCGTGGTGGCCGACGGCGACGGCGCCGTGCTGATACCGGTGGCATTGCTGGACGACGTCATCGCCGCCGCCGTCGAGCAGGAAAGGCTGGAAGGATGGATCATGACGCAGGTCGCCGCCGGCCTGCCCCTGCCCGGCCTCTATCCGCCCAACGAGGAAACCCGGGCGCGCTACGAAGCCTGGGCCGGCACGGGTCGCCAAGAACCTTAGAAAGCCGCCAACTCAGCTGGCGAATGCCGCCGCCAGTGCGGCGATCATCCAGGCGTGGTCGTGCACGCCGGCGCTCTCGCGCGCGCTGTGCATCGCCCACATCGGCGCGCCGACATCCACGCTGGCGATGCCCAGGCCGGCGGCGACGATCGGGCCGATGGTGCTGCCGCAGCCCAGGTCGCTGCGATGGGCGTACTGCTGGCAGGGCACGCCGGCCTGCTCGCAGAGGCCCATGAAGCGGGCCGCCGTTTCCGCCTGCGTGCTGTAGCGCTGGCTGGCGTTGGTCTTGATCACCGGTCCGCCATTCACCCTCACCTTGTGCTCGGGTTCGTAGGCAGCCGGGAAATTCGGGTTGTAGGCATGGGCCATGTCGGCGCTGACGAAGAAGCTGCGCGCCAGCGCGCGGCGCCGGTCCTCGTCGTCGAGGCCCGTCTGCAGGCCGATGCGCGCCAGCACGTCGCCGATGAAGCTGCCGCCGGCCCCGGCCGCGCTCTCGCTGCCGACTTCCTCGTGGTCGAACAGGGCCGCCACGCAGGTCGCCGCCGGCGCCTGCGTCGCCGTCAGAGCGGCGATCGCCGCATGACAGGACGCCAGGTTGTCGAGCTGGCGACTGGCGACGAACTCCAGGTCCGCGCCCCACAGGCAGCCCGGCTGCACGTCATGGACCGCCAGCTCCCAGCTCAACAAGTCCGCCGCGGCGCCCTGCACGGCATCGGCCAGCAGCGTGCGCACGCGCGCTTCCGCGTCCTCCTCCTTGCCCAGCAGGCCGAGGATCAGCGGCAGTTCGGTCTGCTTGTTGAGCTTCAGGCCCTGCTCATTCACCTCGCGGTTCATGTGGATCGCCAGGTTGGGCAGGCGCAGCAGCGGCCGCTCGAAGCGCAGCAGGCGCGTCTCGGCACCGGCCGCCGTGCGCAGCACGACGCGCCCCGCCAGGCTCAGGTCGCGGTCGGTGAAGGTGGCCAGGATCGGCCCGCCATACACTTCCACGCCCAGGCGCAGCAGGCCGTCCGCCGCCAGCGCCGGCCGCGGCTTGAGCCGCAGCCCCGGCGAATCGGTATGGGCGCCGACGATGCGAAAGCCGCTTGCTGCCAGCGGCAGGCTGCCCAGCACGAAGGCGATCAGCGAGGCACCGCCGCGCACCGCGTAATAGCGCCCGCCCGCCGCGAGCTGCCAGCGCTCGCCTTCCTCCAGCCGGCTGAAGCCGTGCGCCTGCAGGCGTTGCTCGATGCTCGCCACTGCGTGCCAGGGGCTGGGGCTGGCGTCGATGAAGGCGATCAGTTCCTGGGCGGTGGTGCGGGCGGCGGTGGGCAGTGGCATGGCGGGCGGGGCTCGGTGACGAAACAGGCGAAGCATACAAGAGGCGGCGCGGTGCACGCCGGGATCGCCGTGACGCCAGCGCCGACTCTCGGGCCGGGCGATTCGCGGCGCCACGAAAATCAATCCGACGCAGACCCGAAATCGTTGAACGCCGTTGAACGCCTCCGGCAATTCCAGTCCGGCCTGTGCACCGGACTTGCAACTTTCGATAGCCGTTTCGCCAAGACCGTCTGCCTCTCATTCCCCCTTCGGGGCACTATGACAACCAGACAGATCACGAACTCGCAACAACGCTTTTCCCACGGATTGCCCTCGCGGCGTCCTATGTATATCCTGAGGACAACGTGAAGCCGTGCGACTGGGCACGGGCAAAACATGAGGAAAACGCGCATGGGAGTTGCTGGCGCAATGGACAGGAAGACGGGACGTCGTAACCATACCCACTGGTTGTTGGTGTTCTTCTTGAGCCTGTTGAGCGCAATTGTTTTTCCGGCGCACGTCGCGGCTTCAGAGCCCTTCGTCATGGGCACCGATGCCGATGAAAGAACGTTCACGGGGAAATGGTATCGTCGTATTTACGACGAAGCATTCAAGCGCATGGGAGTACCGCTGACGCTGGTCACTGCTCCGACTGCACGGCTGACGTATATCGCTGATGAAGGCAATATCGATGGTCAGGCCAGTCGGGTGTTCGCCTACGCGGACGCTCATCCTGATCAGTTGCGGGTGGACGAGTCGGTGCACAACGTACGCCTCGTCCTTCACGCCTTCGGCCTCGCGTCGCAATCCGGTGATCCACGGCGGCTTGAAGATCTGGCGGCCGGCACCTGGCGAGTGGAATACAGGCGCGGCGTCGCAATTTGCGAGAAGACCCTAACGCCTGTGGTGCCCGCAGAACTGCTTTCCGACGTGACCAACATCGAGCAGGGGCTGAAAAAACTCAAAGCTGGCCGCACCGACCTGTACTGCGATTTCGATCTTGCGGTGATGGGCATATTGCTGGAGCCGTCCTTCAAGGGGGAGACCGGCTATCGCCAGGTGCTCGATCTGAACCTGGGCCTGCCGCTATATCCCTATGTTCACAAAAGTCGTTCGGAACTGGCGCCCCGGCTTGCCGAGACCCTGCGAAAAATGAAGGCCGAAGGTCTGGTCGATCGTTACCAGAAGGAGGTGGTTCGTGAGTTGGAGGCCGCGCGCTAGCCCAAGGGCGCGTCTCACAAATCAATGCGTCGTCCTGCCGGCCCGCGAATGCACGACGTAACTCAGATCACCGCAAGATGCCGGGCTTTGGCGCCGGGCACAGCCTTCAGCGGCACCGCGCGATCCAGCGTGACCAGCCGTCCGCCCTGTTCGACAGCCAGCGCCAGCAGGTAAACATCGGTCACCTGGCGGGCGCCGAGCACGGCGCTCCACGTAATGCGTCCGGCATCGAGCATGCTGACGGCGTCCGGCCAGAAGGCGTGATGCGCGGTCGCCGTCGCAGCGGAGAGACGTTCCGCCACTGCCGCGACGGGCCAGTTCCTTGTCCGCAAGCAGAACATCGTCCTCGATTTCCAGCGTGGTTCGCATGATGCGCATCCAATAGCGTGATGTGATGCGGTGATGCTGGCGCATCTATGCATCCTCCGCAAGAGTCCGCGCGGGTGAGGGAGCAATCGAAAGTGATTGACGAGAAGTCAAAACCCTGGCGCGCTCAATGTCTGCGCGCCGAGGGCGACGGGTGGCCACCGCTGCTCATGGTCCACGGCTTGCCCGGCATGGCAAGCCGGCTCCGGCAGCGCGGAGCGGTGCTCCGCGAAACCCTGCCTACGCTCCCCGGGCCGGGTGACGCCCGTCCCTCCTCCTTCACTTCGCTGCGGCTGCCGAAGGCCGGCGTCGGGGGACATGAGCGGTGCAAAGCGCCTCGCCAGCCCACTTCTGCACCCATGCCGATTAACGGAATGGTTTTACTTTGGCGTCCACCACTTTCGATTGCATCCCGACCGGCCGTTTCTGTTGAAAGTAGGGGCCACTATTGGTACCATGAATCCATGCCGTCCTCTCGAAAAATCCTCGACCAGATGCGACGCGAACCAAGCAACGTGCGGTTCGGCGATCTCAAGAAGCTTTGCGAGGCGTATTTCGGGAAGCCGCGCCAGACAGGCACCAGTCACGCCATCTTCAAGACTCCCTGGGTGGGCGATCCGCGGATCAACATTCAGGACGATAAAGGCAAGGCCAAGGCGTATCAGGTCAGGCAGGTGCTGCTTGCAATCGACAAACTGGAGGGACTGCGCAATGAGCGTTGATCACTACACCTACCGCGTTACCTGGTCGGCCGAGGACCGCGAACACGTCGGCCTGTGCGCCGAATTTCCGTCGCTGTCGTGGCTGGCGAAGACGCCGGAAGCCGCGCTAAAAGGAATCCGGCGGGTCGTTTCCGAAGCGGTAGCCGACATGCAGGCGGCGGGAGAGGAGATTCCCGTACCCCTGGCGGAAAAGCATTACAGCGGCGAGTTCCGTGTGCGCATTCCGCCGCAGGTGCATCGCGCCCTGGCGACAGAGGCCGCCGAACAGGGCGTCAGCCTGAATCGACTGGCGAGTGCAAAACTGGCCGCCTGAGATCGCCCGCGCCTTGGTCGCGGATTTCGGCGCGCCGTTGAACGCGGTTGAACGAGGCGGGCAACTGGCTCATACTGGCGATCCATGAACATCAAGAGGCGGCCATGAGCATCATGACTCTTTCAGGCAAACGGCAAGTCGTGTTGCCCGCCGAGCTTTGCCGGCAGGTGTCGCTTGCGCCGGGCGCCCGCGTCCGTGTCGAGCTGGCGCCGAACGGAGACGGCATCCTGGTGCGCGCCGACAGCGCCGCGGAAAAGAAGCCGGCCTCGGTCCTGTTCGACCGCGTAGCCCGTCGCGGCAAGCCGCTTTCCGTCGAGGACTTGCAGGGACTGGCGGTGGCGAAGAAGCAAGGCAAGCCGTGATTGCGCTGGACACCAATGTCCTTGCCCGCGCCATCGCGGCAGAGCTCGACGCCGACGCGGCGACCAAGGCGCAAAGAAAGCGCGCCCAGGCCCTGCTGTCGTCGGGCCGGCAACTCTTCGTGCCGGTGACCGTGATCGAAGAACTCGAATGGGTGCTGCGCGGCGCCTACGGCATGCCGTCGGAAGACATCGCGGCAGTGTTCGAGGACATGCTTGCTGTCGAGAACCTGACCGTCGACCGCGCCGCCGCGGTCAGCCAAGCGCTTGCCTGGTATCGCCAGGGTCTGGACTTCTCCGATGCGTTGCATCTGGCCCAGTCCGGCCTGTGCGCCGGCCTGGCGACATTCGACACCCGCTACGCCAAGACCGCCCGCCGTCTCGGTTTGCAACCCCAGGTCGCGGCGCCGGGCTGAGTTTTCGGGCCGAGGGGATGAGCTTCGTGTTTGAGATCAATATGACTCCGCCCCGTTCTGCCCGGAGTGAAGCATGAAACCGCACCATTGGCCCTGGACCTTCATCGTCTTCACCCTGCTCGGAGCCATCTGCCTGCTGGCGGGCGCCGCTGCGCTGGCGGGAATGCTGAAGGGCGTTCATCCGCTGTTTGGCGACGACATGGCCGGCTGGGCGCTGATCGTGTCGGCCGTCGCCTGCTTCCTGACCGGCGCATTTCCCCTCGTCCTGCGTCGCCTTGCGGAACGCGAGGGTGCCTGAGGTTGGGCGCATCGACGACCGCCGAAGCGACTGAGGAAGTCGGCGCTGGCGGCGCGCCGAAGCAAGCGCGGAACAAGGCGATTTGTGGCGCGAGGAAAATCAATCCGACGCAGCCCCGGAATCGTTGAACGCCAGAATTCGCCATGGCGCCATTTTGGCGACAGTGCTACGCTGGCCGAAATCGATCGACAAGGAGGAAATCATGGAACCCGCCCGGCCCAAGCAGGACCGTATCGGTGCCCGTGTCCCTCACAATGTCTATGAAACGCTGTGCCGCGCCGCCGAATTATCCGGCGCCACCGTCAACCAATTCCTGATACAAGCCGCACTGAAAGAAGCCCAGGTCGTCATCGAGCGGGAAGAGGTGATTCGGCTTTCCACTCGCGACTGGAACTGGCTGCTCGACCTGATGGAAAATCCGCCCAAGCCCAACGCCCGGCTCAAGGCCGCCATCAAGCGCCATCGGAAGGCCGTTGCGGCTACTGCGCCCTGATGCTGGCCGAACGCGAGAATCGTCACTTGCCGACCGCGCGGCGCAAGAAACTGCTGCGCCGCATTCCGGGCGTGCGCCTGGGACGCGTGGCTGTCGACGTGGTCTATCGGGGCAAGGGCCTTGGCGAGCTGCTGCTGATCGACGCGCTCAAGCGGGCAGCTTCGATCTGCCAGGAGGTAGGCGGCATCGGCCGGTTTGTCGATGCGCTGGACCAACAAGCCGCTGGCTACTACTTGCGCTTCGGCTTTGTCGTCGCGCCGGATAATCCGCTGCTGTTGTTCCTGCCGGCGCAAGTGGCGGGATGAAACGTTGTCTCTACAATTGATGGCCATTCAGATAAGAGTCGGCGCCGGCGGAACGGCGGTTGGTAATGCGGCGCTGAACACCGTATGCCCTGATGGAGGCTGGAATGATTATTTCGCAAACTGAAATCGCTATCCCGAATGCTCAGCACGTATCGGTGACCGAGAACGCTCTGACCGTGGACCTGGAAGACGGCAGAACGCTGTCCGCTCCGCTCGGCTGGTATCCCCGGCTTGCCAACGCCACGCCCGAGGAACGCGAACATTGGAGACTAATCGGGCAAGGCTCGGGAATCCACTGGGACGATATCGACGAAGACATCAGCATAGAAGGACTGCTGCTTGGCAAACGGTCCGGCGAGAGTCAAGGATCGTTCGAGAAATGGCTGTCGACTCGGCGGCGATGACGATGCTGCTGGGAGGTCGTTGCGAAATCGTGGCCTGTCCCTGAATATGTCTCAAATCACCGATACTATAGTCTGTTGGAGGTTGGGAATATTGGGGGATTACCAATGTCATTAGATAAGAAAAACAAGGGGCGAAACCCCGCAGCCCGAGTGAATGACACCACGGAAGAGAAGTTAGTCCAGAAGTTCTTGGAGATGCAGGAACCCAACTACGCCAGAAGCGTGGTCATACCAGTTCTAGAGGCCGAGGGATACCACTTCATCGACTTTCATCACGGCAATACTGAAGTTGGCAAGGATTTGATCTTTTATAGAGACACAGGATTTGAAAAAAGAGATCTGATAGTTGCCGTCGTGAAGACCGACAAATTGTCGAAGACTTCCTCTGATTCATCGGGACTTCCGGTCATCTTGGTGCAAGTGCACCAAGCGCTGAGAAATGAAGTCCTACGTTGGGATGGTACAAAGAAGTGTCCTGACCAAGTTTTCGTAATTCTTGCGGACAATCCATCGTATGACGTACTAACCTCCAGTCCCGACGGGTTCCGTGCCTGCCTTGCTCAAGGGGCAAGATTCATCAACGGAACAGAGATTGCCACGTCGTTGATCAAACACCGACAAGATATCGCCGAGCAACTTCTACAAACGAAGCTTGATGCCTCGGAGTTTCTTCGTCTCAATCCCACCAATCTTCCACTCCTCCATGCGTTGAACAGCAATGAACTAACAGATATCGAATCGATATTTACTGAACTTGACGCCGCTGTCGGTGCTACAACCGTCTCTAAAGCGCTATCGCTAGTACCCTCGCTGACTGTTAGCAACTTTTACGTCAGAGAGGCATCGTGGAAAGGCGTTTTCGCCGCAATTCGAACAATGGAGGAGTTGATCGGAACGATACTCTGCGTACCACGGGTAGAGCTAGAAAAGGCCCACGCCAAGCGCAGCCAGAAGGCGAACACAACATCCAACATTCAGCGGCTGAAGACTCTAGAAAATGGCGTGACAGAAATTGGAAGTTGGATCGTCGATATAGCCCAAGAATTCGGGGCCAAGGCCATCGAACTGAATGACCGACGCGTGCGCAAGGGGCGACGGGACCACGCAACCGAACTAAGTATTGATGAAGCATTCGACTTGGCAATTGAGGCGAAAGATGCCTGCAAACCACTGGAGGATTGCGTTTCACAGTTCCACCGGAATCTTGATGTACAGAATGGTGTAACGGAAATTTGTCTGAGACTAGCGCAACTGCACGAGACTCTGAATAGGTTGGCAGCACAAATTCATACCCTCTCGAATCGAGTCGTTGCCGATGGCTTGGAGCATGACAGTCTGAGCCCCCTTTTTGAGTTGGATCGAACCATTGCTAGAGAGCTAGAAAACACCCGTGACCTGCAGGCCCGCGGAGAGAGATTGATGGCGCAGGCAAAGGGGATTGTGCAAGTGGAAAGTATTGAATTGGACTTCGACCTCGAAACTTTTGCGCTGCGCTTGCAGGGACATACAGAATCTCTTTGGCAGCGATTCAAGTCTCCGCGCATAGCATCCGATCGTGGCTACGCTAGAAATCTCCTTGAGGACACGAGGAAGTATCTGTTCGCAATCGACGCCTTCTCATCTGTTGAAGAACTTTCCGAAATACTTGTGCCGCGCTCAAGGGGTGAATTGGACGACTATCGCCTTGGCGCATGCGTGTTAGGACTGTTGAACTCGGGTGTGGATGTTCTGGTTACAGGAAACGCCGGCGCTGGAAAGTCCACCACCCTTGAGATGTTTGCCCGCCAACGGTACTCGGCGCGAGCAGCAAACGAAGAGGTCTTGTTCTTGCCACTCGCCCGGTTCGGAGCCACTGACAACGCGGATGGCCAGCAAACCCCTGTAGCCAGGCTATGCGATGAAGTGGCACGTCTATTTCGGTCCGGACAGCGAGGCGTCACTTCACAGTTTGTCAGAGAAAAGATCGACGGATCAAAGAAGCTTGTACTTGTTATGGACGGTATTGATGAAGCCGAAGGCTTGACTCGCTGGATCGTTGACCTGATTACTGAGCTTCGAATTCGTAAAGGGCAGGCGTTGCAGGTTATTGCGTCATCGCGTTTTGCGGTGCCAGAATTGGCGGAGATCGGGCTATTTAATCTCGTACTCCTCCCGTTCAGTCGTGAGCAGGTCATCAGATTTGTCAGTGACTTCTTGCGGAATGAGGTTGTGCTAGCGAGTGAGGTGATTGCTCATCTCGAATCAAATCCAACTCTGTTTTCGGTTGCGCAAACACCGCTAATGGCCACCATTCTTTGCGTACTTGCTCGCAACGGTGTGGTGTTGCCTGAAACGAAAAACGCGCTGTATAAGGAGAGATTCGAATTGCTTTGGGGGGCATATGACGCCAAAAAGCAATTGCGTCGGGTCAAGTCATCACGTGGATGCCTGGAGGACGTGAGCAAGAAGATTGCCTATTACCTGCACTTCAGGCGCCTTAGGTCTGCTCACCGGAGTGACATTCGCAAACACGTCGTTACTACGCTTGCCAAAAAGTACCGTCAGGAAGTCGTCGAAGTAGCTCTTGATGAGCTTGAACGGCCATGCAATGTTCTTGTTAGAGACGTAGACGATGCATTAGGTTTCGGCCACTTAAGCTACCAAGAATATCTGGCCGCTGACGAGCTCTATACGAACCGTCAAGCAGAAATTGTTGTGCGTTTGCCTGACCCGTGGTGGAGAGGTGTCTTAGTTCTAGTTGCCATGAAGTCTGACGACATCGGGACCATCATTGAAGACCGGATAGTTAATACAGGCATGGTGGGAGATGCCAAAGAGACTCTTTCGGCAATGATCGAGGTTTGCGATGAAGGGCAACAGAAAGCCCTTAGAAGGCTATTTCGAAGGCAGGAAAAACTGGACTCAATGGTTGATCTCAATAATCTTGATGGTCCTTTCTGACGCTCAATAGCGGCGCGGAGACTCACTTCAAGCTCAAGTTGATTTTGAACCTGAGTGATTTGGGGTCAGCGTCGCAATGATTTTCATGGCATCACCAATCGTCGTATCGCCAGCGCCGACTTTGCGGGCCGGACGTGACGCCTGGGAATGGCTTGCAAGCGAACGTATATGATACTAATATACATCCATGATTGATCTCGCCGGAATTACGGGCTTCGACTGGGACGACGGCAACGCACGGAAGAACGAGAAGCATGGCGTCTCGATGGCGGAAACCGAGCAGGTTTTCTTCAACGCCCCGTTGCTGCTGTTGGACGACGAGAAGCACAGCCAGCGTGAGGCCCGGCACCATGCCTTGGGCCGGACGGACGAAGGCCGCTTGCTTCACCTGACTTTCACCCTGCGCAAGGCCGGCAGTCTGATCCGAGTGATCTCGGCCCGCGACATGCATCGCAAGGAGCGAACGATTTATGAGCAAGCCGACTAAAACCATGCCCCGCTTCGCCAGCGAGGCCGAAGAGCGCGCGTTCTGGGAAAGCCAGGATTCGACGGCGTATGTCGACTGGTCGAAAGCGAAGCGGGTCGTCCTGCCGAATCTCAAGCCGACGACGAAGACGATCTCGCTGCGCCTGCCGCAGCACTTGCTGGACTCGATCAAGGCCGCTGCCAATGCGCGCGATGTGCCCTACCAGTCGCTGATCAAGGTCTGGTTGCAGGAGAAACTGCATAGCTGAACGCGCTGCGGCGGTGGGCGGTGTGTCCGCCGTATCGTCATCCGCTACGGCGAGGAGAGCGTTTCTTGCTCGACCGCCTTGTAGCGCAGTTGCTTCATCAGCGCCGACTCATGACCGGGATCAGGGCCGCATCGCGCCGCTGCCTGCGCTCTGCGCGCCGGGGATTCCGCTTCGCGGGCCGGCGTCAATCCTCAAACGGCAGCCCCACATAGTTCTCCGCCAGCGTCGTCCTGCCTGCGACGGAATGCACGACGTAGTCGAGTTCGGCTTCGAGCGCCTTCTGGTCGAAGGGGTTGGTGTCGGGGAAGCTGTGCAGCAGCTTGGTCATCCACCACGAGAAGCGCTCGGCCTTCCAGATGCGGCGCAGGCAGCGATCCGAATAGTGGTCGATGCCGGCGCTGCTGCCGGCGTAGAACTCGATGAAGGCGCGCGACAGGTAGCGCACGTCGGAGGCGGCCAGGTTCAGCCCTTTGGCGCCGGTGGGCGGCACGATGTGGGCGGCGTCGCCGGCGAGGAACATGCGGCCGAAGCGCATCGGCTCGGCGACGAAGCTGCGCAGCGGGGCGATGCTCTTCTCGATCGAGGGGCCGGTCACCAGCGCGGCGTTGGCCGGCGCATCGAGGCGCAGGCGCAGCTCGTCCCAGAAGCGCGCGTCGGACCAGTCCTCGACCTTCTCCGTCAGCGGCACTTGCAGGTAGTAGCGGCTGCGCGTGTGCGAACGCATGCTGCACAGCGCAAAGCCGCGCTCGTGCTTGGCGTAGATCAGTTCCTCGAACACTGGCGGCGTTTCGGACAGCAGGCCGAGCCAGCCGAAGGGATAGACGCGCTCGAAGTTGCGGATGGCAGTGTCCGGCACGCTGGCGCGACAGACGCCGTGGAAGCCGTCGCAGCCGGCGATGAAGTCGCATTCGATCTCGTGCCGGGTGCCGTCCTTGAGGTAGCGCACGCGCGGACGCTGGCTGTCGAAGTCATGCACGCTGACTTGCTTCGCCTCGTACAACGTCGCCAGGCCGGTGGCGGCGCGGGCCTCCATGAGGTCCTTGGTCAGTTCGGTCTGGCCGTAGACCATCACCTGCTTGCCGCAGGTGAGGCCGGGAAAATCGATGCGGTGGCGCACGCCGCCGATCAGCAGTTCGATGCCGTTGTGCGGCAGGCCCTCGGCGTGCATCCGGGCGCCGACGCCGGCCTCGTCGAGCAGGTCGACGGCGACCTGCTCCAGCACGCCGGCGCGGATGCGGCCCAGCACGTAGTCCGGCGTGTGCGCTTCGAGGATCACGGCGTCGATGCCGGCTTTGTGCAGCAACTGGCCGAGGATGAGTCCCGCGGGGCCGGCGCCGATGATGGCGACTTGTGTTTTCATTGCTTTCTCTCTGTTGGGGTCGGGCCGGTCAGACGTTTTCCATGGCCAGCAGGCCCGATGCGGTGTTGGAAATCGGCACGTGGTAGTTGGCATGCACCTTGGCCACTTCGCCCAGCAGCGCGCCGCGTGTGGTCAGCCAGTTGAGCAGTTCGACGCCCTGGGTGCCGGTCAGTTCGACCAGGTCGGGGATCGAGTAGCGCGTCACCCAGAGCGGATCGGTGATCAGCTTGTCCATGAACATCAGGTCGAATTCCTTGTTGATGAAACCGGCGCGCTGGCCTTCGAGCTGGTGCGAGAGGCCGCCGGTGCCGATCACCACGACGCGCGCCGCGCTGTCCCAGGATTCGATGGCGCGGCCGATGGCCTGGCCGAACTTGAAGCAGCGCGCCGCCGTCGGCAGCGGGAACTGCACCGTGTTGATGCAGACCGGCACGGTGCGCACGGGGCAAGGGTGCTGGTTCGGCCAGAGCAGTTCCAGCGGCAGCGTGAAGGCGTGATCGACCAGCATTTCCTGGCAGGTCACGATGTCGAATTCCTCCTCGACCAGCGATTCGATCAGGTGCCAGGAAAGGTCTAGCTCGCCCGGGTAGGGCGGCAGGGTCGGAATGCCCCAGCCCTCGTCGGCGTTCTGGTACTCGGGCGCGGCGCCGACGGCGAAGGTCGGCATCTGGTCGAGGAAGAAGTTCAGCCCGTGGTCGTTGTAGATCACCACGGCGACGTCCGCCTTCTGCTTTGCCAGCCAGTCGTGCACCGGCGGGAAGCCGTCGAAGAAGGGCTTCCAGTAGGGGTCCTGCTGCGTCTTGTTGGCGATGGCCCGGCCGATGTAGGGCACGTGGGTGACGTTGATGCCGCCGACGATCTTGGCCATGTCATGCCTCCTGAAGGGCCGCCCCGAAGGCGGCATACGCCCCCTTGGGGGGCAGAGAGCGAATGCGAACGTTGCATGCCCGCGAAGCGGAATCCCATGCACGCAAAGTGGGGGGGCTCATCAATTTCTCCCCGCGGCGACGAGCTTCGCCTTGAATTCTTCCTTGGTGACGCCGGTCTGCTGGGCGCCGATGTCCTGCATGTCGAGGCCGAAGATGCCGCCCAGCTTGGCCAGGTAGTAGGCGTTGCCGCCGGCCGCGAGCATGTCCAGCACCTGCAGGCTGAGCACCGCCGCGCGCTGCTGCGGGTTGAGCCCGTACTTGTCGCAGTAGGCCTCCTTGTCCCTGAGGAATTCGGCGCGGTTCTCCGCCGAGTTGAAGGAAAAACACATCTTGTTCAGCGCGTAGCCCTTGCGCGCCATGTCGCCGTCGAACAAGGTGGTGCCCGGTATCACCCGTTTCTGTTTGCCGCCATTCATGCTTCGTCTCCTAGGTCTCGAATCGGAATGTTTCACTGTCGATCTCCTGCTGGGTGGCCGCGTTGTAGCGCAGCCCGGCGACTGTCTGTGGGTTGATAAGTGCATCCAGCCGATCGATCAGGCTGCGATCGAGCTTCACGGTGGCGCTCCCGGCGTTGTCGTCAAGATGCTCCGGCTGCCGGGTGCCGAAGATCGGAATGAGGGTGTCGCTTTTGGCGAGCAGCCAGGCCAGCGCGAGCTGGGCCGGGGTGCAGCGGGCCTCGCCGGCGATGCGCCGGTACTCGGGCAGCAGGTCGAGGTTGCGCGCGTAGTTGTCGGGTTCGAAACGCGGCATCTGGCGGCGGATGTCGCGGGTTTCGAGTTGCGTATCGGGATCGCGCAAGGTGCCGGTGAGAAAGCCGCGCGCCAGCGGGCTGAAGGCGACCAGGGCCACGCCCAGTTCGCGGCAGGCGTCGAGCGCGGCGATCTCCGGGTTGCGCGTCCATAGCGAGTATTCGTTTTGCAGCGCCGCGATCGGGTGCTCGGCGTGCGCCCGGCGTAGCGTCGGCGCCGACACTTCGGAGAGGCCGACGCTGCGGATCTTGCCGGCGCGCACCAGGTCGCCCAGGGCGCCGACGCTTTCCTCGATCGGCACCTGCCGGTCCCAGCGGTGCAGGTAGTAGAGGTCGATGACATCGGTCTGGAGGCGCTGCAAGGCCTCGTCGCAGGTGCGCTTGAGCGTGGCCGGCCGGCCGTCGATGACACGCTTGCCATCCACCCCGGTCATGCCGCACTTGCTGGCCAGCACGATCTTCGCGCGGTGCGGCTTCAGCACGCGCCCGAGCAGGGTTTCGTTGGCGCCGAAGCCGTAGAGCGCGGCGGTGTCGAAGAAGTTGATGCCGCAGTCGAGCGCGCGCAGCAGCAGCGCTTCGGCCGCCTCGGGCGCAGGCGGCGTGCCGTAGGCGTGGCTCAGGTTCATGCAGCCCAGGCCGAGGGCCGAGACGCTGAACTCGCCGAGGCGGCGCTGCTGCATTTCAGGCACTCCGGTTCAACTGCTGTTCGAGCTGGTGCAGCGTGCGGTAGCAGGGCAGCACCTGGGCCACGCTGGCATTCGGCGCGCGGCCCTCGCGGATCGCGGCGAAGAACTCGCGGTCCTGCAACTCGATGCCGTTCATCGAGACATCGACTTGGGACACGTCGATCGTGTTGTCCTTGCCGTCGATCAGGTCGTCGTAGCGCGCGATGTAGGTGCCGCTGTCGCCGATGTAGCGGAAGAAGGTGCCGAGCGGGCCGTCGTTGTTGAACGAGAGCGACAGCGTGCAGATCGCGCCGCTGCTGCTCTTGAGCTGGATCGACATGTCCATGGCGATGTCCAGCGTGGGATGGATCGGGCCTTGCAGCGCGTTGGCGGCGACGATGTCGCCGCCGGTCTGCCAGGCGAAGAGGTCCACGGTGTGCGCCGCGTGGTGCCACAGCAGGTGATCGGTCCAGCTGCGCGGCTGGCCCAGCGCGTTCATGTTGGTGCGGCGGAAGAAGTAGGTCTGCACGTCCATCTGCTGGATCCTGAATTCGCCTGCGACTATTTTCTTGTGCAGCCATTGGTGGCTGGGATTGAAGCGCCGCGTGTGGCCGCACATCGCCACCAGCCCGGTCTGCCGTTGCAGCGCGGCGACTTCTTCGGCCGCGGCCAGGCTGTCGGCCAGCGGAATCTCGACCTGCACGTGCTTGCCGGCCTGCATGCAGGCCACCGCCTGCGCCGCGTGCATCTGGGTTGGCGTGC
Organism: Rhodocyclales bacterium RIFCSPLOWO2_02_FULL_63_24; assembly: GCA_001828935.1. Taxonomy (GTDB): domain Bacteria; phylum Pseudomonadota; class Gammaproteobacteria; order Burkholderiales; family Rhodocyclaceae; genus Sulfuritalea. Next base: position 19,991 of record MHZX01000052.1, read on the forward strand.
ACAGGATCACCGCGTCGACCTCCTTGAGTGCGAGGCTGTCGGCCAGATCGGTGCTGACGTGGGCGATGCCGTATTTGGCGGCGACTTCCCTGGTCTTCTCCAGCTCGCGGCTGACCAGCGAGACGACCTCGACGCCGTCGATCAGCTTGATCGCGTCGAGGTGCTTGATGCCGAAGGCGCCGGCACCGGCCAGCGCGACTTTGATGGGTTTCATTTGGCGTTCTCCAAAATCAAATGTCCTACGGCGGTATTCGAGGCGGGCACATGGTAGAAGCGGTGCGCGACGCGCGGGAAGCCATCCGACATGGCGCCGCGCGCGATCAGCCACATCACGAGTTCGATGCCTTCCGAACCGGCTTCGCGCACGTAGTCGATATGCGGTTTGCGTGACAGGGCTTCGGGATCGGCGATCAACTGGTCGAGGAAGGCCTGGTCGAATTCGCGATTGATCAGGCCGGCGCGCGGACCCTGCAACTGGTGGCTCATGCCGCCGGTGCCCCAGACCTGGACCTTGAGCGGCGCGTCGAAGGAGGCCACCGCCTTGCGGATGGCGCGACCGAGGTTGTAGCAGCGGCGGCCCGAGGGCACCGGGTACTGCACCACGTTGACGGCGAAGGGAATCACCGGGCAGGGCCATTCGAATTTGTCAGATGCGGGCTGGCCGCACATCAGCGACAACGGCACGGTGAGGCCGTGGTCCACCGGCATCTTGTTCACGATGGTCAGGTCGAAATCGTCCTGGATCACCGACTGCGCGATGTGCGCGGCGAGTTCCGGGTGGCCATGCACCGCCGGCACCGGGCGCGGCCCCCAGCCCTCGTCGGCAATCGCGAATTCCGCCGCGCAGCCGATGGCGAAGGTCGGGATCATCTCCAGGCTGAAGGCGTTGGCGTGGTCGTTGTAGACCAGGAAGATGACGTCGGGCGTGTTGTCGCGCAGCCACTGTTTGGAGAACTCGTAACCGCTGAACACTTTCTGCCAATAGGGCTCGCCCGACTTGCCGAGGTCGAGTGCGGCGCCGATGGCGGGGACGTGCGAGGTATACACGGATGCAGTGATGCGGGCCATGTCAGTTGCTCTCCGTTATCGCGTGCGCCTGCGATGGATGAAATACCTTGTGCGACGAAGGTTTGCGAGCGCCAAGGATGGCGGGGCACGCTTGCGCTTTGCAACCGTAAGGCCGCGTCGACGTCACCGGATCGGGAGGGTGGGGCATTCTGCGCAGCGAAGTAAAGGGGGAGGAGGAGCCCGCAGGGCGCCGACGGAGGACATGAGCAGCGCAGAATGCCCCACCCTCCCGATCGCGCACCAGCCACAACATCGCGGTGGTTTTCATCCTAGCCACCTCCCCGGTGTCCGGCCCTACCCTGCGGTTGGCGATGGGCCTGGGCGTCGCCGTCCTCGCCGACGCGGCGATTGCCTTCGATCGAGCGCCCGCCGGAAATCATCATGTCGCGGTATTCCTCCTCGCTCATGCCGGTCATGCTGCCGGCCATCTGCTGGAAGCTCTTGCCGTCGGTGGCGCCGATCTTGGCCAGGAAATAGATGTTGCCGCCCGATGCGATGCAGCGGTTGAGGTCGCGCGCCAGCACCGCCTGCTTTTGTTCTTCCGTCATCGGCCATTGGTCGAGGTAGGCGCGCTCGTCGGCCTTGAAGCGGGCGCGGTTCGCCGCCTGCATCAGCGACATGCAGAACTGGTTGAGGTGGTAACCCAGGCGCGATTGCTCGGCATCGAAAATCGTCGTGCCGGGGATGTCCTGGTAGGGTTTTTCCAAGGCCATGATTTACCTCTCTTCGGGCCAGTACAAACGCATCGGATTGTCGACCAGCAGTTTGCGCTGCAACTCGGGCGTGGCCGCGATATGCGGAATGAAATCGACCAGCAGGCCGTCGTCGGGCATGTGGTCCTTGAGGTTGGGGTGCGGCCAGTCGGTGCCCCACAGCACGCGCTCGGGGAAAGTCTCGACAATGCGTTTGGCGAAGGGCACCACGTCGCGGTAGGCACCGAATTTGTCATACTCATCGCCGTTGAGCGCCTTCGGCCCGGTCAGCGAAAGCCGTTCGGGGCAACTGACCTTGCTCCAGACATTCGGGTAGTCGCGCATGAACTTGACGAAAAGTTCGAACTCGGGGCCGTCCACCGGTTTGCCGACATCGGGCCGGCCCATGTGGTCGACCACGATGGTGGTCGGCAGTGAAGTGAAGAAGTCCCACAGCTCGGGCAGGTCTACCGCCTCGAAGTAGATCACCACATGCCAGCCCAGCGGCGCGATGCGCGCGGCGATTTCCATCAACTCGTCGCGCGGCGTGAAGTCGACCAGGCGCTTGACGAAGTTGAAGCGCACGCCGCGCACGCCGGCGGCGTGCATGTCGTGCAATTCGGTATCGCTGATGCTGCGCTTGACGGTCGCGATGCCGCGCGCCCTGCCCTTTGAATGCAGCAGCGCATCGACCAGGGCGCGGTTGTCGGCGCCGTGGCAGGTGGCCTGCACCACGACGTTGCGGGCGAAGCCGAGATGATCGCGCAGCGCATAGAGCTGCGCCTTGGAGGCATCGCAGGGCGTGTACTTGCGCTCGGGGGCAAAGGGAAACTCGGCGCCTGGTCCGAACACATGGCAGTGCGCGTCCACCGCGCCGGCCGGCAGTTTGAAAGTCGGCGCCGACGGCACGGCGTACCAGTCGAGCCAGCCGGGCGTTTTCTCGAATTCCATAGTCATTCCCTGACCTTGGCCAGAATGCGGTCGGCCTCGATGCGCCAGTCGGTGCTGCGGGCAAATTCCTTGCTGCCTTTGGCACCGAAGATGCCGGCATCGGCCAGGTCGGCGACCCAGGCCTGGCGCTCGGCCGTGCCCTGCGCCGACCACGGCGTGAGGCCGGCTTCGCGCACCGTCGCGGCGACTTCGCGCACTTCCTCGCTGCGGCGGCGGCCGTGCTCGATGACGCGCTGGAAGAAGTAGGCAGCCTGCTTTTCCCAGTCGATGCCGGGAAAGGTTTCATACAAGGATGCGACCACCGCGTCCTCGACGCCATAGGCGCGCGCCGCGGTGAAGCTCTCGATGACCATGGCTTCCAGGCCCTTGATCATCACGCTGCGGCACATCTTGGTCGCCGAGGCGACGCCGAGCTTCTCGCTGGCGACCCTGGCGGTGAAGCCCAGTTCGTTCAGCAGCGGCGCCAGTTCAGCTGCCGCCGGGCCGCCGAGCAAGAGCGGGACGCGGCTGCGATAGGGCGGCATCGAGGTCATCACTGCGCCCTCGACGTAGCGTCCGCCGGCGCCATCGATCATGCCGGCGGCCTTGATCTTGGCGCCGGGCGAGGCCGAGTTGAAATCGAGAAACCAGGCGCCCGGCTTGAGAGTCGGCGCTGACGCTACGGCGACCGCCAGCGTCTGATCCGCTGTGACGGCGGAGATGACCAGGTCGGCGGCTTGCGCCAGGAAGGCATGGCTGCTCATGGGACGCACGCCGTAGTGCGCCGCATGCGCCAGCAGCGGCGCGTCATCGGCCGTGCCGAACTTGATGTCGTAGGCCAGAACATTGGTCACGCCACGTGCGCGCAAATCCTCGGCAAGGATGCGGCCGACCTCGCCGTAGCCGACGAGGCCGATGGACCATTGCAGGGGGTTGGCGGGCATGCCCATCAGTCGATGTACTTGAGGCCGGCCTTGGCCAGCGCCTCGCGCATGTTGTACATGTCGAGGCCGAGCTCGCCGGCGGCGAAGCGCGCGCGCTTGGAGGTCTCGTTGGCCTCGCGCGCCTCGGCGGCGTCGGCCGTAGCTTGCGCAATGGCGGCCGGCACCACCACCACGCCGTCGTCGTCGGCCACCACCACGTCGCCCGGATTGACCAAGGCGCCGGCGCAGACCACCGGGATATTCACCGAACCCAGCGTGGCCTTGATGGTGCCCTTGGCGCTGATGGCGCGCGAGAACACCGGGAAGTTCATTGCGGTCAGGTCCTTCACGTCGCGCACGCCGGCGTCGATGATCAGGCCCTTGCCGCCGCGGGCGCGGAAGCTGGTCGCCAGCAGGTCACCGAAGAAGCCGTCCTCGTTGTCGCTGATGCAGGCGGCGACGATCACATCGCCCTCCTGCAACTGTTCCGCTGCGACGTGCATCATCCAGTTGTCGCCCGGTTGCAGCAGCACCGTGACGGCGGTGCCGCAGACGTAGGCCCCGGTGTAGATCGGCCGCATATAGGGCTTCATCAGGCCGACGCGGCCCATGGCCTCGTGGATTGTGGCGACGCCGAAGCGCGACAGCTTTTCCACCGCCGCCTTGTCGGCGCGCAGGATGTTGCGCTTGACGATGCCGAGGTTGTTCATGCTCATGATCAGAGTTCCTTCGCTTTCAGCGCCGCGTCGAGGCGCGGATAGACGCGGCGCGCATTGCCCTCGTAGACCTTGTAGCGGTCTTCGGCCGAGAGGTTCTGCGTCGCCTCGATGTAGCGCTTGGTGTCGTCGTAGTTGTGGCCGGTCTCGGGATCGATGCCCTTGACGGCGCCGATCATTTCCGAGGCGAACAGGATGTTGTCCACCGGGATCACCCTGGTCAGCAGGTCGATGCCGGGCTGGTGATAGACGCAGGTGTCGAAGAACACGTTGTTGAGGAGATGATCCTTCAGCAAGGGCTTTTTCAGTTCCTGCGCCAGGCCGCGGTAGCGTCCCCAGTGGTAGGGCGCGGCGCCGCCGCCGTGCGGGATGATGAACTTGAGCTCGGGGAAGTCCTTGAACAGATCGCCCTGGATCAGTTGCATGAAGGCCGTGGTATCGGCGTTGATGTAGTGCGCGCCGGTGGTGTGGAAGCAGGCGTTGCAACTGGTGCTGACGTGGATCATGGCCGGAATGCCCAGCTCGACCATCTTCTCGTAGAGCGGATACCAGTGGCGGTCGGTCAGCGGCGGCGAGGTCCAGTGGCCGCCGGAGGGGTCGGGGTTGAGGTTGATGCCGACGAAGCCGTATTCCCTGACGCACTTTTCGAGTTCGGGGATGCAGGTGCGCGGATCGACGCCGGGCGACTGCGGCAGCATCGCGGCGCCGATGAAGTTGTCGGGAAACAGTTGCGAAACGCGGAAGCACAGCTCGTTGCAGATCGCGGCCCAGGTCGAACTCACGTTGAAGCCGCCGATGTGGTGGGCCATGAAGCTGGCGCGCGGCGAGAAGATCGTCAGGTCCGAGCCGCGCTGCTTCATCTTCGCCAACTGGTTGGTCTCGATCGATTCGCGCAGTTCGTCGTCGCTGATCTTCAGCTCGGAGGCCTCGGGCATCTGCGCCGGATCGCCGATGCCGGCGATCTGTCGACTGCGCCAGCCTTCGAGCGCCTTGGGCGCGGTGGTGTAGTGGCCGTGGATGTCGATGATCATTGCGGGGCTCCTGCGGGGAAATGGGTCACGCCGGTTCCATGCCCTGGCACCGTTTGGCGTCATCGGCGGCCGGAGAATGCATGAAGGTGAGCAAGGCGCGCACGGCCTCGGGCTGCTTTGTGGCGGCACAGACGCCGGCGGAAAATGTGGTGACGATCTCGCAGCCGGACGGCATCGTGCCGAGCACGCTGATGCCGGGCTGGTTCATCATTTCGCTGTACTGCTGGAAACCGAGTTCGACCTTGCCGTCGGCGACCAGCTGGCCCACCGGCACGCCGGGCGGCGCCTGCACGATGCGGCTGCGCAGGTGGTCGGCAATGCCCCAGCGTTCGAACAGCTTGAGCAGCGCCGTGCCGCTCGGCCCGGTGGAATAACCGATGCTGCGTGCGGCCAGTACGGCGCGTTGCAGCGTGTCTTCGGAGCCGATGTCCGGCCGCGGCCCGTCAAACTGAGCCGCGCGTACCGCGATCGCCACCGCCGAGCGCACCAGGTCGGTCCTGCTGCCGGCGACCACGCGCCCGGCGGCGGTCAGCGTGTCGATCGCCTCGGCGGCGAGCACCACCAGGTCGAAGGCTTCGCCGGCCTGCACCCGCTTGGCCGCATCGACGCCGCCCACCGATTCGAAGGCCACCTCGGCGGCCAGGCCGGCGCCGCCCTGCTGCCGATACGCGGCGGCCAGTTCGGCCAGCACCAGGCGCGTCGCCATCGAGGAGATGCCGACAATCCGGGCGCTCGTGTCAGGTACGGAAGTTCGCATGTGCCCCACCGATTATTGATGGAGCGATTCTGGCAACACGGCTGCGGCGTGCCAAGCCGCGCCGCGCACTACTAGCTATCGCGTTTTGTTATGGATGGGGTCATTTTCGATCGCCATCGCAAGGGTGCCCGGCAAAGCCAATGCAGAGCATTTGGGTCGGGATGCGCCGGGGAATGGTCGGACTTTGAGCTAAGATTCAGCGCCTGCGGCGGCGATACCGACAACAATGGCCATCAAGAAATCCGAGCTTTACTCTTCCCTCTGGGCGTCCTGCGACGAGTTGCGCGGCGGCATGGATGCCAGCCAGTACAAAGACTACGTGCTGGTACTGCTGTTCATCAAATACGTCAGCGACAAGTACGCCGACATGCCGTTTCCGCCGATCAAGATTCCGCCGGGCGCGAGTTTCAAGGACATGGTGGCGCTCAAGGGCCAGCCCGATATCGGCGACCGGATCAACAAGAAGATCATCGCCCCGCTGGCCAACGCCAACAAGCTGGCCGACATGCCGGACTTCAACGATGCCGGCAAGCTCGGCAGCGGCAAGGAGATGGCGGATAAGCTCAGCAACCTGATCGCGATCTTCGAAGACCCGGCGCTGGATTTCTCGAAGAACCGCGCCGAGGGCGACGACATCCTCGGCGACGCCTACGAATACCTGATGCGCCACTTCGCCACCGAGAGCGGCAAGAGCAAGGGCCAGTTCTACACCCCGGCCGAAGTCAGCCGCGTCATGGCCAAGATCATCGGCATCGGCGCCGCCGGCACCAGCAATGCCACCACCGTGTACGACCCAACTTGCGGCTCTTCCTCGCTGCTGCTGAAAGTCGGCGCTGAGGCCACGGCGAATGTCACGCTCTACGGCCAGGAAAAGGATGCGGCGACCAGCGGCCTGGCGCGCATGAACATGATCCTGCACAACAACCCCGGCGCGCTGATCATGCAGGGCAATACCCTGGCCGATCCCAAGTTCAAGGATGGCGAAGCGCTGAAGACCTTCGACTACGTGGTCGCCAATCCGCCGTTTTCCGATAAGCGCTGGAGTACCGGCTTCGACCCGCTACACGATCCCTACGACCGCTTCCAGACCTTCGGCGTGCCGCCGGCCAAGCAGGGCGACTACGCCTACCTGCTGCACATCGTGCGCTCGCTCAAAAGCACCGGCA
>MHZX01000053.1:0-168 GCA_001828935.1 Rhodocyclales bacterium RIFCSPLOWO2_02_FULL_63_24
TGGTGCGGCGCGCACCCGCCCTGCAGCAGGCGCGCGACTCGGCGGCGCCGACCGCGCGCATGAACGCAACGACCCTGGCGAAACTTGGCATTGGCGCGGGTGAGCGGGTAAGAGTCGGCGCTGGCGCTACGGTGATTCTTGCCGCCGAACTTGATGCCGGCCTTCCCG
>MHZX01000053.1:184-13648 GCA_001828935.1 Rhodocyclales bacterium RIFCSPLOWO2_02_FULL_63_24
CGCGGCGGCGCACGCCGATACCATCGCCCTGGGTGCGATGTCCTCCGTTCTGAGCGTGGAGAAGGCGTGATGGAAGCCATGGTCGTCCCCTTTCTCGAAGGCTTGCTCGGCTCCTTGTGGCCGTTGGTCAAGCCCGTATGGCCGCTGATCTGGACCCTGCTCAAAATTGTCCTGATCCTGTCGCCGCTGCTGTTGTCGGTCGCCTACCTGACGTTCTGGGAACGCAAGATCATCGGCTGGATGCAGGTTCGTATCGGCCCCAACCGGGTCGGTCCCTGGGGTCTGCTGCAGCCCATCGCCGACGGCCTGAAACTGTTCTTCAAGGAAGTGCTGTTTCCGACCGCGGCCGACAAGAAGCTGTTCGTGCTCGGCCCGGTCATGGCCATCGCGCCGGCGCTGGCGGCTTGGGCGGTAATTCCTTTCTCGCCGGGCTGGGTGCTGGCCAACGTCGATGCGGGCGTGCTCTACCTGCTGGCGATCAGTTCGGTCGGTGTCTACGGCATCATCGTCGCCGGCTGGGCATCGAACTCCAAATACCCGTTCTTCGGCGCCATGCGCGCGGCAGCGCAGATGATTTCCTATGAGGTGTCGATGGGCCTCGGCCTGATCACCGTACTGATGGTGTCGAACAGCCTCAATCTGACTGAAATCGTCAGTGCGCAGAGCAAGGGCCTGTTTGCCGGTTACGGACTCGGACTATTTTCCTGGAACTGGCTGCCGCTACTGCCGATGTTCGGGGTCTACCTGATATCTGGCGTGGCCGAGACCAACCGTGCGCCCTTCGACGTGGTCGAGGGCGAATCCGAAATCGTTGCCGGCCACATGGTCGAATACTCCGGCATGGCCTTCGCGATGTTCTTCCTCGCCGAGTACGCCAACATGATCCTGATTTCGGCGATGACCTCGGTATTCTTCCTTGGCGGCTGGTTGTCCCCGGTCGGCTTCCTGCCCAACGGCTTCCATTGGATGGCAGCGAAAATGGCTGCCATCCTGTTCTTCTTCCTCTGGATTCGGGCCACCTTCCCGCGCTATCGCTACGACCAGATCATGCGCCTGGGCTGGAAGGTGTTCGTGCCGCTGACGCTGGTGTGGATTCTGGTGGTTGGCGTCTGGATGATGTCGCCGCTGACTATCTGGAAATAGGGCCGAGAGAGATCATCATGGGTGCAAAGGATTTCATTGGTAGCCTGTTCCTCAAGGAACTGTTCAAGGGCATGGCGGTCACCGGCCGCTACATGTTCGCGCGCAAGATCACCATCCAGTATCCGGAAGAGAAGACGCCGCAAAGCAACCGCTTCCGCGGCCTGCATGCCTTGCGCCGCTATCTGAACGGCGAGGAACGTTGCATCGCCTGCAAGCTGTGCGAGGCGGTGTGCCCGGCCATGGCGATCACCATCGAATCGGCGGAGCGCGACGACGGCAGCCGCCGCACCACGCGCTACGACATCGACCTGACCAAGTGCATTTTCTGCGGCTTCTGCGAAGAGGCCTGTCCTGTCGACGCGATCGTCCAGACCCGCATCTTCGAATACCACGGCGAGGCGCGCGGCGATCTCTACTACACCAAACAGATGCTGCTGGCCGTGGGCGATCGCAACGAAGCGCAGATCGCAGCTGATCGTGCGCAGGATGCCCCTTACCGCTAACTTTCATGCAGATGTCGGCACCCCTGATGATGAAATATTCGAAAGGCGAATTGAAAGCCCGCCCCTCCCATCCTCCCCTCGCGGGGAGGCTTCTGGTCGGCTCGCTTCGCTCGACAATCACCCGTCGCTCCGAACGAGTGATTTCACGCTAATGCCACGCTAATCCAGCCATGGAATTCAAGACCATTCTTTTCTACATTTTCTCCGTAGTGACGGTGTTCGCCGCCCTGCGGGTGATCACGGCGCGCAATCCGGTGCACGCTGCGCTGTTCCTGGTGCTGGCCTTTTTTAACATGGCGGGCTTGTGGATGCTGCTGCAGGCCGAGTTTCTGGCACTGGCGCTGATCATGGTCTACGTCGGGGCGGTGATGGTGCTCTTCCTGTTCGTGGTCATGATGCTCGACATCAATATCGAGCGCATCCGCCAGGGGTTCTGGAACAACCTGCCGCTGGGCGCCCTGGTCGGCCTGCTGATGGTGGGCGAGATGGCGGTGGTGCTTTCCGGTCGCTACTTCGGCTTGGCCAGTCTGCCGCCGCAGAACCTTCCGGCGAACTACAGCAATACCAAGGAACTGGCTCGGGTGCTCTATACCGATTACGCCTATCCCTTCGAAATCGCTTCCGTGATCCTGCTGGTCGCCATCATCGCGGCCGTCATGCTGACCCTGCGTCGGCGCAAGGACACCAAGGCCATGCATCCGTCCGACCAGATTGCGGTCAAGGCCAAGGACCGCATGCGCATCGTCAAGATGGCGCCCGAGGTCGAACTTCCCGCCCCGTCGGCGAAGCAAGGGGAATAAGGCATGGTTTCACTTTCTCACTACCTGATACTCGCCGCCATCCTGTTCGCCATCAGCATGGTCGGCATCTTCCTCAACCGGAAGAACCTGATCGTGCTGCTGATGGCCATCGAACTGATGCTGCTGGCGGTGAATCTGAATTTTGTCGCTTTCTCGCACTACCTCAACGATCTTTCGGGCCAGCTCTTCGTTTTCTTCATCCTGGTCGTAGCAGCCGCCGAATCGGGGATCGGTCTTGCGATCCTGGTGGTGTTGTTCCGCAACCTGTCCTCAATCGATGTCGAAGATCTCGACAGCCTGAAGGGCTAGTGGGTACATGGGCATGAAAAATCTCTATCTGCTGGTCCCCCTGGCCCCGCTCGCGGGCGCCATCCTTGCCGGCTTCTTCGGCAAGATTCTCGGCCGTACCGGCTCCCACGTGGTGACCATTCTCGGCGTCACCATTTCCTTCGTGCTCTCGGTGCTGATCTACCAGGACGTGCAGGCCGGTCATCTGTTCAACGGCCCCGTCTACACCTGGATGGAGTCCGGGGGGCTCAAGCTTGAAATCGGCTTCCTGATCGATCCGCTGACGGTCCTGATGATGCTGGTGGTCACCTTCGTCTCGCTCATGGTGCATGTCTACACCATCGGCTACATGGCAGAAGACCCTGGCTACCAGCGCTTCTTCAGCTACATCTCGCTATTCACCTTCTCGATGCTGATGCTGGTGATGGCGAACAATTTCGTCCAGTTGTTCTTCGGTTGGGAGGCGGTAGGCCTGGTTTCCTACTTGCTGATCGGCTTCTGGTACACACGACCGACGGCGATCTACGCCAACCTCAAGGCCTTCCTGGTCAACCGCGTCGGCGACTTCGGCTTTCTGCTCGGCATCGCACTGATTGCCGCCTATGCCGGCAGCCTGGACTACGCTCAGGTATTCGCCAAGCGCAATGAGCTGGCTGCCATGACCGAGGCCGTCACCGGCTGGCCGCTGATCACCGCCGTCTGCGTCTGCCTGTTCATCGGCGCCATGGGCAAGTCGGCGCAGTTCCCGCTGCATGTCTGGCTGCCCGACTCGATGGAAGGTCCGACCCCGATCTCCGCCCTGATCCATGCCGCAACCATGGTGACGGCCGGTATCTTCATGGTCTCGCGCATGTCGCCGCTGTTCGAATTGTCGGACACGGCCCTGTCCTTTGTCATCGTCATCGGTGCCATCACCACGCTGTTCATGGCGCTGATCGCCATCGTACAGACCGACATCAAGCGCGTGGTCGCCTACTCGACCCTGTCGCAGCTCGGCTACATGACCATGGCGCTGGGCGCTTCGGCCTACTCGGTGGCGATCTTCCACCTCATGACGCATGCCTTCTTCAAGGCCGTGCTGTTCCTCGGCGCCGGCTCGGTGATCATCGCCATGCACCACGAGCAGGACATGCGGCGCATGGGCGGCTTGAGGAAGTACATGCCGATCACGTACGCCACCATGCTGATCGGCGCCATCGCCAATGCCGGGCTGCCTCCCTTCGCCGGCTTCTTCTCGAAGGACTCGATCATCGAGGCGGTACATTTTGCCCAGGTGCCGGGCGCCGGCTTCGCCTATTTCTGCGCGCTGGCTGCTGTCTTCGTCGGCGGCCTGTATTCCTTCCGTCTGATCTTTTTTACCTTCCACGGCAAGGAGCGCTTCCGCGAGCCTGCGCATGACGCCCATGGCCATGACGCGCATCACGATGATCACCACGGCCACCATGGCCCGGTCGAGCCGCATGAAACACCGAAAGTGGTCACCGTGCCGTTGATTCTCCTCGCGATACCGGCGATCGCTTCGGGCTGGCTGATCGGCACTGTCCTCTACGGCAACTGGTTCGGCGATTCGATTACCATATCCTCTGCACACAAGGGCATGGCCACCATGGCGCACGAGTTTCACGGCGTGCTCGGTATGATGGCCCACGGTGTGACCACGTTGCCGTTCTGGCTGGCGATTTCCGGTGCGGCGACGGCCTGGTACCTCTATATCGTCCGTCCCGACCTGCCGGCGGTGATCAAGCAGAAATCCGGCGTGCTGGCGACCATTCTCGAAGAGAAATATGGCTTCGACAGGTTCAACGACTGGTTCTTTGCCGGCGGCGCGCGCGGCGTCGGGCGCGGTCTATGGAAGGGCGGTGACCAGGTACTGATCGATGGCGTCATGGTTAACGGGTCGGCCAGTGCCGTCGGCTGGATCTCCGGGCTGGTGCGCCTGTTCCAGACCGGCCGCATCTACCAGTACGCCTTCGGCATGATCTTCGGCGTCTTTGCCTTGCTGACACTCTGGTTCAACAGGGCCTGAGCACTCATGCACACCGGCCTGATGGAATAAAAATCCGATGAATTCGCAACTCCTGAGTCTTGCAGTCTGGGTCCCCATTCTGGGCGCCGTGCCGGTGTTCTGGATCGGCTCCGAACGCCGTACGCTGGTGCGCTGGTTGTCGCTGGTGGTTGCCGTCGCCGGCTTCCTGGTCACCATTCCGCTCTACACCGGCTTCGACACAAGCACCGCCGGCATGCAGTTCGTCGAACAAACACCCTGGATCACCCGCTTCAATGTCCAGTACCTGCTCGGGGTGGACGGCATCTCGATGCCCTTCATCCTGCTCAACAGCCTGATCACCGTGCTCGTGGTACTGGCCGGCTGGGAAGTAATCGAGGACAAGCAGGCCCAGTACATGGGTGCCTTCCTCGTCATGTCCGGCCTCATGAACGGCATTTTCTGCGCGCTGGACGGCGTGCTGTTCTATGTCTTCTTCGAGGCCTCGTTGATTCCGATGTACATCATCATCGGCGCCTGGGGCGGACCGAACCGCGTCTATGCGGCGATCAAGTTCTTCCTCTACACGCTGCTCGGCTCGCTGCTGATGCTGGTTGCCCTGATCTGGTTGTTTCTCGAATCGGGCGGCAGCTTCAACATCCTCGATTGGCACCAGATGCGCATCGGGATGGGGCCGCAGATTCTGATCTTCATTGCCTTCCTGGTGTCTTTCGCCGTCAAGGTACCGATGTGGCCGGTGCATACCTGGTTGCCCGACGCCCACGTCGAGGCGCCGACCGGCGGCTCGGTGGTGCTTGCCGCGATCGCCCTGAAGCTCGGCGCCTACGGTTTCGTGCGGTTTTCCTTGCCGATCGTACCCGATGCCAGCCACCACCTGGCGCCGCTGATTGTCGCGCTTTCACTGATCGCCGTGATCTACATCGGCTTCGTGGCGCTGGTGCAGACCGACATGAAAAAGCTGATCGCCTACTCGTCGATCTCGCACATGGGTTTCGTCACCCTCGGCTTCTTCATTTTCAACCAGATCGGCATCGAAGGTGCGCTGGTGCAGATGATCTCGCACGGCTTCGTCTCGGCCGCGATGTTCCTCTGCGTCGGCGTCATGTACGACCGCATGCATTCGCGCATGATTGCCGACTACGGCGGCGTGGTGAATACCATGCCCAAGTTCGCGGCGCTGTTCGTTTTCTTTGCCATGGCCAATTCCGGCCTGCCAGCGACCTCCGGTTTCGTCGGCGAATTCATGGTGATCCTGGGCGCCATCAAGTTCAATTTCTGGGTTGGCTTCGCCGCCGCCACCACGCTGATCCTGGGCGCCGCCTACACGCTGTGGATGATCAAGCGCGTGGTCTTCGGCGAGGTTGGCAACGCCCACGTCGCCGAACTGAAAGATATCGGCAGCCGCGAGTTCCTGGTGCTGGGCCTGTTGGCCGCTTGCGTTCTGGCCATGGGCGTATACCCCTTCCCGTTCACCGAAGTGATGCATGCGTCGGTGGATAACCTGCTCAAGCATGTTGCGGCGAGCAAACTGTAATGCACCCCTATGAGCGGCACACTTGCTGCGCATGCCTGGAACTCCGCTTCGCGGGCAGGCAACAAGAGACACGAGAGAAGCGATGCTGAATAATTTCGTGATGCCCGACCTGTACCCGGCGGCGCCGGAGATTTTTCTCCTGCTGATGTCCTTCCTGGTGCTGTTTGTCGACCTGGTCTTCGGCGCTACCCATCGCTGGATGGCGGCGATGTTGACCGTGATCACCCTGCTGGGCTGTGCCGCCATCACCCTGGTCACCTCCGACGGACAGACCACGCTGACCTTCAGCAACATGTTCGTCGATGATCTCCTGTCCGACTTCCTCAAGCTGATGACCTACCTCGCAGTGATCATGATGCTGGTCTACAGCCGGCAGTACATGGCCGATCGCGGGCTGGACAAGGGCGAGTTCTACGTGCTGGTGCTCTACGCCACGCTGGGCATGATGGTGATGATCTCCGCGGCAAACTTCCTGACGATGTACCTCGGTCTCGAATTGATGTCGCTTTCGCTTTATGGCCTGGTGGCGATCGATCGCGATTCGCCGCGCGCCACCGAGGCGGCGATGAAGTATTTCGTGCTCGGTGCGCTGGCCTCGGGCCTGCTGCTCTACGGCATGTCGATGATCTATGGCGCCACCGGCAGCTTGGAAATCGGCGGTGTCGCGCAGGCCCTGTATCACGGCCAGTCGGAAAAGTCGGTTCTGGTCTTCGGTCTGGTCTTCCTGGTCTCCGGGGTCGCCTTCAAACTGGGCCTGGTGCCCTTCCACATGTGGATTCCGGATGTCTATCACGGTGCGCCGACGGCGGTGACCATGTTCATCGGTTCCGCACCGAAGCTGGCAGCCTTCGCCATGGCCCTGCGCCTGCTGGTGTATGCCTTGTTCGGGTTGGCGGTGGATTGGCAGAAGATGCTGTTGATCATGGCCTTGCTGTCCATCGGTCTCGGCAACCTCGCGGCCATCGCGCAGACCAACATCAAGCGCATGTTGGCGTATTCGGCGATTTCGCATATGGGCTACATGGTCCTCGGCCTGATGTCGGGTGTCGTTGGCGGCCAGGTGGACGCCTTCACCGCGGTCAATGCCTACAGTTCGGCGCTGTATTACACGGTCGCCTATGTGCTGATGTCGCTCGGCGCCTTCGGCATGGTGCTGCTGCTCTCGCGCGCCGGTTACGAGGCGGAGAATCTCGAAGATTTCAAGGGACTCAACAAGCGCAGTCCGTGGTTCGCCGCGATGATGCTGATCATCATGTTCTCGATGGCCGGCATCCCGTTCTTCATCGGCTTCTTCGCCAAGTTTGCGGTGCTGCTGGCTGCCATCAAGGCGGGCTACACGGCGGTCGCCGTGATCGCTGTGATGTTCTCGCTGGTCGGTGCCTTCTACTATCTGCGCGTGGTGAAGCTGATGTATTTCGACACCCCGGTCGATTCCGCACCCATCACCGCGGGTGCCGACCTGCGCCTACTGCTCTCGCTCAACGGCCTCGCCGTCGCCGCTTTCGGCCTGTTCCCCGACCTGGTGATGATGGTCTGCACCACCGCGCTGATGCGCTCGCTGTAGGCTGAGCTCCACGCCGCGGGCCTTTTGGCCGCGGCGCCATTTTCCCTTGCGCCCGAATGAAATGGCGCTACGCGGCCTTCGCGTAGCGCTCCTTCGCTGCCCTGGCTTCGCGCGCTTCCTTGGCTGTATAGGCCTTGCCCGACCACAGCATGCGATAGGCGATTTCCTCGTTGCCGTTCTGGCACAGTTCCAGCACCTTCCTGAACAGCGGCTGGAAGGATTCGCTGCGGTGCGAAGCCTCATGCTCGTCGAATGAGTTCCAGAAGGTGATGATCAGCGCTTCGCGGTCTTTCAGCGGGCTTACCACGGCCTGGCCGAGCGTGCTGCCTTCGTTGGACACCATGCCGCTGTTGAGCACCACCATGCCGCCGAGAAACCCGGTTTCCGAATGGTAGGTTTTCACGTTCTCGCAGAGCATGGCGACGCGCTCTTCGAGGTCGTCGATGGTATATCCTTCGCGTATCAGCACCCGGTTGACGGTCACCACAGCATCGGCGCTCAAACCTGGAATGAGTCCGGACATGGAAGTCTCCTATATCGATGAGAGCTAATATAAGATACCCAGTCCCGGTGAAAGTTCAAGTATCAATTATTCCCCTATTGAAAGCATGGACGATTCCGAACTGATCGAACATACCGTCGCCAGTGACGCGGTTTTTGACGGCAAGCTGCTCCATGTGCGGCGCGATACGGTGCGCCTGGCGAATGGCCACGAAGCGGTCCGCGAGTGGATCGCCCATCCTGGCGCCGTCGTGGTGCTGGCCGCGCTCGACAACGGCAATCTGCTGTTCGAGCGCCAGTTCCGATATCCGCTGCGGCGTATCTTCGTCGAGCTTCCCGCCGGGAAGATCGATCCCGACGAGCATCCGCTGGATACCGCCAAGCGAGAACTGCGCGAGGAAACCGGGCATCAGGCCAAGTTCTGGCGGCATCTGGCCACCATGCATCCGTGCATCGGCTATTCCGACGAACGCATCGAAATTTTCTGGGCCCACGGCTTGATTTACGTTGGCCACCAGCGCGATCACGGCGAGTTTCTCGAAGTCATCGAAATGAATGTCGCCGATGCGATCCTGGCGGTGCGCGATGGCGAGATCACCGACGGCAAGACTATCGCCGCCTTGATGTGGGCGGACAAGATCGACTCCGGCGCATGGGTGGTTCCGGAATGAACGGGATCGACAACACGCCTCACCAGGAACTGGATCTCGATCCATCCGGCAGCTACACGCTGGAAGCCCTGCATGTCCTCGCCGAGATATCCAGCAATCTTGCCGACGAGGACGATCTTGACGAATTGCTGGGTCGTTTCCTCGGCACCATGATCCGCCTGGCCAAGGCCGACGCCGGCGTGGTGCGCGTCCTGACCAGCGACGGCAAGCACTTACGGATGGTCGCCTCGCGCGGATTGCCGCCGGCAGTGGTCGAAAAGGAGCGCCTGGTATCGCGCAATTGCGGCCAGTGCGGCATTGCCATCGGCCAGAATCGTCCGCTGTTCGAGATCGACCTGAAAGCGTGTGCTGAGCGTACCGGCGGCGATTTTTTCACCACCGGCTGCCAGGCCATGGTGGTGGTGCCATTGTCGAATGCCGGGCGCCTGCTCGGCACCTACAACCTGTTCCTGCCCGAAGCCTTCGAGCTGCCGGAGGAAGTGGCCCTGCTGTTCCGCTCGATCGGCGAGCATTTGGGCATGGCCCTGGAGAACGCGCGCCTCAAGCGCGAGAACCTGCGCATCGTGCTGACCAGCGAGCGGCAGATGATGGCGGCCGAAATCCACGATTCGCTGGCGCAGACGCTGGCCTACATGAAAATGCGCATGGCGATGCTCAACGACGCGATCTCGGATCAGTCGCTGGAGCGCACTGCCAAATATGCCTGCGACATGGGCCAGGCGCTGGACGATGCCTATGGACACTTGCGCGAGCTGCTGGTGCAGTTTCGCAGCCGGATGGACCCGATGGGTCTCGAACACGCGCTGCAAGGTCTCGCCTGCGGCTTTCAGGAGCGCACCGGGATTTCCCTGCGCTACGACAACCGGCTCACCGACCTGCGCCTGGCGCCGGAGCAGGAGAGTCAAGTGTTCCACATCCTGCAGGAAGCGCTGGCCAACGTCGCCCGCCATTCCGGCGCCACGGAAGCCAGCATGACGCTGGAAGCCGCCGGCGACTATTACAACGCCACGGTCGATGACAATGGCAAGGGGGGGCAGGGCTTTTTCGCAATTGCCAATCGCGTCGGCGGTTTCCAGGAGCATCCGGGGCTGCGCGATCACTTCGGCCTCGCCATCATGCGCGAGCGGGCGGAGAAGATCGGCGGCCACCTCGAAGTGGCCAATCTGCCGCAGGGCGGCTTTCGCGTCAGACTCAGCTTTCCGCCTGGAGGAGGCGTCTCGGGATGAACACGCAAACCGATGCAGAACCGATTCGCGTCCTGCTGGTCGACGATCACACCTTGTTCCGCAAGGGCCTCGCCGAACTGCTGGAGCAGCGCGGCACCATCACCGTCGCCGGCATCGCCGGCAATGGCGAGGATGCGTTGCGCATCCTGGCCGAGACGCGGCCCGATGTCATCATCACCGACCTCAACATGCCGCCCAACGGCGGTCTCAGTCTGCTGCGCCAGTTGCTGGCCGACGGCTGGAACGGCCCGGTGCTGATCCTTACCGTGAGCGACGCCGAGGAAGATCTCGCCGCCGCTTTGCAAGCCGGCGCCAAGGGCTATTTGCTGAAAGACATGGAACCGGAAGACGTGGTCGACGCGGTGCAGCGCGCGGTGCGCGGCGAAACCGTGGTGGCGCCGGCGATGACGCTGAAACTGGTCAACCTGCTGCAAGGCGGTAACGCCGCGGCGACCAGGGCCGACACCCTGAAACTGCTCACCGCGCGCGAGCGCGAGATCCTCCAGCATCTTTCGCAAGGCCTGTCGAACAAGGCCATTGCCCGTGTGCTCGACATCAGCCACGACACCGTCAAGCTGCACGTCAAGCACATCCTGGCCAAGCTTAATCTCAGCTCGCGCGTCGAGGCCGCCGTATTCGCGGTCGAGCAAAAGGCGGCGGGGCAGGGCCGGCGGGCGTCATCCTAACGCTCATGGCAGCGAAAGCCCTCCGCCGCCGATGATGAAACACGTGAAAGGCGAATTGAAGGCCCGCCCCCATCCCCCCTCACGGGGGGGTACTGATCGGCTCGCTTCGCTCGACTAGCACTCATCGCTCCGAACGAGTTGTTCCACGTTAACTTTCCATTGCGTTCCCCGCAGCAACCCCACCCACATAAAAAGGAACAATCCATGAAGCTCTACTACAGTCCCGGCGCCTGCTCGCTTTCGCCCCATATCGCGCTGGCCGAGGCCGGTCTCGCCTACAGCCTGGAAAAAGTCGACCTGAAGACCAAGAAGACCGAAACCGGCGCCGACTTCTTTGCCGTCAATCCCAGCGGCTACGTTCCGGCGCTGGTGCTGGACAACGGCGAGATCCTGACCGAAGGTCCGGCCATCGTGCAATACATCGCCGATCTGGCGCCGGATGCAAAACTGGCGCCACCCGCCGGCAGCTTCGAGCGGGTGCGCCTGCAGGAACTGCTCAACTTCATCTCGACCGAGCTGCACAAGTCCTTCAGCCCCTTGTTCAACCCCGCTGCTCCGGAGGAATGGAAGACCTTCACGCGAGGCCTGATCGGCCGCCGTCTGGATGTCATCGAAAAGAAACTGGCGGGCCGCGATTACCTGATGGGCGAGTTTTCGGTGGCGGACGGCTACCTGTTCACCATCCTCGGTTGGGGTCGCATGGTCGGTGTCGACATCATGGCGCGCCCGCTGCTGGCCGATTATGTCGCGCGGGTCAAGGCGCTTGCCGGCGTGCAGCGGGCGATGACGGAAGAAGGCCTGATCAAGTAGGCGCGTTGGCGCCGGCTTCGCGCATGGCTTGCAGCAAGGCCTCCGGCGGCTGCGCGCCGGAGGCGGCGAGCTTGTTGTTGAACATGAAGAAGGGTACGCCGCGGATGCCCATGCGCTGCGCTTGCTCGACAGCGTTGCGTACCGCATCCGCATCTTCGGCGGATTCCAGGTAGCGCAGTATCGCTTCGCGCTTCCAGCCGCAGGCGGCAGCCACATCCGCCAGCACGCCGCGGTCGCCGATGTGCCGCCCTTCGAGGAACTGAGCCGCGAACAGGGCTTCCACAAGGGCCGCAGTCGCCGTTGCGCCGGCGCCGACTCCCGAGTCATGGTTTTGGGCGTGGTAGATCAGGCGATGCGCGTTGAGCGTATTCGCGCGCAGTTCGATCTTCTCGAACGCGAACTCGATGCCGGCGGTTCGCCCCGCCTCGCTGACGCGCTGCCAGAGTTCTTCCAACTGTTTCGGGCCGCCGAATTTCTTCTCCAGAAACGGCCGATAGGGTTCGCCGGCCTCCGGCGTATCGGGGTTGAGAAAATAGGGATGCCAGCGCACCGTCACCTCGCTCGCTGGATGTTCCTCGTGCCACAAAGCCAGGGCTCGGTCGAGATGGCGCTTGCCGATGAAGCACCAGGGGCAGACCACGTCGGAAACCACATCGACGTTTATCGTCACGATGCGACGTCCAGCACGATCTTGCCGATATGCCGGCTCGATTCCATCAGTCGGTGCGCGTCGGCCGCCTGCACCAGCGGAAAGCGGGCGAACAGGTGCGGCAGCAGCCGGCCTTGCGCCAGGGCGGGCCAGATGTGGGCCGCTAGCGCATCGCGGATCGCGGTTTTCTCGGCGAGGGTGCGCGGCCGCATGGTCGAGCCGGTGACCGTCAGCCGCTTGAGCATGATCGGCATCAAGTCCGCTTCGCCCTTGCTGCCTTCGAGGAAGGCGACATACACCAGCCGCCCGTCGCGGCGCAGCGAGGCCAGGTTGCGTTGCAAGTAGGGGGCGCCGACCATGTCGAGGATCACATCCACGCCGGCGCCGCCGGTGATGGCCTTTACTTCCTCGGCAAAGTCGGCGCTGCGGTAATTGATCGCCTGCGTCGCGCCGGCCTTGCGGCAGAACTCGGCTTTTTCCTCGCTGCCGACGGTGACCAGGCATTCGGCGCCCAGGTGCTTGGCCAACTGGATCGCGACGAGGCCGATGCCGCTCGATCCGCCATGCACCAGCAGCCGCTCGCCGCGCTTGAGACGGCCCAGATCGACCAGGTTGGCCCACACCGTGAACCAGGTCTCTGGCAGTGCTGCGGCGGTAGCAAAATCCATCCCGGCCGGTATCGGCAACGCGTGGCTGGCTGCTGCCACGCAGTACTCCGCATAGCCGCCACCGGGGGTCAGCGCCGTCACGCCAGCGCCGACTTGCCATTCGGTGACGCCGGCGCCCAGCGCCGCGACGCGGCCGGCGACCTCCAGCCCCAGCACCGGCGAAGCATCCGGCGGCGGCGGATAGCGGCCCAAGCGTTGCAGCACGTCGGGGCGGTTGATGCCGGCGCAGACCACTTCGATCAGGATCTGGCCGGGGCCGGGCTGCGGCGCCGGGCCGTCGACAAGCTGCATGCAGTCGGCAGCGCCGCCGGCGCCGTGGTCGATGTATTTCATGTTCTTGTGCTCCGTTGGGGAATCTTTCGCGAGTCTAGCGCAGCGCCGGTTTGACGCAACGTCCGGAAAACTCTAGATTTGAA